>CANJSS010000089.1 GCA_947476955.1 Flavobacteriales bacterium
GAATAAACGCCTGTTATGCATGGGGGCGTCTCGGCTCAGCCGAGAAGCCCGTCCAGACCGCAAAACGCTAACGTTAAAAGAGAAGCTCAATATGGCTGTTGAGATTAGAAAACCCTAAGATGTATCAATGTCTTAGGGTTTTTGTTTAAAAAAAACCTTCCTCCACAACACCTTACGATCCAAATAACTTTTTTATAGAGTAAATAAAATTAACGTTTGAAACTAGTTAGGTGGCATTAATTGCAAATAAAAATTATTAAATCCTTTTAGTATCAATTTGATTTTAAGATTTTACATAAATCGAGTTCATAAAAAAAGGTGAGTAAAAATATTTACTCACCTTTTGGCTTTTTAAAAGCTGAAATTCATTTAGTCTTCTTTTCTGCTCAAAGCATATATAACCAAACCAAATCCTATTTTATTGATTGCATCAGCAATATTGTAAACGATGTCCATTGCATGAGATGCAGCTTCAGGATCGCTAACTAATTGGATTCCAAAGATTCCACCTGGCGTACCCAAGATGTAACCTAATGGGTAAATTGCCCATCCAACTAATACAAACCAAGCAAGGATTCTTGTTGCTTTAGCAACTTGAGGTCCTGCAGTTTGAGCCAATTTCGCAACTTCACCGAACCATACAAGGTAAGCGATATAGAAGTATGCAGCACCAGATAAAACACCCCACATAACACTGTTACCGCGGTCGATAGTTTCTCCAAAGTAACCAGTTACTAACATTACCAATGAAGCGAAAATTAATTTCCACAACAAACCAATCTTAGCGCCTGCCTTTTTGGTGATTAAATAAAACTCAACACACATTAAAGGAACTGTCAAAATCCAATCCACGTAGCGGAAGAATGTTGGAGATTCTCCAGTCTCAAGATTGTAACCTCTCATGTAGTAGTAGTGAACTGCTGCAATAAAAGTAATCAAACCTGATACCAATACTGATGTTCTCCATTTAGCTGATGTGTTGCTCAACTCAAAGAAGAAAAAAACTGATGCGGCCATCATAGCCATTGTTCCGATAAAAAATGTAAACGCTACATAATTATCACTTGCAATTGATAAATGTTCCATAAAATTTATTAGTAATAATAGCCCTACTCTTAAGGATTTTCAGTTACTCCCCGTTTTTTAAATTGGTATCTGAACTCCAATACTTAATTGAACAAATTAATGTTAAAAAAGTTTAAAATACAAAAAAAAAAACCATTTTTTTTTTTTTAAAATTAATTTATTAGTTGAAAAAATTCCTGAAAAAGCGAATATAACTGGGTTTCAGAGCAAACTGATTCGTGAAAAAAAAATCCGAAATTACCATGTAGATTTATACGTTTTATAGAAGATTTTAATATTTGAGATTCTGTTTTGAATTTTCTAATGGCAAATTAGTAAGTTGAGCGTTTCTTATCGTTCAATTCTATTATGAATCACATAAAATGAAGCTTGCTCTGACTTTTTTAACTAATTAGTTAGATGTTTTTAGTTTAAAACCACGGGAAGGTGGCTTACTTATTGAATAAATCGCTTGATAAAGTCTCTATGTCCAACAGATCGCCTATTATACTGTTTCAAAGTTGTATCTACTCCAGTGTATCCAATGTTCCTTTTTGAGTCGGATTGGATACACTTTCTTTAATTCTTCCTTTTTTCGTAAATGAAAAATACCATACTACTTTATTGTTGGCGGAATAAAACAATTTATTTTCTAGTTTTTCCTTTTCTATAAAATTGGCAACTGAAAACAAATTTCCAGTTAAGTCATACGTTCTAACTTGGTCCTTATACCATCTCCCTTCAAGGGATTTGAATCTTCCACTTTGCAAATAAGTCCACTCCCCAACTTTGTAACCTTTAAGGTTAAGTCCATAAATACGGGTAACATTCCACGGAAAATTGTGGTAATAGTAATAATTGGCCATTCCATTGAGGGAATCGTTGCGGTATGTTTCAACAGAAATAATTCTCCCTTGCTGGTCACGTTTGATCCATTTCCCATTTTTTATGCCATTTGTGTAATCTTCGCCAATTTCAAATGGTGTTCTATTTAAATCGTACACAACCCATCCATAATATTTATTTTGGAAAGTGGTGTCTTTTGCGCGGTCACGGTAGAGAATATAGTTACTTGGCACAGCTTCCTTATAGCCAATCTTATGCTGTAAATATTCGGAATTAACGGGTTTTATCCGTTGATTTATAGTATCCTTGTTCACCGGAAAAGCAGAAAAATCTTGCTGTGTGATCTCAACGTCTCCGATTTGCTCTAAAACGAAATTCTTGAATGTGCATTTTCTGGTATGCAAATATTTAGGTGTAAGTGTGTCTTCATAAAATTGACGATCAGTCCATGGAAAGAATATCCGTTTTGATTCGATTTCGATGTGCTCCAGATTCGTTCCGGTGAGGTGATAACGGTGCGTATTTAAATCCTGACCTAATTTCATATTTTTTGAATCTACATCCAATTGACCATACTTAAATCCAATAGCTTCAAGTGTTTCAGAATAAAAATACAGATTGCTGCTCCCACTCAAAATTGGATGAATTAAAAAATTCCCTGAAAGTGGTTGGTAAATATAATAGCTATCGTAGTTGACATCAAAATCCACCAAACGAAAGTCGGGAAAGCCGTCAAAATTAAAGTCATACACATCCATTTTGTCAATCATTCGAGGGGAATTACTCTTTCCATCTATGCGCTGATTGTGCAGTATTTTGCCATTTTTATCGTAAACAACCACTGTTTTACAGATGCAACCATCGCATTCCGGACACGAACTTGGTAGGTGATTCAATTCAAAGCGTAAACTATTACTTTCCTGCACATCGAGCGTGGAATAAACGATAGCAGGTGTTTCTGTTACTTGGGAAAACACCGTATTCGTTGAAGAACTGAAAATGAAAATGATTAAATAAAGGCAGACACAAATAATTATTTTCATAGGGCCACTATTATGTAAGGATATTCATGCGTTTCTCGAAGTAATTTACCATTTTTACTGAAGAATTTCCAATAGCATTCTTCGCCTTTTAGATCGTAAAAAGCTTCAAAGTATTTAGTGCCATTCTTATGTAAGGCGGATCTTGAAATCAATCTTCCCGTTATATCATAAAGAAGTATACCTTTTTTTTCCCAAATACGCCATTGCTGATTCCGATTCGCTTTTATTTCGTAAATCCACTCGCCTACTTTGTTTCCATTTATTATTAAACCCGAAGATTTAGTTGCGATTGGATCGTTCAAGTATTCGAAATATGCGGCACAACCTGAAAGTGTGTCGTTTGTATAGTTCACAATTCGGGTTATTCTTCCATTTTGATCCCGATAAATCCACGTGCCATTTTTTATACCGTTTCGGTAATCTTGTCCAATTTCATATGGATTTTTGTTTAAATCGTATTTCACCCAATTATAATGGACATTTTGAATAGTTGTATCGGAATATTTTTGCGCAAACATGCTTAAAACCAATAGATTTGCCAGTATACACGTTGCTATTTTTTGCATACTAAAAGCTTCTTTTCTCGTACATCTCTGGTATTCCAAATTTATTTATTCCAAATTAAAAACCTGTGCCTATTCCCTTCAGTGTCTGCTAGGATATAGTTTCCTGGAGGCACATCTAACTGCACCAAATTTTCACCTGAAAAAAGCTTTTTCGCTGCGACTAGTTGTCCTGTGGTAGTGTAGATTTTTACTTCTGTTTCTTTCACTATCGAAACATGCAGTACATCGTTCACATTGAAAATATTCCATTTTGCTTGGCTTTCTGCTAGACCTGCCTGCTCTTCCAAGACAATCTTTGTTATTAAATCTAAGATAGTTGTGCAGGAATCGTCGTAAATTGCATAATTAACCAAACCTCTCGTTATATCGTCGTAACCATCGTATATTCCATTTTCAATGGTAGCAGAATCAGACGAGCAAAAACAATTCGCATTTACTTGAAAATTTTTGTCTGTTAAATTCTCCAGGTTGTAAAGAAGGTTGTTACAGATTTGATTATTTGCAATTTGAGTGTTTGCTGGATTGAAACCGCGAATTTGTAAACCTGTTTCATTCAAGGTTATGGTATTGTTTGTCAAAACTGAATTTTCCCCAAGTTTGATTGCAATATTGTTGTTTGAGAATTGGGAATTCGAAATCACCGAAGAACCATTATCGTCAATTCCAACGTCATTTCCTTCAAAGACGCAATTTGAAATTTGCAAATTAGACGTTTCAGCAAATCCAAAAGCATTGTTAATGAAACTGCAGTTTTGCACACTCCCTGGACAACCGATTATATTATTGGTGTTTCCAGTAAATACACAATTGTTTAAATTGATATAATTGGACCAAGTTACGGAACAAAAATTCTGTATGAATTGACAGTTTGTTGCTGCCATTGATCCATAGGATATTTGCGCTGCTTGACCAACCCCATTTTTCTCGAAAATGCAATTGGTATAATTCAAATTGGCATTGAACTGAAGAGCATAATTGTTATTCTTAAATCGAGAATTTGTAAATGCGTAAGTTACTCCAGGTTCCACGATATCATTATAAATTCCGTACCATGAATTGTGTAATTCAATTCGATCCAATTGACAAGTTCCGCCTTGGCTGCCTTTAATATTTATACCATTCCAGTTATAAAAACCATCTGTTGTATCACTACTTGTGAATTTTATTTTGTTGGAATCAGTTCCTAATGCGATTAATGTTCCTCTGATTTCTAAATAAATAAAATTTCCTATATTAAAGGTATTGTCTGCTGTAAAGATTATTTCGCAACCAGGTTCAATCGTGAGTGTTCTGTCTGGAAAAACAACAATAGAACCTGTCACAGTATAAGGACTTCCGGCTAAGGTCCAGGTTGTGTTTTGATAAATCCCTCCAGAAACGGAAGTTTGTGAGAAGATTAAACCAGCGTAAAGAAGCAAAAAGAGTACTATAATTAATCTCATCTGTTCAAAATGTTATTTCTATTCGTATCAAAAACAATATCGAGACGAAACTTTCAGAAAAAAAGATGCCTAGTGTGTAAAAAAATGCCATAACGCTTAAAAACCCAAGGAACCTTTAAATTCTGACCAAATTATGTTGAGAAATCAATAGCAGAGGGTGTCAAATAAATTAAAAAATGAACCAGCTTTTCAGCTGATTCATTTTTCCTAGATCCTTAATAGTATAAAAAATTTAAGCGCACTTATTTATCCTTGAATTTTTCGTTTATCCTCATATTCCCATGAATCCGACTTGCGACCATTTACAAAAAACCAACCGAAGTTCAAGTCAAACCATTTTTCAAATTTTCCGAACAAAGTAGCTTTTTGCTTATCCTCTTTTTTAATCGTGCTAAAAGTATCTACATCAAAAATAGCAGCAACGGATAAAATGAAATTTTTAGTAATTGGAATTATTCCGCGTTTTCTTTTAGAATTATAAGACGGGCTCAAACCTGCTTCCTCTTCTGTCTGTTCAATTGAGAATTTCTTTATAAATCTATTTTTTTTAACTTGGTTGTTCATTTCCTTTTTATGCTAGTATTAAATATATAATGGTGATTAATTCTAAATTATTAGGCTTCTTCTACATATTGTACTTTTCACCATAATTACTTATTAGTAACTAAATAATTAATTAACATTCAAATTTAAAAAAATAAATCAAAATCCAATATTTTATACTGAAAAATTAAAAAATACTTACTAAAAAACTAAAATAGGTACTTAAAATTAGGAAGACGTATTGAACTATAAAAAATAGGAACACTATATATATACGCTAAAATAAATAGATCTCTTCACAAATTTCTTGGAAATATTAAATTGTGAAAAGCAATATAATTATTTCAACAATGTCTAATATGTCTCTATTTTTAAATATTCTCTTATAAAAAACAACTTTAAAATCGATCGAAAATAGCAGTGGTGTAATCTGTATTGAGATCAGAAAGTAAACGGAAATCTTTTCATTGAGGTTTACGATTTCACATTAAAAATGAGCAGAATTTAAATTAATCCCGCTCATTTTTTTTTCACCATTTATTTCATAACCAATTCAAAACCTCCAATTTCTGAAGCATAAAAATCAAACTGATTTTGGGGAAAGACAAAAACACTTTTAGCCTGGGTTTGAATACCAAACGTTCCTGTTCCCGACTGGTTGAAAAAGCTGATGCCAATTAATTTATTGCGTGCATCAAAACCAGCCATTAAATAATTGTGGATTCCAGTTCCGTCGATGGTTGTTTGCAGATGCTCGTGCTCAAAAGATAGCAGAATAGACTGTTCAGTATGCTCTAATAATTGAAATAAATTGATTGAATGAGAAATCGTTCTTTTGAAATAACATTCCATTTTTTGACTTATTCTTTCACTTTTAAAATCGAGTTCGATGCGTGAAGGAGTATTTAGAAAATCCTTTTTTAGAAACACCTTTTTGCCAGAAATAAAAGCCTCATATTCTTTACTCAAATTTAGCCCATTTCCACCATCGGATATTGCCTTGCAGTCTATTCCTCTTTCTTTAAATTCAGCGTTTAACGCAGTAAAAAATACTTCTCTTGAGCTTGTCCAGACTGGATTTCCGAGTTCTTGATTGTAGTGCATTATTAATTGGTGATCATTCATTTTTTGAAAGTCGTTATATATTTCTATTTGATTATTCATATTTTATTTTTACAGTTATTTATTAAAGCACTTCTTCCTCATTAAGGTAATATAAAACACCTTCCTTAAGCATTACTTTGTCGTTTAATTTTACAATTATTCTGTCAATAGAAACTGGACTTTTGCCAAAACGTTCTAAAAAAACATAACGCAGTGAAGCCAAAAAAACGGCTTGGGCATAGACCCCAACGATACCAATTTCAACTTGTCGATTATACCGCTTGATCAAGTCTTCATTAGTCAGTTTTTCCAGTTCCTCCATATGTCCTGTGACTTCTTCTTTAAATCCTTCTTTTACAATTAACACATATTCCATTTTTCTTTTATTTAAAAGATTAAACAATTTAACATTAAGAGAAATATAAAAGAGGATTTGCAATTATTTTTAGGGCGCTGCCTCACATCAATTTTTCCACCGTGCCCTGCATTTCGCTTGCTCTTTTTGTCGTCCCTTTGACTTATTGAAGGGGCGCCGTCCTGAGCGTGTCGAAGGATCGGTTGGCTTCCAATTCTTTTAACAACTGTAAAAAGAAGTTTGGAACTCTTAATGTTTATTCTATTTGTTCTGTTTTTTTGAATGGTTACAGAAAACTTTAAAGGCTTATTCTATATACATCTTTTTTATTTCTGGAAATATTACGCACCAAAAAACCTCCTGGCTCGGGTATTTCCTCTACCATGGAAAAGATCTTACAATCATTTGGTAAGCCTGAAAAGATAAGCGTAAACTGAAAGATTCCTTCCCGATCGACGCGCGTCCATTCGGGAAACAAGGTTATTCCTTCCCAAAATAGCAATGGGATTTTTTTGTCTTCTTCTGTAATCAAATAGGTTGTTTTCCAGATCCTTGTTCTTAAACCAAAAGTACCTCGAATGGAACAGTGCACAATTACTTGTTTTTCTTCCCGAAGTTGAACTTTCACTTGGTTCTTGACTTTCGGCTTCGAAACTTTAGCGGGTGCTAAAAGTGTGTTTTTCATGATTTCATTATTTAAACGTTAAACAATTAACCACTAAGAGAAACTAAAGGAGGATTTGCATTTGTTTTTAGGACCTCGCCTCACATCTATTTTTCCACCGTGCCCTGCATTCGAAATCTCTAAACGTGTCTACATTTCTGCAGACGCCGTCCTGAGCTTGCCGAAGGATCGGTTGGCTTCCAGATTTCTTTGAACAACTGCCTAAAGATAATCGGAACTCTTAATGTTAATCAAACTTAAAAATTACAAATGAACTAAACAAGAAATGTTTAACAAAAATTGAAATAATGGATAAAAAAGGCGGATTTGCCTTGAAAACCATTGAAAAATCAACTTTAAAGGCAATTACATGTATTTAATTTCAAAAAAAACACGATTCCAAACCTGCTAAAAACCTGCCTTTTTTTTAGACTGAATAATACACTCGTTTTGCTGAAAATGAATTCAGTCTCGTAGAAATAAGAATTTGACTGCCTATTCTCTACTCTACATTTGCTGTAAATACTTTTTATCAATAGCAAACTAAAAACCCAACCTTATGAGCAAGTTTCTCCAAAAAAGCAAAATTCTTGTTTTTATGCTCGGAATTCTCCAATTAGGAAGTAATCCTTTCGCGCAATCGCAATTACCGGAATGCACATCGAACGTCCCTTTTTTCAATTTGGACCTTTCTGCAAATCCTACAACATCATTCACAACACCAGAGTTTACAAGGCAAACAGGCTGCTGTGGCGATGGAGACAGATACGTTTCGTTTTACGTTGTTTTAAATCCGAATGTTGCAATGTTTGAATTAATCGTAGCGCCCGGCTATGCTGATCCTGGCGGATCTGGAAATTATAACATTATTTCTGGAGGGAATTTATTGATTCCAGGTGCTTGTGGCACTAGTATCCCTGGTGGTCAACCCATTTGTATTACTGGATCTGGTCCGCATAAAATTGTTTACAGTAAACCTGGAAACAACAAAATTAAGTACATCTTCCGGCAAATTCCAAAGCCTACTTTCCCGAGCGATCAAGGTACTAGAATCGGATGTTCCTTGCCTTTGGACATTTATGGGTTAAACAGTATCTCGATAACTTCCATTAACTCTTCAACGGGGAATACAACTCCCGGAGCATATAATTCGCTTTTGTCCTGCGTAAATTGTGCAACTCCCTCATTCACTCCAATTACTGGAACGCCTACTTGGATAGATTATAAAATCTGTGGAACGCCACAAGCGATTGCGTGCGGTAATTATGCACCTTGTGATACGGTGCGGCTATACACCTACAGCGCTCTAACGTTGAATGTATCACCAAATCCGGCATATATCTGTTCGGATGGACCTGGCGTATTACTTACCGCAACTGCTGCGGGTGGGGCTTTCGATTATTCCTATTTATGGGTAAATAGTACAATGGATACGGTTTCCTTGTTGAACACGTATACCGCAACCAATACAGAATCCTTCACGGTTCGTGTAGAAGATAGTTTAACTTCTCCAACGTGTCCCGCAGTTTTTGTTTCTGTGCCTGTTTTAGCTTCTGATCCTCCCGAAGTAGATGCAGGAATGGATTTAATGAAATGTGCAACCAACCCATCGGCAGCATTATCTGGATCTGCCAGCAATGCTTCCGGGGTAATTTGGACTGGGGGAACGGGAACATTTAATCCAAATAATACTAGCTTGGTAACGGTTTACACGCCTTCTGCTGCAGAATTAAATGCTGGCTTTGTCAGTTTGATTCTACAAAGTACCGGAGCCGGGGGTGGTTGTGCAAATGCCAAAGACACCATGCTAATTTCCTTTTCAGATACTATTTATGTGAACCCAACTGCGGATATTATTGCTTGTTACAACGATTCTGTCGCGGTTTCTGCAAATGCCACAGGTGGAATACTGCCGTATAGTTATGCATGGAGTTCAGGCGAAACGGATACTACAATTCAAGTTTCGGCTGGAACATACAGTTTATTTGTATATGATTCAATTGGATGTATAGGAAATGGCGTAATTACATTGCAACAACCCAATCCAATCATTTTAAATATGTCTAGTATAAACGAAACGATTGATGGTGCTTGCAATGGTTCCGCATCTGTTGCGGTCGTTGGAGGAAATAATCCGTATACATATTTATGGTCCAATACTCAAACCACACAAACGACCACCAATACGCTTTGCTACGGAATTTATACAGTAGAAGTAACGGATAGTAATAATTGTATTGCGGAAGGAAGTGTTGTTGTAAATGATTTTACGTGTTCCAATTTCAATGTTGGTGCTACAGGCTCATCAGTTTCTTGTTATGGCGATTCCGATGGAACAGCGGCAGCTACAATTCTTTCAGGTGGAAATTCTCCTTTTACCTATTTGTGGAATTCCATTCCTGCCCAAACTACCCAAGTTGCAACAAATTTAAGCGCGGGATCCTATACTGTTCTCGTTACAAATTCATTGGGCTGTTATGATTTAGCGAGCACAACAATTCTTCAACCATCCAACATTACGAATATAATGACTCAAACCAATGTGACGATAATTGATGGATCAAATGGCACAGCAACAGCAAATCCGTCTGGTGGAACTCCAGGTTACGCCTATAATTGGGAACCTGGCTCACAAACAACTCAAACCGCTATGAATTTGAGTTCTTCGCCTTCAGGAACTACCTACACGGTAGAAATAACCGATGCAAATGGGTGTATAAAAATGGACAGTGTGAGTATCAGTCAGCCACCTTGCAATAATTTTATTTTGAACGTAAATATAACGCCTGTTTTATGCTACGGACAATCCAACGGGACAGCTAGTTTGATAATAATTAATGGCGATGACCCATTCACAATTATTTGGTCACATGGTCCAATAAATGTTACGTCCGTTTCCGAACTCGCTGCTGGAAACTATTCTGTATCGGTTATGGATCAAACGAATTGTATGACCTATAAATCTTTTACAATTACAGAACCTGATTCTCTTGAATTAGCGCTAGTAGCAACAGATATAAAATGCTTCGGAGATGCAAATGGAACAATAGATTTAACAATCAGCGGTGGAGAATATCCATATCTTTTTGATTGGTTCAGCGGTGGAAAGCCAATAGCAAACTACCAGGATCTTGTTGATTTAGCTCCTGGAATGTACACAGTAACAGTTACTGATTTAAACGGTTGTACAACAACAGATAGCGTTGCAATTGCGCAACCATCCCAATTAAATGCCAGCGCTACGTACTCTAATAACCACTGTTTTGGCGACACGCTTGGATCTATAAATTTGAGTCCAACTGGTGGAATTATGCCATATACCTTTAGTTGGACTGGTCCGATGCCATTTTCAGCAACAACAGAAGATATTAGTGGATTAATTGCTGGTTTATACCACTTGAATATGTCTGATTTGAACGGTTGTACTTTTGGCCCTCTTCCAGTCTATCTCAGCCAGCCAGAATTGCTAGTTGTCTCAGCAATAATGGTCGAGGAAACGACTTGTGCAGGCGGAAATGATGGCGCTGCCAATAGCAATGTAAGCGGCGGAACGATTCCATATAACTATTCTTGGAGTGGTCCAAATGGTTACGCGGCCTCAACGCAAGCAATTTCTGCGCTTTCTGCAGGAGAATATTTTATTACCGCAACGGATAGTAATATGTGTGTTGCAATCGATTCTGTTACCATTACAACAGTTCTTGATATAACAGATCCACAAATTTCTTGTGTAAATAATAAGATTGTCAATACAAGTTCGATAACATGCACCTATACGCATTCTGGAACGACATGGAATGCAACTGCAACGGATAATTGCACCGTAGCATCCATCACCTATGTCCTTTCTGGCGCAACAACCGGAACGGGAACAAGTCTTAACAACCAGGTTTTCAACCTTGGAACAACACTCGTAACATGGACCGCAACAGATGGCGCAGGAAATACTGACACGTGTTCTTTCCTTGTAAATGTGCAAGATCTAACCGATCCTATTATTACTTCCTGTGGGGCAAGTGGGAACCAAAACGTTGTTGCAAACCAGGGCGTTTGTACCTATACACATTCTGGAACAGCGTGGAACGCAACAGCAACCGATAATTGTACCGTAGCTTCGATTGCTTATGTGCTTTCTGGCGCAACA
>CANJSS010000090.1 GCA_947476955.1 Flavobacteriales bacterium
AAACATAGGTGGACAAACTTGTAATTTAATCAGAACAGTTAATGTAGCATTTCTCTGCGGTACTTCTACAGTAACGTTTACTTACAATGGCGCAAGTGTCACCTACGGCACCGTGTCAAGTACTGGTTCTAAATGTTGGTTAGATCGTAATTTAGGCGCCACGCAAGTAGCCACAAGTTCTACTGATGCCAATTCCTATGGTGATTTATTCCAATGGGGAAGAGGTTCTGATGGCCATCAAATAACAACATCAAATCAAATTACAGGACAAAGCACTTCAACTTCTCCTGGGAGTTCCTTTCTTGTTGGATCAAGTAACTGGTACAGCGGCACTAATCCTGATCTCTTATGGCAGGGGGTAAGTGGCATAAACAATCCTTGCCCAAGTGGGTATCGTTTACCGACCGATACGGAGTTGGTTGCCGAATATTCAACGTGGAGTAGCAGTGGCGCAGCAGGTGCTTTTGGCTCTCCGCTTAAATTACCAGTGGGTGGCGCGCGTAACAACGCCGATGGTTCGCTCTACGATATAGGTAGTATCGGCTACTATTGGAGCAGTGCGGTTAGCGGTGCTCTTTCGAGCTACGTGATCTTCAATGGCAGCGGTACCTACCTGTTCGGCAACTCCCGAGGTAACGGGCAAGCTGTTCGTTGCATTATGGATTGATACTTTTTACCCTGCGATGCAATGAGTCTGTCGAAGTGAGCATAGCTTTAACGAATTCGAAGTGCGCTGCCTGAGCATGCCAAAGGGTGATATAGTTTAAAAACCGTTTAGATCTTGGTTTGATTTGAAAAAAACGAATTATAACGACTACTGCAGCGAAAATGAATTCAGCAGAAAGCAATTGAACTTTCACCTAATTTAAGAAGGGACTTTTTTAAAAGATTTAAAACCAAGAAGTTGTTGTGTTTGAAAAAAGGGTACAAAATTATAGTGAAGGTGCAATATATTTAAAAAGTGCGGGAGAAGATATATGCAGCGTCGCTTTTCCTGTTGGTGAAGTTGAAAAAGGTAATTTGACTTTTGAGGATATCTCAGAAAGAATTGTTACGATAAAGTTGCAGTTGCCCTATTGAAAATATTTTTTACCATTAAAAGATCCAAAGGTTAAAATGACCTACAACGAATGGAAAGTACCTTTAGCAATCTTACATCTACCGAATTTAAAAAATGAAAAAAACAATTGCAACCTTATTATTAACACTGTTTTACAATTCTTTGTTGAATGCGCAAAGTATTACGGGAAATTTAAATCTATTAGGCAATCAGCCCATCCAACTAGAAGGGTTCAGCGGATTGAAAACCTATCCAATTTCTTTATCAACAATAGAAGAAACCGGCAATTTCAAATTAACCTATTCCTCAGCAGATTATGGGATGGGGTATCTCATCTCAACTGACAGTAAACCGTTGTTTGTAATTCTTAGCGGAGAAAATATGGAAATAATTGGGGAGTCCTTGAACATTATCGAAACGATTAAAATAATAAAAGGCCAAGAAAACCAATGGTTTGAGCAATATGCAAAAGAACATTCTAAACGGGAACAAGCCCTGAGTGCCTGGGAATATTTAGAGAAAATATATAGGGAAGATGCTTTTTTTGAAGGGCAAAATGCACCAAATAAAGCGATTCAAAAAGAAAGAAAACGCATCAATGAGGAAGATGCTACTTTTTTGAAAAGCTTGCCCAAAGAGAGCTACTGCCGTTGGTTTTTACCGATGCGCAAATTAGTAAGTTCCGTATCGGTTGTTGCGCAGCATCGCACAGAGGAAATACCGGCCACCATTCAAGCCTTTAGAACAATTGATTATACCGACAAGCGTCTTTATAAAAGTGGTTTGTTTAAAGATGTCATCGAAAGTCATTTTTGGTTACTTGAAAATAGCGGAAAACCTTTGGAATCCGTGTTTATAGAAATGCAACACTCAATTGATGCTATGATGGTCAATTTGGTCAAAGACGATACAAAACTCAATGAAGTTACAAATTATCTTTTTGATTTGTTAGAAAGACATAGTTTGTTTCCAGCATCTGAGTATCTGGCTTTAAAAGTGTTGAACCAAACAAGCTGCTCCATAGATGGCAATCTAGCCCGGCAACTAGAAAGTTATCGCGCCATGAAGATGGGTAATATCGCTCCCGATATCGCATTTATAGAACTAGGTTATGCAAATGGCGTAAAACAAAATCAGTTGAATAGCCTTTCCCAAATACAAACACCTTATACCTTGCTGGTTTTTGGAGCAAGTTGGTGCCCAAAATGTACCGAGGAATTGCCGCCATTAATTCAACACTATTCAAAATGGAAAAATCTAGGCGTTGAGGTAGTGTATATTTCTTTAGACACCGATTCCACTGCTTTTGAGCAAGCCGTGAAATCCTATCCGTTTTTCGTTTATTGCGATTATAAAAAATGGGAAAGTGTTCCCGTAAAGGATTATTCTATTTTTGGTACCCCTACATTTTATTTGCTAAATCAGCAACAAGAAATTATTCTTCGACCCAATTCAATTGCGCAAATGGATGCATGGGTAGAGTGGAGTTTGGTGCAAGGGAATAAATAGAATTCAATTTCTTTCGGCTTTAATAAACTTGGGTTAATACCACCTTTTTGATCGATTTAGTCTTGTTTCAAATCCTGTGCTTATCCCGTTCTTGAATCTTCAATCTCTCCAGTATCAATGAATAATTGAATGTCTCTGAGTGGATAATTCAACCTTTCAGATAGTTCTGAATGAAAAATAAATTCAGGGATTTGAGGGTCAAATTATCTAAATCTTTTGATTGTATTATATTTTCAAATCTTGAAAACAGCTCTGAGACATTGGATCAAGGTGAACTTATCCCGAGCAAAGGTCAACAAATAGGCATTTCAAAATATGTAACTTTAAATTTTTCGAAGATTTTGAGTACCCTAAACTTTTTCAGAGAGAATTTTTTTTTGATTATTCAGTAATCACAACTGGATAACTCTTTGCAAGAGCACCGGATTTTACATGCACAAAATATGTTCCATTGTACAAGGTTGTTACGTCTAAATAAGCCATTGTACTTCCTTTTTTAATGGTTTGGGCTTGAATCACTTTGCCATTTCCATCCCTAAGTTCAATAAAAATCTCATTCGTCGTTAAGCCATTTGTTTGAACTACAATAACGTCACTAGTAGGATTAGGAAATAATGACACGCCTATTTGCTCTAAATTGTTACTTGAAACAGATAATGAGGGTGTGTATGTTGTTACTGTTTCACTTATAGTTGCGTGTGTAGTACCTAGTACTGTGCCATTATAAAAATTCCCTAAAAGATAAGGATAAACAGGTTTGTTGTTTTCGTCAATAGTCGCAAAATAACAATAAATTCCGTTTGGATATTCCGGAGTTTTGCAAAATCTTCCGTTATTTTCATCTAAATCACCCAAACCAGCAACATATTCAAAATCTTCTAAATAAGCCCCCAATACCGCTTGAATTTGAGGTTGTCCCGGTCCTGCAATTTGAACCATTTGTGTTAAAGTTGGACCTACAGCAGCAGTTCCATCAGGTAATGTAGTTCTTGCCGTAATATTTCTTAATCGATAACTAGGAGTGATTCTCTTTATAGGAGTTGAAGCATCCAATGGATTGGTATATCCATAAGCCCCATATATAGGAAATCCATCAGGAGCAAAACCAATAATCGGCCCATGTGTGGCAGCATTGGGAACATAAAGTCCATCTGCTAAATATACATTACATATTGAGGATGTGGGAACAGTTTCTATATTAAAGGCGGAAGGATTTTGATGGTGATGATAATCTGACGTCATTGGTCCTGGGTGACCATGCGCACAGTCAAAACCAATATTTTCAAAGTAAACTGCATTAGAATGCCATTGATTTAGATTGTTATACGACATACCATCCCCTGGTCTATAAGCAACTGTGCCATTAATAAAAGCTGCGATTGCGCCGTTACCAACTGCCGTTTTGGTTGCAGCTTCTACTGGATTTAAAGGAATTTTAAGAACATAACTATTATTTAAAGCGCTTGTAACAGGACCTGTAGCAAAAGGGCCTGTTACAAAAGCTGGAACTCCAGTAGCTGTAACATAAACAAAATTGGTAGAATACTGAACTTGTTGAACATTGGCATTGATGGTTGTCAATATTGGTGTTGCATTACCAGTAAGATAATAACTTCCTTTAGTATTATTGGTGTTTAGCAACCAAGACGTAATTGCTGGATTAGTTTGAGCAACAGAAAATTGCGTAATACCAAAGCTCAAGGCTATAAATAGTTTTCTCATCATATATCGATTTATTAGTTAGTTGTTCATTTTTTTAAAAACTTGCGATTCTTATCATATAATTAAGAAAAGAAAACCGTGTTGATCGAATAAAATGGCTTTATTTGTTAGGTTTACGAGAAAAGTAAGTTACTTTTTTCTCTACATCATTATATTGAATTAGTTTCAATTCTTCGTTAAATACCCTAATAATGAGAGAAACTTGAAGCACGTAAATAAATCCCACGCAGTTCACGTTTTGTAAGTGGTTTGTGTTAAACAAGAACTAAACTAAATCCGTTGAATCTAACGTACCAATTGTCAAATCCTCCTTTATTTCTAATATTTTAGTTTTTTTTTGATATTACCTCTTATTTGTTTAAATTAGAGAGAGAATAAATGTATTATTTCTTAAGCGACTTATGATGTATAAAAATTGACTAAATCTGCCTAATAAAGTTACTTTGTAAGTGAATGTGTTTTTTCTGTAAAATGGTTTTTTTAATAAACCAACTTGCCAAAATGGCTAGAATTTTATTTTTATATATGTGAAATGGTTAATGGCCTAAGTTCCGCTAGTGCAATAGAGAAGTTGAAAAAAGATGGTTACAATGAACTTCCTTCTGCACAATCCAAAAATATTTGGCAAATTGTTTTAGAAGTAATCAAGGAACCAATGTTTATTCTTCTAATGTGTTGCGGTGCACTTTACCTTATTTTGGGTGATTATGTAGAAGGAGTAATCCTTTTGAGTTGGGTGTTTTTAATTATTTACATTACGTTTTTCCAATACCAAAAAACGGAGAAAGCATTGGATGCACTTCGAAAACTTTCCTCCCCGCGTGCATTGGTTAATCGAGATGGATTGGAAATACGAATCGCAGGAAGAGAAGTTGTCAGGGAGGATTTAGTAATTCTAAATGAGGGTGATCGTATTCCGGCAGACGGAATTATTTATTTCAGTCAAAATCTAACGGTCGATGAATCCATCTTGACCGGAGAATCCATTCCGGTTATAAAAGAAAACAAGGGAGATAATTCTCTAAACTGCAATGCTTATAGTGGTACACTAGTAGTTCAAGGAAAGGGTTTCATGAAAGTAACACGAACTGGAAGCTATACCGAGTTTGGTAAAATTGGGAAATCCCTTCAATATATTGAGCAGGATCAAACCAACTTGCAGAGAGAGATGAAATATTTGATACGTAATCTTTTTATTATAGGCGCAATTTTAAGTATAATCGTAATTGTATCCTTTTATTTTACCCGTGGAAATTTTATGCAATCGCTTTTAAATGGCATTGCTACTGCTATGGCAATGTTGCCGGAAGAATTTCCTCTTGTTCTGACTGTTTTTCTAGCCTTAGGATCGTGGCGACTCTCACAGAAAAATGTGTTATCCCGAAAGCCGTCAGCGATTGAAACACTTGGTTCTGCAACTGTACTTTGCAGCGATAAAACGGGCACAATAACCCAAAATAAAATGGAATTAGCGACTATTTTTTACAAAAATCAAATTTTTCAAAGAGCAGATTTTCACCTTCAAACCGAAAATATACAAGAATTACTCACTGCAGCATTTTTAGCTTCACATAAAGATTCTATTGATCCAATGGAGAGATCTATTGAGTCGTATTTCAATAAATTCAATGAGAATACTTCTATGTCCGCGCTTTTAGTTGCGAAGGATTTTCCATTGAGTAAGGAATTGTTTGCGATGTCACGTGCATACTTAAAACAAAAAGAAAAATACGCAATTTATACAAAAGGTTCACCGGAGGCTATTATCGAACTGTGTAAAATAAGTTCCGAAGAGAGAAATAGGTTATTGATTCAAGCAAAAAATATTGCGAAAAAAGGTCAACGTGTTTTAGGCGTGGCATCTGCCGAATGGATAGGTGGGGAAATTCCTGAAGATCAAAGGGCATTTAAATTTGAATTCATCGGTTTTATAGGTTTCGAAGATCCAATTCGAGAAGAAGTGCCCCAAGCAATTAGAGAGTGTTACAGCGCTGGAATTAAGGTTATTATGATTACAGGTGATTATCCGGAGACAGCTAAAAGTATTGCCGCACAAGCAGGAATGCATTCCAATGAAAATGTTTTGACTGGCTCAGATTTGAAAGACATGGGGGAGGAGGAACTAAAGTTAAAAATCAAATCGGTCAATATCTTTGCGCGAATTGTACCAGAACAAAAATTGCAAATTATCAAAGCACTTAAAGCAAATGGAGAAATTGTCGCAATGACCGGCGATGGAGTAAATGATGCTCCTGCGCTAAAAGCAGCTGATATTGGGATCGCGATGGGTAGAAAAGGAACCGATGTTGCCAGAGAAGCTTCATCGATTGTTTTATTGGACGATAACTTTAGTTCCATCGTTTCAGGAATTCGATTGGGTCGTAAAATATTTGATAATCTGCAAAAGGCAATGGCATATATTCTTGCAATCCATATTCCAATTATTGGTTTAACGCTATTACCAGCGTTTTTTTCAGAAATACCTATTTTTCTAATGCCACTGCATATCGTGTTTATGGAATTAATTATCGATCCTGTTTGTTCTATCGCTTTTGAATCAGAAAAGGAGGAATTCGGTATAATGGATAGACCGCCAAGAAATCCAAAGATGAGATTTTACAGTATGCGTAAATTTCTATCAAGCTCATTAATTGGACTGTTTTTGCTTGCAATGGCTGTTTTTGTTTACATTCTAACACTGCACGAAAATCACTCGGACAGCGAAATACGCGCTATCGTATTTACCGCTTTAATCGTTGGTAATATTTTCTTAATTCTTTCTACTTTATCAAAAACTCGGCATGTAATTTCAGTTCTCTTGGAAAAGAATATAGCCTTACTTCTTATTATCGGAACGGCATCTGGCTTGCTTATTCTATTATTGAATGTTTCGTTTCTGCGTAAAATATTCAACTTTGAGAACCCGGGATTTCATCATTTTATAGTCCCACTAGTAGGAGCATTTTCCATATTGTTTATGCTTGAAATAATTAAATACTTCAAAATGAGAGAATATAGAAAAGCACAAAGAACCAAGAATAAGTATACTACTTAACACGCTCTTTTTTATTTTGAGCTATCTTTTTTTAAGAAAATTGAAGTATAATTCTTCCAAGCTAATTGACGATTTAATATCTCAAAAGATTGTAAAAGAACAAAATTACAGTACTTTTGTACCGCGATATTTTAGGGTCTAATTTATCTAAAAAAATCAACATAGTTTTAGCATGTTATTAGAAGAAAAATTAGAAGAAAAGTTAGAAGTAATTCTATCCATAGAACCGCATGTAAGTCAATTTATTACAGATAAGATGCAAGCTCCGGAAACGAGCTGGCAACCAAGTGATTTCTTGCCAGATTTCTCTGATCCAAATTTTCCGGATGCAGTGATTGCTTTGCAGAAAGGTATCGCAAATGTTCCAGATACTGTGCTGGTTTCTCTTATCGGAAATATGATTACTGAAGAGGCTTTGCCAAGTTACCAAACCTTTTTTAATTTATTGGAAGGAGTTAAC
Organism: Flavobacteriales bacterium; assembly: GCA_947476955.1. Lineage (GTDB taxonomy): Bacteria > Bacteroidota > Bacteroidia > Flavobacteriales_D > Crocinitomicaceae > M0103. Next base: position 7,807 of record CANJSS010000090.1, read on the forward strand.
GAAGATAGAAATGTTTCCAGTAAAAGTGCTTGGGTAAAATGGTCAAGGCTTTGGACAGCAGAGGAAAATAGACATGGAGATCTTCTAAATAAATACCTTTATTTGAGCGGTAGAGTAGACATGAAATCGGTTGAAAAATCCATTCAACGTCTCATTTATAATGGAATCAATTTAAAGACGGATGCAGATCCATACCAGGGAATTGTGTATACTTCTTTCCAGGAAAGAGCAACAAAAATTTCACATGTAAATACAGGAAAACTAGCACACAAATCTGGCGATACTGTTCTTGGTAAAATTTGCAGCACTATTGCAGGCGAAGAGGCTTTGCACGAAAGAGCGTATAAATTTTTTATGAGTAAAATTTTGGAAGTTGATCCAAACGGCGGAATTTCAGCTTTCTTAGCTATGATGAAAAAGAAAATCGTTATGCCAGCATCCTTAATGGATTTTGGTACAACAAATAATTTCTATACTAGTTACGCAACGATTACGCAAAAAATTGGGGTTTATACCAGCTACGATTATGCAAGTATCATAGATCACTTGGTGAAATACTGGGGAATTGATTCTATGCTCGGACTAAATGATGAAGGGAAAAAAGCACAGGATTTTCTATCTACGTTATCCGATAAATATTATCGTTTAGCAGAGCGTATGCAAGAACCGGAGGAAACGCAGTTGATTTGGTTAAATACTTAAGAAATTACCAATTTAACTGTCCTATTCAAATTCATTGAGTTTGCTTTCTGAAATCTATGGATTATAATCCTTTTATAAAAGTGTCGTAAACATCGTTAAATTGCACGCCACCTTCTGTTCTTTTTTTAGAAAGTTGCTTTAATTCCACCAATGCCCAAAGCACGAATTCTTTCAAGAAATAACGGTCAATTTCTGCCACTTTTGGCTGGTAAATGCGTATTAACTCCTCCAAAGGTTCAATTTCCAATATAGCTTTTTTATACTCTTTTGATGTTGCATCGTCCGATAAAGCAAAAGAATCGGCTTCCATAAACCAATTTATAAGTGCATCGTAAGCTGTTTTCTGATCGGATTTCTTCAGTTTTTCAATTTTAGGAAAATACTGTAAGAATAGCGTTTTTGTTGCTTCACTAATCAACTGATTCGCTACAAATGCAGTTCCTTCTTGTTCTCCCTCATAAACTAATTCAACTTTTCCAGTAATTGAAGGAACCATTCCTATTAAATCGCTGAAGCGAACAGTGGTTTCTTTTTCTCCGCTCATCAAGGCACGACGCTCTGCAGTACTAATTAAATTTTCATATGCCGTAATACTCATACGCGCACTTACGCCACTTTTGTGATCAATATATTCGCTTTGTCGCGCTTCAAATGCAATTTGCTCGATGATGTCTTTTGCCAATTCAGGAACATGAATTTTACATTGTCGATCTGCCAACGAATCTGCTTCTTGTGCGGTGATTTTTTTTGCAGTTGAAATATCGGCCGAATAATGTGTTAAAATTTGAGAACCAATTCTATCTTTTAAAGGTGTCACAATACTTCCGCGATTGGTATAATCTTCCGGATTTGCCGTAAATACAAATTTCACATCCAACGGCATACGCAACTTAAATCCCCGAATTTGCATATCTCCTTCTTCCAAAATATTAAATAGTGCAACTTGAATTCGCGCTTGTAAATCTGGCAATTCATTGATAACGAATATACAACGGTTTGCTCTTGGAATCATTCCGTAATGCAAAACGCGTTCGTCGCCATAATTTAATTTTAAAGTTGCTGCCTTGATAGGATCAATATCGCCAATTAAGTCGGCAACTGTAACATCTGGTGTTGCTAATTTCTCGAAGAATCTTTCGTCCCGATGCAACCAAGTAATTGGCGTTTTATCGCCCATTTCTTCGATTAAATCTTTCGAATAGCGACTAATCGGTCGTAATGGATCATCGTTAATTTCACTTCCTGCAACTATTGGAATATATTCATCCAGCAGATGCACCAATAAACGCGCAATTTTAGTTTTACCTTGTCCGCGTAATCCGAGTAGATTAATATTATGACGGGATAGAATTGCACGTTCCAACTGTGGAATTACGGTTTGTTCGTATCCATGCATTCCTGGAAATGTGCTAATTCCATTTTTTAAGGAATGTATTAAATTATCGCGCAATTCCGTTTTGATATCTCTGGAACTATATCCGGATGCTTTTAAATCTCCTAAAGTGCTAATCGTTGTGTTCATGCTATTAATTAATTCGTTTTTTTCTGTTTGTCTCGTAATCGTGAAAAACCATTTCACCTAAGCCTTTTAATCCTGTGTAAAATGCTTTTCCTTTGTTTGATTTCGTAAATTCATCCACAAATGATTGTAAATAAGGATCTTGTGCAATCATAAATGTTGTAATTGGAATGTGTAATTTTCTTGCCTGAGCTGCCATATTGTAGCATTTTTCTACGATAAATGTATCCAATCCATTGCTATTTTTGTAGTATTGCCCATCTGGCATACGCACACAACTCGGTTTTCCGTCCGTAATCATGAAAATTTGCTTGTTTGTATTTCTTTTTCTTCGCAAAATATCCATTGCAAGCTGCAATCCAGCAACGGTGTTTGTATGGTAGGGACCAACATTTAAATATGGAAGTTCTTTAATTTTGATGGGCCAAGCATCATTTCCAAAAACGATAACGTCAAAAGTATCTTTCGGATAATGCGTTGTGATTAACTCTGCAAGCGCCATCGCAACTTTTTTAGCTGGCGTAATGCGATCTTCGCCATACAATATCATACTATGGCTAATATCAATCATCAATACTGTACTCATTTGAGATTTATGGTGCGTATCTTCTATTACTAAATCTCTTTCTGTCATAGAGAATTCACCAATGCCATTGTTAATCTGAGCGTTTTTAATACTTTCGGTTATAGAAATATTTTCGAGTGCATCTCCGAACTGAAAATCTCGAAAATCACCTGTTGCTTCGTCACCTTGACCGCTTTTTTTAGTAGTATGGTTTCCGGATCCGTTTTTTTTAATTGAGCCAAAAATCTGTTCCAAGGCATTTTTCCGGAGGATACGCTCTGTTTTTGCTGTTATGGATAAAGCACCCTTTCCGTCTGGAACGATTTCTTCGCGCAAATAGCCTCTTTTTTTAAGGTCTTCCACAAAATCATCCAATGTATATTTTTCATTGGTCAAACTATATTCTTTGTCTAAAACTTTGAGCCAATCCAATGCTTCTTCCACATCTCCAGAAGTGTGGGTTATCAATTCACTGAAAATATCAAATAAACGGTCAAAATCCGATTTTTCGGGTTCTTCATACGATGAAAATACATAACCGGAACGTACCATGCAAATTGTTTTTAATGTAACACATTACTTGTGTAAAAGTTTGCTAAAAACGCGTTTTTATTCTAATTTACAACCAACCATAGTAACTATCTTATTCTTAACGCACAAGATAGTGCCATTTTGCCATTTAAATTCTTAAAACGAAGTGTTCTTTTCTCTGCTGTTTGCGTTTTAGAACGATACCCATTCTAAAAAGATCTATCGTTACAGAAAAATCTTCGGATTCGCGGATGTTGTTCCAAGCTGCAAACATCGATTTACTCCAACGAATATCGTCAAGGATAAAAAGCGTATCGTTGTGACTAAGACTTTCCAGTTTATGCATATAATTCAGCAGTGCAGTGCCATCGTGGTGGCCGTCTATGAATACTAAATCGTACTTTTCGTTACTTTTTTCTTCTAGAAACTGATCGAATGTTGCCAAAACACTTTCAATATTTTCGCAATGCATAGCCTGAAAGTTTTTCAATGCTTCCAAACGGGTATTTTCGCACGCTTCTACCGTTACAATATGTGCTTCGGGATTTCCGATACTTAAGTTACACGTGCCAATTCCAATGGAAGTACCAAATTCCAGTATTTTTTTTGGTTTGTAATTCCGTGTAATCTGGTACAA
>CANJSS010000091.1 GCA_947476955.1 Flavobacteriales bacterium
ATTTGCCGCGTATAACAATACATATGCTTTGAATTATTTTTTTGTCCAGTTTGTTGCAAATTTGTTTGACATACAGATTGAATTTATTCAACCTAATTTAAGAAATTAATTTATTTTAAAAAACTAAATTCAACCAGTGAATTGGGGAATGCTAATTTATTCCCTCCCATTTCTTTAGACTGGCTTTTTCTCCGTCAAATTCTAAATAGGTGAAATATTGCAACCAATCTCCAAGATTAAAGTAGGTAGAATTAGTGCCTAAATCAATTTCCAATGGCAAGTGTCGGTGACCGAAAATAAAGAAATCCATGTGTTCTTTCTGCAGAAATTCCATGCAATAGCTGTATAACCATTCTTTTTCTTTTCCTTCAAATTTCTCATCTGTCGTGCCTGTTGCGGCTCTGCTTGTGCGCGATGTATAATTAGCTAGTCCAATTCCAAAATTAGGATGTAAGCGCGCAAAACACCATTGACAGAATTTGTTTTCAAACACTTTTTTTAGGAATTTATAACTGCGATCGCCGGGTCCAAGTCCATCTCCGTGTCCAATGAGAAACTTTTTACCGTAAAACTCTCGAATAATCGGTTTGCGGTGCAATTGAATGCCAAGTTCCTTTGGTAAATAGTCGAAAATCCACATATCGTGGTTTCCAGTGAAAACATGAATGGGAATTCCTTTATCGGTTAGTTCCGCAATTTTTCCTTGCAAACGCACAAACCCTTTTGGAATAGCATGTTTGTATTCAAACCAGAAATCAAAAATATCGCCAACCAAAAAAATTTCTTTTGCAGTTGGTTCAATCGCATTGAGCCAAGATACAATTGCTTTTTCGCGTTGAAGGCTTTTTTCATAGCTTGGGACACCAAGATGGAAATCCGAGGCAAAGTAAATATTTTTCCCAGTTATTTCCGACATATCAGTGCCCGAAAATACGCGCTAATTCTTCATCTAAAGCTTGTCCACGAAGGTTTGTTTGAATGATTTTTCCTTCTCTGTCGATCAAAACAGTAAATGGAATTCCTTTAACTTGGTAAATTGCACCAACTTTGCTCGACCATTGCTGCAAATCACTAACATGGTGTGGCCAATTTAAATTGTCTTTTTCAATTGCAGCAAGCCATGCCGCTTTGTCGCGATCCAAAGAAACACTCATTACAGTAAATCCTTCATCCTTATATTTAGCATATAATTTCACAACATTAGGATTTTCCTTTCTACATGGTCCGCACCAAGAAGCCCAAAAATCTAAAAGAACCACTTGACCTCGTAAATCGGATAATTTCATGGTAGTTTTCCCATCCACTTTTAATTCTTCAAAATCTGGCGCTAATTTTCCTGGGGCCATTATATTGGAGGCTTCCTTTTTGGACTTATTTTGTAGGTATAATTTGTAAACTTCCTTCACAGCAGGCGATTCGCCAAATGCGGTATTTAATTGGTTTACAATAGATTCGTAGGACGCAAAATCGTTCTCAATATTCACGGCAGACACAACAGGCATTAGTGCAGCTGAGTTTTGATTTTGTGCAACAAATGATTGCAATGTCCGCTGGTAATCATTGAATTCTGTACTCATAGCATTGCTAATTTCTTCTTGTCGCGAAGGATTTTTTTGAATCAAGGCAACAGCAGAATCCCGTTTTGCATTCCAGGTTGTTAAAACCTTTATAAATTCATTCATTCTCACCGTTTCATCCGAACCAATAATATTAGAATAGGCGTAAATATTTGAGCCGTCACCATATACTTTTAGCACAGTAGTATCGCGTAAAATCAAATTTACGTGCGAATTTCCTACGCGCATAACATAATAATCTGCGGAAGGTAAAGTTCCATTAACCGTAAAATCACCTTTTTTAGTTAAAGGAACTTTAATGAAATCTTTGTAGGAAGATCCGTAAAATTGAGAAATGGATACTGAATCAACAGAAGTATTAAAAATATTTCCGGAAACGTTTACCTTAATTGGTTTTTGAGAGATAGCGATAACGCTAAAAAACAAGAAAATTAGTGTGTTAATTTTATTCATAATTGATTATTTTGAAAATTGCTCTTTCAATTTTTGTTCCAAACTTTCAGCCCGCAGCCCTGTTCCTATGATTTTTCCTTCCTGATCAATTAAAACTGTGTGCGGAATACCTTCTATTCCGTAAAGTTGAACAAGTGGTGTTTGCCATCCCAATAAATCACTAACGTGGTTTGGCCAATTTAATCCATCTGATGCGATAGCTTTTTTCCAAGCTTCAGCATCTTGATCCAAAGATACAGAGAAAACCGTAAATCCTTGCGCTTTGTATTGGTTGTATAACCGCACAACATTTGGATTTTCCCTTCTACATGGTCCGCACCAAGAAGCCCAAAAATCTATTAATACTACTTTTCCACGTAGCGAGGATAATTTTAATATTTTTCCAGCAGGGGTTTTCATGGATATTTCAGGCGCAACGCTTGAATTTACCCCTGAAGCAGACTGGGAAGAGTTATATTCAGCATAGGCATTTTCAATTTGAAAAACCTGATTTTCCATCGTTGCAGCCATTGGAGAATCCTTATAGCGTTTTTTATATGCTTCTGCAACAACCTTTAGAACTTCCAAATTTTCCGGATCCCAATCCTTGAATCCCATTGTTGGTGTAACAGAAGTGGATAATACAATATTAAATGGATTGTCAGGCGCAGCTAGCATTTGTTCCTTTGAAAATGCATCCAACGGTTTTTTTATTTCCATGTATTTAGCCATGAGCGTTTCTTCACTTACTTTTCCTTCCATTTCACCTAATTCCATTTGACCAGCAATAAAAACCGTGAAAAAATCTAAATATGTGTTTAATACGGCCGACCATTCCGTTCCGCTTACGTTTGGATTACTTGCGAAATCCGCAAAAGAAGTTTTAAGTTTTACCTTATCTTTTGGAACAAGAGTCATTGGGATAATTTTATCTTTTGCTTCACCAAGTCGAAGCTGATAAATCCCCATACCAGGAATGTTTCCTACAAGATTAAACTTTCCATTTATTCCAACCTTGGTTTCTGCAACTGCGATTGATCCTTGCTGGCTCAATGCTTCCAAAAATAAAGTAGAATTTTCTGCACCCTTAATTTCTCCTGAAATGGAAAAGTTTGCTTCTTTTTCTGCTATTGTTTCATTTTCAGTGGATGATCCGCAGGAAAAGAGAAAGAAAATCACTGTTAAAAAGGCAAAATATTTCATATCTTGGATTCTAATGTTTTACGCATTAATGCATTTGCAGCTTTTGGATCCGCTTTTCCTTTTGAAATTTTCATCAATTGTCCCATAAGAAAACCAACTAATTGTGTTTCACCATTTCTAAACCGTTCAATTTCAGCAGGATGTTGCCGAATTACTTCCTGTATAAATCCTAAAATTGCATCTTCGCTGGAATCTTGCATCAAATTTAAACTTTCTGCTATTTCAAGTGGAGAAGCATTGTTACTTTTCAGCATCGCAGGAAAAACTTTTTGTGAAGCAACAGAATTGGAGATTTTTCCTTCGTCAATTAACTGAATTAGCGCTGCAATTTTTTCTCCATTTAAAGGAAATTCGTCTATTTCAACGCCAAATTCGTTCAAATAAGATTTGATATCACCCATGAGCCAATTCGCCGCAGATTTGTAGTTTTTCGTATGCGTAATCAATTCCTCGTAATACAATGCAATTGATTTGGCGTCTGTTAAAAGAAATGCATCGTATTCAGATAGTCCAAATTCATTCACATACTTGTAAAATAATTCACGCGGTAAAGCAGGCATTTCTGCCTTAATCGCTGTGATTTGTTTCTCGTCCATCACCAAAGGAAGTAAATCTGGTTCTGGAAAATAACGGTAATCGTTAGCCGCTTCCTTTGAACGCATTGAAATTGTGGTTCCTTTTAAAGCATCAAAAGAGCGCGTTTCTTGCGGTATCACTGCACCTTTTTCAATTTCTTCAATTTGGCGAATGATTTCAAATTCGATAGCGCGTTGCACGTTCCGAATCGAGTTCATGTTTTTAACTTCCACTTTAGTTCCAAATTCAGGTGCACCCTTCAAGCGAACAGAAATATTTGCATCACAGCGCATCGAACCTTCTTCCATGTTTCCGTCACAAATATCCAAATAACGCACTAATTTCCGCACTTCCGAAACGTAATTATAAGCTTCTTGCGAAGAACGCATATCTGGTTCTGAAACGATTTCTAATAATGGAACACCAGCGCGATTCAAATCGACTAATGTATCGTAAAGATCTACATCATGGATGCTTTTTCCAGCATCTTCTTCCATGTGAATACGTGTTATTCCAATTTCTTTATCGGTTCCGTCTTCCAGTTTGATAAGAATTGATCCACCCGTACAAATTGGTGTTTTATCTTGTGTAATCTGGTATCCTTTCGGTAAATCTGGGTAGAAATAATTTTTTCGAGCAAAATATTGTTCGCGTGCAATTTCACTGCCACAAGCCAAACCGAGTTTTATCGCAAATTCGATTGTCTTCTTGTTCATCTTTGGCAATGTTCCCGGATGACCTAGCGTAATTGCGCTGATGTTAGAGTTTGGATGTGCCCCAAATTCATTGATATCGTTCGAATAAGCTTTGGATTGGGTAAGCATTTGAGCATGCACCTCTAATCCAATAACTACTTCGTATTTATTTCTAATTGCTTCTTCCATCGTTTAGATTCGAGAAATTAATTCGCGCATGATTAAAGTCATTTTCGGTTCTTGTTGACTTGCAACCTCAATTACATCTTGCACACTCACTTTTTTAATTTTTCCAGGGACCCCAAGATCGGTGATAATTGAAATTGCAAAACATGGAATATCCATGTGGCGCGCTACGATTACTTCAGGAACAGTAGACATTCCAACAGCATCCGCACCAATTGCTCGAACATACGAATATTCAGCAGGAGTTTCCAACGTTGGACCAGTTAAACCAGCATATGTTCCAACCGAAACTTTGATGTTATTTTCCGCTGCGATTGTTTGGGCTAATGCTATCATTGTTGGATCGTAGGGTTCGCTCATATCTGGGAAGCGAGGCCCTAATTCGTCTATGTTTTTGCCAATTAATGGATGCGCTGGGAAAAGATTAATGTGGTCATTTTGAATCATGATTTCACCAACTGAAAAATCCGGATTTACGCCGCCGGAAGCATTAGAAACAAATAATCTTTCGATTCCAAGAAGTTTCATTACCCGAACAGGAAAAGTAACTTGCTGCATGTTATACCCTTCATAGAAATGAAAACGACCTTGCATGGCAACAACTTTTTTTCCACCCAATTCACCGAAAATCAATTTTCCCGAGTGACTTTCTACTGTTGAAACGGGGAAATTAGGAATTTCTTTGTAAGAAATTTCATCCATTACGTTGATTTCATTCACCAATCCGCCTAGTCCGGTACCTAAAATAATACCAATTGTAGGTTCAACTGTTGTTCTTCCTTTTATAAATGCTACAGATTCTTTAAAGTGTGTTAACATATTTATTTATAGTTTCTTTAAATTGTTTGTCATTATCTATTTCCACTGTTATAGGCTGGTAATACCAGGGATAAGCATTGAAATTTTCAGCTAAACCGAAATCCTTTAAACGCATGAAATCTTTTTCCGTCGTTAGAATAATTGCATCGCTGTATGCAAAAGTATCAAATTTTTGGTGAATTTGTTCAATTTCTTCTTTACTAAACGAATGATGGTCCCTAAATTTAAGGTGCTCCACAAAATACTTTTCTGACAATTTCTCGACCAAAGCATTTGGATTAGCAATTCCGGTAACCAATAAGATATGTCTTGGATTGCCAACGATTTTACCAAAGGATTTAAATGGCGCATATTTAATACTGGAGAAAAATAGTTTTTCCGGATTAACTTTCAGAGATTTTGCCATATTACTTTTTTGCGCTTCGGATAGCTGAGGAGGGCATTTTGTGACAATAAAAATTTCTGCTCGGTTTTTACCGGATTGAAATTCTCGCAGATTTCCTGCAGGTAATAGCAGGTCTTTCGAAAAGGGGAGATTGAAATCCGTCAACAAAATGGTGAAGCCAGCTTTTATTTTGCGGTGCTGAAAGGCATCGTCTAAAATAATTAATTCATTGGTTGGGAAAAGCTGTTGAATTTTTTGAGCTCCAATCTTCCTGTTCTCACAGACAGCAATATGCACGGATTCGCCAAAGGTGTGGTTGTAAAAAAGCGGTTCATCACCAACCTCTTGAGCTGTGTTTTGATTCGAAACCAATAAAAAACCACTTGTTTTTCTACCGTATCCTCGACTAAGAATTGCAGTTTCAATTTTTCCAGAAAGAAATTCAGTTAGATAGGCAACATGAGGGGTTTTTCCGGTTCCACCTGTGCTTAAATTTCCTACGCAAATAGATTTATTTGGAAGAACATAGGTCGGGAGAATTCCAAAATCAAACAGCTTATTTCTAAAATAGGTAATAATTCCATATATCAAAGAAAACGGCCATAAGAGCGTACGAATTTTATGCATGTTTCAAAGATATTGAAATTGCTTTAAATACAAATGGAAATTTGAATTCCGAAAATTATAAAAATATACTAAAATGAAATATTTAGCTCGCAGAATAATCTGAAAAGCTTTGATCATCGGCGTAATAGTAAATTCTTACTAATGCTGTATCCGTTAAGAAATCAATTTTGCCTATTTCAAATCGATTAATCGCAATACCAGTTCTTTTTTCAATATCCTCTTTCATAATATCGTATTTTTCAGGCACAATCAAATCAATACGTTCGTAATTAATTGTTTTGCGTGTTTCGTGTTTTACTAGCCATAAATTTTCTAATCCAAAAGTTAACAAAACAACTGTAACATTAATAATTGCCATTTCAGCGATACTAATGTTGTTTGAAGCCAAAGAATTAACAACACTCACACCGATTATCAAAAACAAATAAGTCATTTCTTTGATTTCAATAGCATCTGTTCTGTAGCGAATTATTCCAAAAATAGCGAATAATCCAAGCCCCATTCCAGTATCTATATCTAGTTTCTTTAATCCGAAACACAAGAAAAAGGTAATTGTTCCAATCAAATAATAGGTGAAAAGGTAATCTTTACGTTTTGTTTTAGGATAATATAAATAACGAATTAGAATCGTCAAAAATGTCATGTTTACAAGCAAACGCAGTAATAATATATAGGCGTCTTCGCTAAAAAGTTGAACGCCTAAATTTTTATTCTCTTTCGCTAATGGTAATATGAAATCAAGCAGCATGTGAATTTATTTTTTTAAGTTTTAATAGTTTCTTTTTGAAATTATTGAATTTTAGTGCCGTTCCACCATAAATTTCAATTGATCCGATGCAATATTTACTTAGTCGGTAGGGTCGTATACATTTTTGTTTCATTAAGGCATAGAAAGCAGAGTTGCGGTTAACATTTTCCTGCTTTAATTCAGCAATGATTAAATTTTCAAAATTTTGAACCCGGTTTTCCCAGTTAAAAGTAATATCGAAATCCAATGTAAGCCGCTCATTTTCATGCTTATTCACTAAAGTTAGTCGATGGAAAGAATTCCACATAACAGGGTGAAGTTCCTTGTTTTTTTCGGTAACACTTTCTATAAAATCTTGGTGGTTTTCAGACAATTCAGTCGGTATAACGTCTACTTTAATCCTACTTTTATCTGTTCTGCCTTTAAACTTATGTTTTATTTCCAAAAAAGAAAGATTAGAATCCACATATTTTCGAAAGCGAACTTTAAAACGGTTAGACCTCCCATTGTGATGGTCTTTGAAAAAAGAAAATTTATCGTCGTCAAAATATAGACTTTCATAGCGTGGTGTTCGCGTATTTTCAATCTCTAAAATAAGGTAATGCTCCGAAAGAGCTGGTAGGAAATCTAAAAATTCGTGGATGGAGAAAGCAAATTTAGTATCTACTCGGTTCATAAGTTTCACTCTATCCATCTCCAAAAGGGTTATGGGCTCGAATTCACTTAACAAATGAGTAATTTTTTGAGATAACATTAACTCAAAGTTAAATTTTTGTTTTAATTCCACAATGCATTAGACGTTTATTTCACAGAAAGTTGGTATTTTTTAAAAAAAGTTTTTCTATTCCTTTAGATATTAAGGGATTATTAAAATTTGCAATATTAAAAGTCAAAATCAAAATTAAATAGATAACATTTTTTTCTTCCAAAAAAATAATTACATTTGTCAAGTAATTTAATAAAACCACTACAATTTATAACCTTATGCAATTGAACCATCCTAAATTAGAAAAAGAATTGAATCATTCTTTTTTTTCAAAATTCAATTTTCTTATTATCTTAATTTTTTCTTTCACTACAGTTAAGGCGCAATTCTGCATAAAGGGAACGTTATTTATTTCATCTACTAGCACTGTGGCATGTTTAGAATCAAGTTTTATTCTTGAACCTAATGCTGCTTTCACTAATAACGGAACCATCCAAAACAAAAGCGTAACTTCTGTTCTCGGTAATACTGCTCCTTTGGGAGGATCAGGCTCCCTAGTTTTTTCAGGAACAGCAGCTCAAACGATTGACGGAAATAATTACTCCATTGATTGCAACGTAACCATCAATAATTCAAACAATTTAGCAATTGCCACTTCCGCACTGGGCAGTGCACCAGTAACTTCTAATGATTTGAATTTGTTGGGTGTATTAACATTTACCTCTGGGGATATCGTTACAGGTGACAACAGAGTTGTGTTTAAAGCAGGTTCTAGTTACACTGGCGCTGCGGATGCCAACCATATTAATGGCTGGTGCAAAAAAATTGGAAACACCTCGTTTGTCTTTCCAGTAGGAACGGGAGCGAAACTTCGCTCAACTGGAATTTCAGCACCTAGTTCAGCTTCAGACGCTTTTGAATGTAAATATTATTATACCAATCCAAATCCTACTTACGATGTAACGTTAAAAGATGCAACTTTAAATAATGTTTCTCTGTGTGAGTATTGGATGTTAAATAGAACAGTGGGTTCATCTTCCGCAACCGTAACCTTATCTTGGGATAATGTTTATTCTTGCGGTGTAACAGCCCCTGCTGATTTGCGGGTTGCACGCTGGGATGGAGCAAAATGGGCAGATCATGGTAATGCAACTTGGACAGGTAATGCAACTGAGGGAACCCTAAATTCTTCTGCCGCGATAACCTCCTTCAGTCCATTTGCACTTGCTTCAGTAGGAACTGCGAATCCACTTCCAGTTGAATTAATAGCATTTGACGCAATCTGCGAAGATGGAAACGTCAACATGTATTGGTCAACGGCTTCTGAACACAACAATGCGGATTTCACAATTGAACGCAGCATAGATGGGGTTAATTGGGAAAATATTGTTACCACTCCAGGGGCCGGAAATTCCACACAATTATTGAATTATAACTGGATGGATTCTGAGCCAATTCGAGGGACGCGTTATTACCAACTCAAGCAAACTGATTTTGACGGAATCTTCACGTATTCTGATATGGTATATATTCAAGATTGTACAACAGCAGAAAACAGCTTGACTATTCTTCCAAATCCTGCAAGTGAATATATTCAACTTTCCCTAAATTATGGTGAAATATTAAATTTTCAAGTATTTGATTCCCGAGGACAAATAGTAGCCGAAAAATCCTTTGAGGAGCAAACGGCTTTTTATGATTTAGCAATTTCTACTTTTCAACCAGGAGTTTATTTTGTTCATGTTTCAACTAATTCTGGAAGTCTTATCGAAAAGTTTGTGAAGATACTTTAAGGTGTAATTTAGATTTAAGTGATAATAAAAAACATTTAGACAAAGATTAGAAAACACAAATTAATTAATTGACTGGTCTCAATTATACCACAACGTAATAAGTTTACGAACTACCCTGTACATCTTTGTCAAAAAAACGATGAAGATATACGAGTTTACCCAGATTTTCCCTAATGAATACAGTTGTAGAATGCATTTGAAAGCATTCCGTGAAAAAGAAGGAATAGTCTGTAAAAAATGTTCATGCTCAAAGCATTATTGGCTTCAATCAAAATGGCAGTGGCAATGTTCTGAATGCCGTTTCCGAACAACATTACGAAGTGGAACGATCATGGAGTCAGCCAAGTTGCCATTCTACAAATGGTATCTGTGCATGGCGTTTATGAGTAGTACTAAAAAAGGTGTTTCAGCACTGGAAATGCAGCGACAACTTGGGCATAAACGCTACCGGACTATTTGGGTTTTGATGCATAAAATTAGATCTGGAATGGGCAAAAGGGATGATAAATATACTTTGGAGAGAAGTGTGGAATTAGATGAAGGATATTTTGAGATTACCGCCCCGAGCACTGTTCGGCTTAAACGTGACCGATGTAGTCAATCAAAAACTAATGTTGCCGTAATGGCTGAATCCACTCCGCTTGAAGATATTGAGACTGGTGAAAAATCTTCTCAGTTCAGGTATGCTAAAATGAAAGTGTTGACATCGCATAAAGCAATAGATATAAATGGTATAGCAAAGAACAACATTGAAAAAGAATCGTTGATTATAACGGATAAAAGCACCAGTTAGGAAGACTTTTCGAGAATGTTCGATACTCACATTTCGTTCAAATCCGATAAAATCACCACTAAAACATCACTTAAATGGGTACATGTTGCAATAAGCAATGCCAAAAGAAACTTACTTGGCGTGTATCACATGATCTCAAATGAGTATTTGCAGAACTAACTGAATGAATTTTGCTATAGATTAAATCGAAGATACTTCGGTGAAAACCTGTTTAACCGCATGGTGGTTGCCGTTTTTGCAAATTAGTTTTATATTTGAGACTTAATTAAACAATAAAAACTATGAAGATAACTTTATTAATACTTTTCTTTTTTACACTCAAAGCATTTTCCCAAGTTGGAATTGGTACAATTACGCCGGCTCCATCAGCGGAATTAGATGTCACTAGTACGACAAAAGGTTTTTTACCTCCAAGAATGACGACTACACAAAGAAATGGTATTTCTAGTCCTGAAACTGGTTTAGTGATTTTTAATACATCAACAAATATGCTAGAATACAAGTCAAGTTCAGCTTGGGTTTCAATTGTTTCACTGACATTACCAACTTCAGTATCCAATGGTGGAACAGGGGCTGAAACTTTAACAGGTTATATTAAAGGAAATGGAGTAAATGCAATGACAGCTAGTGCTTCTATTCCGGTAGCAGATGTAACTGGTGTAGCACCTTTGGAGTCACCAGCTTTTACATCAGTACCAACGGCGCCAACAGCTGCAGCAGGGACAAACACAACTCAGTTAGCAACAACTGCATTCGTTTCCAGCGCTGTCGCCGCAGCAGTGCTTCCGGCACAAGCATTTAATGCCAATAAATATTTAACCACCAATGGCACAACTGCAAGTTGGAGTACTCTACTTACTTGGAATTATAATGGAAATTCTGCTGGAGGAGTTAAATCAATAGGTACGAATGACGCTTGGGATTTTTATTTGGAAACAGGAGGTACTGAAAAAATGAGAATTAAATATTCTGGATCTGTTGGAATAGGAAC
>CANJSS010000092.1 GCA_947476955.1 Flavobacteriales bacterium
CCCGTGCCAAGGGAATAGTGCAGAAAGTGCAAAAATAATCGCAGCCATCTTGCACTTTTAAGAACGACCGTGTGCGATCTCCCAATGAAAAGGCAGGGATAAAATCCTCCGTTTTTTTAATCGATTCAAAGGAAACAATTGCTTGCTCTTGCTTCGTTTGCAGTTTTTCGATGTGCTCTAGGATATTGAACTTTTCATTCGCTCCTAAAACCAAATCAACACCAGGAATTTTGCTTATTTCTACTGGTTTTAGTTGCGCAAAACAACCAATAATAGCAACAAATGCATCCGGATTTATTTTTAAAGCTTTCTTAACGAGTTGCTTACATTTTTTGTCGGCATTTTCTGTAACCGAGCACGTATTAATAACATAAATATCTGGATCTTCTTCAAAATCAACTTTTGCATAACCACCTTCTTCAAAGTTTCTGGAAATAGTAGATGTTTCGGAGAAATTTAATTTACAACCGAGCGTATAAAATGCTACCTTTTTATATTGAATCATAATGCAGTTGCAAATTTAGTTATTTTGAAATGGTTTAAACGTTTCTTAAATGGAAAAATCATTCTAGTTGAAATTAATACCCTATGGAATTGTTGAAAAGTTTGAGTATTTCATAAGTTTAACAATATTGAATTCTTGAGACTTACTATCGAGTAAAATATTTCTTTTAAAAAAGAAATTGGCCTTCCCGATTGTTCTAAAGTCACTTTCAATCTATTTAATCTAAAATTCACTTAAATTTACACCGAATACGATAGTATAAAAAATGAAAAAGAACAGAACATTTACGTTTGAGGATTTTGAAAATTACAATCAATTAAGCGAAAACGATCAGGCCTTGGTTGCGCAAGCCTATGAAATTTTAGCCAAAGCGTATGCTCCGTATAGTAAATTCAAAGTAGGGGCAACAGCGCTTTTAGAGAATGGAGAAATTGTAGCAGGGAGTAATCAAGAAAATATCGCATATCCTTCTGGTCTCTGTGCTGAACGAGTAGCATTGTTTTTTGCTGGAGCTAATTTTCCAGAACAGAATATTGTAACGCTTTGCGTTGTGGCGAAAGGGGATCTTTTGCCTTTTGATATGGTTTTATCTCCTTGTGGTGGCTGTCGACAAGTTATGTTGGAAACCGAAATGAGACAACAAAAACCAATGCGCGTTATTATTGTAAGTCAAAATAAGCGTACAATTATTTTTTCCTCGGCAAAGGATTTATTGCCATTTGCTTTTGGGATGGAATGATTTGTAGATGCACTTTTATGCAAAAAAATAGGTGCTGTATTTAAATTCTAAATCCAATATCTACTAGTATTATGCAAAGATTTAAATGCTGATTTTCAATTTTAAATTTACTTTTGGTACTTTGAACAATTAGTATTGCAAAACTTTTCAATCATTCTGTAGACAACGATAGTTGTATCTTAAGATTTTTCTATATTTGTAGCTCGAATTTTAACTGAAAAAAACATGGCGGTAAAAACTGCAAGCAGACCTTCTAAAACGACGAAAAAATCAGTGCAAGCTGGGAAGTCCAAGTTTTCTAAGGAAACATATATTAAATGGTACAAGGACATGTTGCTCATTCGGAGATTCGAAGAGAAAACAGGTCAATTGTATATTCAGCAAAAATTTGGTGGATTTTGCCATTTATATATTGGACAAGAAGCAATAGTTGTTGGAACTGCAAGCGCTTGTAGACCAGGAGACAAACACATGACAGCTTACCGCGATCACGGACATCCAATAGCATTGGGAACAGATCCTAGGATATTAATGGCAGAATTATACGGACGTTCGACAGGATGTTCCAAAGGAAAAGGTGGCTCTATGCACTTTTTTGATAAAGATAAGAATTTCATGGGCGGACATGGTATAGTTGGCGCACAAATTGTAATGGGCGCGGGCGTTGGTTTTGCTGAAAAATACAATGGTACGGACAATGTTGCTTTTGTTTCAATGGGTGATGGTGCTGTTCGACAAGGAGCGTTGCACGAAACTTTTAACATGGCAATGATTTGGAAATTACCCGTAATCTTTATTATTGAAAATAATAATTATGCTATGGGAACTTCCGTGGAGCGTACAACAAATGTTACAGATCTTTCTAAAATTGGACTTTCCTATGAAATGCCATCTAAAATTGTTGATGGAATGTCTCCTGAATCCGTTCACGAAGCAATTGAAGAAGCTGCAGACAGAGCGAGAAGAGGAGATGGCCCAACTTTATTAGATATCCGAACATATAGATACAAAGGACATTCCATGTCAGACCCACAAAAATACCGTTCCAAAGACGAAGTTGCGGAATGGATGGCGAATGATCCGATTGAACATTGTTTGAATGTTATCCAAGAGAATAAATGGATGACAAAAGTACAAATTGAAGAAATTGAAAACTGGGTAAAAAATGAAGTCCAGGAATCTGTCGAGTTTGCTGAAAATTCCCCGTATCCTGAAGCACACGAATTGTACGAAGATGTATACACCCAAACGGATTATCCTTACATTAAAGAATATTAATTAAATCCCTAAAATACCGACTAAAAAGCAGTATGAAGGATATTTTAAATAGATAAAAAATGGCTGAAGTTATATACATGCCCAAGTTAAGCGATACCATGTTAGAAGGTGTTGTTGCAGAATGGACAAAAAAAGTCGGTGATACCGTTAAAAACGGGGAAGTTCTTGCCGAAATCGAAACCGACAAAGCAACAATGGAATTTGAATCGTTCTACGATGGAGTGCTTTTATACATTGGAGTTGAAAAAGGAAAAGCAGCACCTGTAAACGCAATCCTAGCGATTATTGGTGAAAAAGGCGAAGACATTTCAGCATTAATTGCCGGAGGAAATACTCCTGCGTCGGAAACGGAAAAAGCAGCACCAGTTTTAGCTACGCCAACTTCAGCTCCGATTGTGAAAGAAGCAGCGCCGGCTCCAAGTGCAACAGTTGCAGTAAGTGCGCCAGCTGTAAACGCAGGAGATAGAGTTTTTGCTTCACCATTAGCGAAGAAAATTGCAGAAGAGAAAGGAATTGATATTCAAGCCGTTGCCGGAACTGGCGAGGCAGGAAGAATTGTAAAAAGAGATGTAGACCATTATGTTCCTTACACACCTGCGCAACGCACATTTAGCGCTGCACCAGCAGGAACAGAATCTTTTGTCGACGAGACAGTTTCTCAAATGAGAAAAACAATCGCACGAAGACTAGCAGAAAGTAAATTCACAGCGCCACATTTCTATTTAACCTTGGATATCGATATGGATAGCGCTATAAAAGCGAGAAAATCGATGAACCAGGTAGAAGGTGTCAAAGTTTCTTTCAACGACATGGTGGTGAAAGCAGTTGCGATGGCTTTGAAATTGAATCCAAATGTAAATAGCTCTTGGTTGGGAGATGTAATTCGTAGAAATCACCACGTACACATTGGTGTTGCAGTAGCGGTAGAAGATGGCTTACTCGTTCCAGTTGTGCGTTTTGCAGATACAAAAGGATTGACACAAATCGGTGCGGAAGTGAAAGAATTTGCCCAAAAAGCGAAAGATAAAAAATTGCAACCAAGCGATTGGGAAGGAAATACATTTACCATTTCTAACCTTGGCATGTTTGGTATTGAATCCTTCACGGCAATTGTAAATCCTCCAGATAGTTGTATTTTAGCTATTGGCGGAATAAAAGAGGTGCCAGTTGTTAAAAACGGACAAGTTATACCAGGAAATGTGATGAAAGTGACGCTTTCATGCGACCACCGAGTTGTAGATGGCGCAACAGGCTCTGCATTCTTGCAAACATTCAAAGGATTTATGGAAAATCCAGTAAATATGTTGTTGTAATACTATTTGCAACTACTAGAAGCCGGACATTTGTTCGGCTTTTTTTTTGGCGTTTCCCTTCTGGTCGGGCTTTCCATTCCAATCTTTTGCAACAAAACAAAAGGATTTCCATTACAATCCCTAACGCAAAATTTTGACTAAAGACGCTGCCGTTTGGTGTTTATTAATCCGTTATTAAAGAATCGTAATGATTACATCACTTTCTAAACCTTCAAAAAGTAATCCGAAAAAGTTTAAAATCAAACGTAAAAGTTCTAACTTAGAAATAGTAATTGCTAAAAAAAATCCGACCGAACGAAAACCTACGACTCATTAACTGACATTTTTTTAAACCAATCTAAAATTCAAAAGGATGAAAGAATATACATTTTGCCAAAGTTGTGGATTCCCGTTAAAGAAAGATAAAAAAGGCGGCGGAACAGAAAAAGATGGTACGTTAAGTAAGAAATATTGCTCCATGTGCTTTGAGAAAGGAAGGTTTTTAACGCCACCTGAAATCGATACAGCAAAAAAAATGCAACAATTTTGTATGCAACAAATGAAAAAAGACGGAATAAATAGATTCTTTGCTTGGCTTGCTACCAGATCGATTCCAAAACTTGAACGTTGGAAAAATTGAAAATTGTGAACACTTCCAAGGATATACGTAACAAAAAAAAAGGATGCTTCAATAGCATCCTTTTCCAAATAATGTATTTCGTTTAAATATTCTCAATAATCAATGCAGATGCACCACCGCCACCGTTGCAAATTGCAGCGCCACCAAATTTCCCGCCATTTTGTTTTAAAACGTTAATCAAGGTTACTACAATTCGAGAACCCGAATTTCCAAGTGGATGTCCCAATGAAACTGCACCACCATTAACATCTACTTTGGAGGGGTCTAATCCTAAAATCTTTGTATTCGCAATCCCAACAACAGCAAACGCTTCATTTAATTCCCAAAAATCAATATCGCCCACTGTTAAACCAGCTTTACCCAATGCAATTGGAATTGCTTTAGATGGAGAAGTTGTAAACCATTCTGGCGCTTGTGCAGCATCTGCATAACTTACCACTTTTGCAATTGGTGTTAGACCATATTTCTCAACCGCTTCTTTCGATGCAAGAATTAAAGCAGACGCGCCATCGTTTATGGTTGAAGCATTCGCCGCAGTGATAGTTCCATCTTTTTCAAAAGCAGGACGTAAACTTGGTATTTTATCCAGAAAAACATTGGTAAATTCTTCATCTTGTAGCACGTTGATTGGATCTCCTTTTCGCTGTGGAACAGCAACAGGAACAACTTCTTCGTTGAATCTTCCTGCTTTCCATGCTTCTGCAGATTTCGTGTACGAGTCAATTGCGAAATTATCTTGGTCCTCGCGCGTTATCGAATGCTCTTTTGCACATATTTCCGCACAATTTCCCATTGGAACATTGGAATAAACATCCAATAATCCATCCTTCGTAATACCATCAAGCATGGCGATGTTTCCGAATTTCACACCATTTCTTCCGTCCAAATAATGCGGAACTTGCGACATATTTTCCATTCCACCAACAACAACAACATGGTTATCTCCAGTTAAAATGGATTGAGTACCAAGCATAATTGCCTTCATTCCAGAAGCACATACTTTATTTACTGTTGTACAAGGAACATTTTGTCCTAAACCAGCTCCGAGTGCAGCTTGACGCGCAGGTGCTTGTCCAACTCCAGCTTGCAAAACATTTCCCATGAAAACTTCATCGATCCATTCCGAATTAACTTTTCCTTTTTCCAAAGCTCCCTTGATTGCAATAGAACCAAGTTTAGTAGCAGGAACACTGGATAATGCACCCATAAATGAACCAATTGGAGTTCTTGCCGCAGCAACAATGTAAATTTCTTTTGACATCCTGTATTGTTTAAATTAAAACCACCTCAAAGGTAGTAAAACTATCTAATTTTTCGAATGTGTAGGTGGCTATTAATTGTGTCGTTTTAAAAAATAATTGTAGTTTTAGTTGTAAAATACCTAACAATTAAAACATGAAAAAA
The DNA here is from genome assembly GCA_947476955.1 of Flavobacteriales bacterium. Classification (GTDB taxonomy): domain Bacteria; phylum Bacteroidota; class Bacteroidia; order Flavobacteriales_D; family Crocinitomicaceae; genus M0103. Next base: position 5,859 of record CANJSS010000092.1, read on the forward strand.
GCTACCTTTTTTATCTTATTGCTTCCAATTTCTGCGTTTTCCCAAGTGAAAGATACGCTTATACCAAAAAAATGGCAAGCGGAAGCGACGTATAATTTGAACGGAACGCAAACGTCTTTTGTTAATTGGAGTGCAGGAGGAAGGAACAATATTTCCGCTCTTGCTTCCATAATTGCAAGTGCTACTTATTCAAAAAAAGCAATTAAGTGGGCAAATGACCTGAGTTTATCATTAGGAGGTTTAAAATACCTAGAAAAAGATTCGAAAGAAAAACTCCAAAAAACGGACGATAAAATCGATCTTTCCACCAATATTGGATACAAATTAAAGGAACATTTTTACCTTTCGGTTCTAGGCGGTTTCAAAACGCAAATGCTAGATGGCTTTAGTTTTCCAAATGATTCGGTTCGAATTTCTAAATTCCTAGCGCCAGGCTATGTGAGTTTAGCAGTGGGAATTGAATACACACCAAAAAAGGATTTATCAGCTTTTTTATCGCCATTGGCAATGAAATTAACCATTGTAAACGATGCGCTCCTAGCAAATAGCGGTGCGTTTGGCGTTGAACCTGCAATTTTTGATCTGTTTGGAAATGTTGTTACCAAAGGAAAAAGAATGCGCGCGGAAGTTGGGGCTTATTTCAAATTGACATATAAAAAGAATTTGGCTAAAAATATCGATTTAAAGTCAAAAGTGGAATTATTCAGCAACTATGTGGTAAAACCACAAAATATAGATGTGAATGCAGAAGCGCTATTTGTTTTTAAGGTGAATTCTTTGTTTTCTGCATCGTTGCAGTGGAATTTACTGTACGACCACGATATTCAGATTTTAGACGCAAAAGGATTTACAGGACCTCGAACGCAATTTAAATCCATGCTTGGGTTGGGATTATCCTATAAAATGAAATCAAAATAACCTTCTGTTTAATGGATGCGAAAATTTATGTGTTTTAAATTCTAACGATTCAAATTGAATCTATTGAAGTCGGATCGAAACCATAGATGGTTTGATTTTAAATGGAATTTAAAGTACCAATTTTACCTAATTTTAAAAACTAATGCCTTCCTTTTCGGATTGTTTTGTAATTTCGAGCGAGAAACTATGAGATTCGCATCAGACATACCGCTTTTTTGGCTACTTCCTTTGGTTGTAGTAAGTATTCTACTTGCATATTGGTTGTATTCCAACTCCAACTGGTTCAAAGGTTTAGGTAGGAATATGCGTATTTCACTGCTGTCTTTACGCGCACTCTCATTATTCCTTATAGGTGTTTTGTTGTTCGGAATTATTTTCGAAGCCGTAAATTATAGAATTGAAAAACCGATTATTATAAACATGATTGACATTTCTAAATCCATGAAAAACTACAAAGACAGTAGTGAAGTAACAGATTTAGTAAACAAATTACATGCTTCTTTGCAGGAAGATTTAGATGAATCGTTCGAAGTTGTGGATATGGTAGTTGGAACGCAAGCGGAATATGGTAAATTCGACGGATTTAAAGCTGGAGAATCTAATCTATCGGCTGGTTTTGAAAAAATTCAAACAGATTATTATAACCGCAATATTGGAGGGATTTTATTTGTTTCAGATGGAAATTTCAATAATGGAAACAACCCTATTTATTCAGCTGAAAAGATCAGTTTAACGCCTGTTTTTACTCTTGGAGTTGGGGATACGGTTAAAAAGCGCGACCATTACATAAAAAATATTGCAGCAAATGAAGTTACGTTTTATAAAAACAAATTTCCCGTTGAAGTAGATGTGGAAGCCATTAAAATGGGTAAAGGAAAAACGGTTGTCACGATTTCCTCCAATGGAAAAACGCTTGCTTCGCAGCAAATCGTCTACAAAGATGGTAAGCGGGATTTTGAGCATGTAAGTTTCTTATTGGAAGCGGATAAAATAGGTTTTCATTCCTACACCGTATCTATTTCCAGAGAATCGAACGAATACAATTATGCAAATAATAAACGCGTATTTTACATCGAGGTAGTTGATTCGAGGAGTAAAGTTATACTTCTTTCAGGCGCTCCGCATCCGGATTTAGCTGCATTAAAAAACAGTATAGAGCAGGATCAAAATTTGGAGGTAGAATCCGTTTTAATAAAAGACTGGAATCGTGTTTCAAAGAATGTTGATTTAGTCATTTGGCATGAGCCAGGAATTGGTTTCGATCCGGCACTTAACAGTTCATTGTTGGAGAAAAATACACCTGTTTTGTATTGTGTAGGACCAAATACATCCAATTCCATTATTCAAAAACTGAATATTGGCATGACGCTGTCAGGAGGAAATCAAACAGATGAAAATCAAGGTATACTAAACGAAGGTTTTAAACCTTTTGAATTATCAGAATCTGTTAAACAAGCAATTGATTATTTCCCCCCATTGAAATCGAAATTTGGAGATTTGAAAATATCGGGTGGAGCGGAAGTGTTGATTTTTCAACGCCTTGGGTCTATTAGAAAAAAGGATCCTTTACTCTATTTTAATAAGCGGGACAAAGTTAAATATGGTGTTATTTTTGGAGAAGGCACTTGGAAATGGAAAATGAATGATTTTATTCGTACTGGTTCATTTGAGGCATTTACCGAGTTAATTCAAAAAACTACGCAATATTTATTGGTTAAACAAGATGCTTCCTCATTGCATGTTACCTTACCAAAACGATTTACGAAGGAAGAAGATGTTCTTGTCAATGCAACTTTTTACAACGACGCTATGGATGCGATTACAGAGCCAAAAATCAATATGGTAGTTAGTGATGAAAATGGTAAAAAATCTAATCTTCAATTTGGAGTTTCCGGCAATTTCTATAAATTATCAATCGGCCGCTTACGTCCAGGTAAATATACTTGGACAGCATCCACAAAATTTAATGGGAAATCGCATGCTAAATCTGGGGTTTTTATTGTGGAAGATATTGCTCTTGAATCATTAGATAATTACGCCAATCACAGTCTTTTAAATCAAATATCAACTGCAACACAAGGGGATTTTGAACTTTTGAAGAATTACAAAAAAACAATTTCCGTTATAAAAAGTAGACGCGATATCACCAGTGTTTCCTATAAAGAAGCTGCTTTTAATGATTTGATAGATTACAAGATTTTGTTTTTCCTTCTCCTGCTTTTACTTTCGGTAGAATGGTTTCTTAGGAGATGGCTGGGTTCGTATTAGTAGGACGTTAAATAATTTTTAAACAACATACTAAAGTTTTAATTCTCGCGTTTGAATTCTATAATGTTTAATTAAACTTTAAGCCTATGTTGAAAAAATACCCGCAATTCGCTCAATCCAAAGAGTTAAAAATCGGACCTTCTAAAAAATCAATCGAAACAATTTTAAATTTTAGTAGAACTTTGGAAGTAAAAAAATCAAAAAAGGAATATTTCCTTATTCACTTGAATTAATTTCACAAAAAAAAAATAGCCTGTTAAAGGCTATTTTTTTTTGTGAAATCTTTCTTATTTAGTTCACTTCTTACCAGATTCGCGCAATTTTAGTGCTTGAATTACGCATTTTATTTCCTTCCTTCACATCGAATGCAGTAAAGAATTCCGGACAATTCATTAGCGGACCATTTACGCGATACATTCCAGGTGAATGTGAATCATTCGCAATTCTATTTTTCATCTCTTCATCCGTATAGTTGATTTTCCATAATTGCGCATAAGCGATGAAAAAACGCTGCGCTGGCGAATATCCTTCTCGTACTTTCCCGGATTTAAATTCCTCTGTTCTACTATATGCATAATACGCCATTGTCAATCCACCAAGGTCTGCAATGTTTTCTCCCATTGTAAGCTCTGGATTTACACAATGTCCTTCAATCGGACAAAAAGTTGAAAATGTCTCTCCTAATAATCCGGTTTTCTTTTCAAACGCCGCACGATCTGTGTCTGTCCACCAATTTTTAAATGAACCATCAGCCGCAAATTTAGAACCCATATCATCGAATCCGTGCGTGAATTCGTGACCGATAACCATCCCGATTCTTCCATAATTTACCGCGTCTTCAGCGTTTTCATCAAAGAAAGGCGGTTGCATAATTCCAGCAGGAAAAGCAATTTCATTTAAAAGTGGATGATAATAAGCATTGACCATGTGTGCAGGCATTCCCCATTTTTGTTTATCAACAGGAAGCGTTAATTCCAGCATGTTTTTCGAATGTGAGAATTGACTTTCCGTTTTTAAATTTTCAACATAAGAATTGCTTTTAAAAGCTAAAGCGCTGTAATCTTCCCATTTCTCGGGATATCCCAGTTTTCTACCAATGGAAGTTAATTTATTGAGCGCCTCGTTTTTTGTTTCTTGTGACATCCAATCTAATTCTTGAATTCTTCCTTTAAAAACAAATAAAAGGTTGTCAACCATTTCATTTACTCGGTTCTTAGCATTGTTGGAATAGTATTTTTCCACAAAGGCTTTTCCTAATAATTCACCAAAATCTTTTCCAGTAATTTGATCTATTGCTCTTTCGTTTAAAGGTTTCATCTCCGTTTTACCGCTCAAAACACCGCCATAAAATTGAAAGTTCTCTTGAACAAATTTTTGGTCTAAATTTCCAGCGTAATGGTGAATTGTTTTCCAAAGTAAATAATTCTTCCAAACTTCCATTGGCTCAGAAACCAACAAATCATTGACATTTTTTAAAACAGCTGGTTGTGAAACGACCAACGAATCGAATGATTGACTACCAATAGCCATTAGGTAAGAATCGAAATCAATTTTACCGAATAATTTCTGTGCTTCGTCGCGCGACTTTTTGAAATAAGTGTTTTCTGGAACGCGCAATTCAGCTGGCGACATCATCGCTTTCGCTAATTTTGTTTCGAAGGAAATAACATTTTTTGCAATTTCCACCGATTCTTTTTCAGGAAAATTAAGCAACTCCATCATGTTTTGGATGTGTTTTTCATATTTGGCTAGAATTGTTTTTTTATTTTCGGATGTATAATAATCTCTATTTGGCAATCCAAGACCACCTTGTCCAACATAACTAATTGTTTTATCAACATTCTTCAAATCTTGGCCAACACCAAATGAGAACAAACTATTTATCCCTAAAATATGATGGCTTGCAACCAACGAAATTATTTCGGATTTGGAAGCCAAGGTATTAACACGGTCTAAATCCTTTTGAATAGGGGTCACTCCGAGTTTATTGCGTGTTTCCATATCAATAAAAGAAGCATAGAAATTACCAAGTATGAATGCATCCGTTCCTACGGTTGGTGAACTATTTTTGAAGTTCTCTAAAATTTGAGTAAGCTTTACCTTATTATTTAATTCCAATTCGTTAAAACTTCCCCAGCGCGATTCGGATGGAGGAACAGGATTATTTGCAATCCACGTACCGTTTGAAAATTGAAAGAAATCTTCTTGTGGTGCGATTTTAACATTTAAAAAAGCTAGATCAACTGTTTGCAGTGTAATTGGCGTTTTCTGTTCTTTAACTGTAACGTTTTCATTTACTAAACTATTGTCTTTGATTACATTACAACTTACTGTTAACGCAATACTTGAAGCAATAAAAAAAGTGTTTTTAGTATTCATATATTAATTATTTGGTGTAAATAGCATTTCTACATGTGGAATATCATCTTCCAGATATTCTTTTCCTGTAGAAATAAATGCATGCTGAGAATAATA
>CANJSS010000093.1 GCA_947476955.1 Flavobacteriales bacterium
ATTTTGTCCTTTGATAATGCTGCAGTTTTGGCTACAATGGTAAAAGATTTACCGGAAGACCAGCAGAAAAAAGCATTACGCTACGGTATTTTAGGTGCGTATTTATTTCGTGGAATCGCATTGGTACTGGTAGAACAAATTTTGGAAATTTGGTGGTTGAAACCAATTGGAGGAGCGTATTTGTTGTACATGGCATTCAGTCATTTTGCAAAAGGTTCGAAGGCTGAAATTAAAGAAGAGGTAGAAGATACCAAGAAGAGTAAATTGTACCGTTCTACGATTGGAATTTTCGGCGTATTTTGGTCAACTGTAATTGCAGTTGAATTCATGGATATAGTTTTTTCCATTGATAATATTTTCGCAGTTGTAGCCTACACGCCAAACTTGTTTATCATTTGTACTGGCGTTTTCATTGGTATTCTTGCAATGCGTTATGTTGCAAAGTACTTCGTTGTGCTAATGGCAAAATACCCGTTCCTCGAAAAGTCAGCATTTTTGGTAATTGGAATACTAGGATTGAAATTGTGTTTTGCAATGGTGGTGCATTTTTTCCCATCTTTCGAATGGGTAGAATCCGAAGAATTTGATTTATTCGTTTCCGCCTTAACCCTTTTAATCTTTATAATTCCAATCGTTTCCGTGCGCTTTTTCAAGAAGAAAAAATAACTTTACTTGATTGCGCGCAATAAAAGCGTTGCAGTTGCCGGATTTGTTGCCAATGGAATATCGTGTACATCGCACAAGCGCATCAACATAAAAATATCTGGTTCGTGCGGATGTTTTTCCAATGGATCACGAAAAAATATCACCATATTACATTTTCCTTCTGCAACGCGCGCTGCAATTTGCGCATCCCCACCGTACGGTCCAGACAGTAATTTAGTAACTACAAAACCAGCTTTTTCGACTTTGGAACCTGTTGTTCCGGTTGCAACTAAGGTGATTTCGTTTTTGTGTAAAATATCTGCTTGCTCATTTAAAAATTGAACCATTTCCGCCTTTTTTCCGTCGTGTGCAATAATTGCTATTTCCATAATTTACTTTTGGTATTAAATACAATTACTAAAAGTACGTGTTTTTTTGAAAGCGAGAACGTAGCGGACAAAATTTATTTTTTCAAGGCAATATTCACCTGATTTTACACTCTTTTAATCCCAACCCATTTGGATAAAAGTACCCTCGGTTTTTATCACATCTTCCCATGTTTGGGATTGGTTATAGAATTCCACACTTCCATCGTTGTAAATCAGAAAACGGTAATTTGCGCCAGTTTGCGCCAAATTCGCTTCAAATACGCAGGAAGTTTTTCGATAAATCTGCAGGCTAGCTGGCATCTTGCGTCTTTTATTAAAACCATACTCAACGTCAGCGTTTATCCTTCCTTGCTGCGCAATAAATGCCAATCCATTCTGGAAGTAGTAGGAAAAATGTTTGTTCCAAAAGATATCGGAATAAAAAATGGAATCTTCGTAAGCGAAAATATAGGCGCCGTCCACCAATTCTATCTTTGTTGGATACCGCCAACCCAATTTGGTAAAAAGGTGCACTAAATCTTTCACTGCTTGAACAGAAGTGTCGCCAATATCTGCACCTTTAAAATAATAAACGGGCAATCTGAATTCGATTTTTGGTAATTTGGCATTATTCTCGTCCAACGGAAAGGCACAATTCGCGTTCCAGAATTCTTTCAGCCACAGAATACGCTGCGCTATCGAATCTATTTCTTCTTGCGAAAAAATCAATTTTTTTGCTTCGGAATTAGCACTATTTAAACACGTGTATGCTTGTGCTAAAACTACTCTCTTTTCCTCGCTGGAAAGTTCTTGAAGCATCGATACTGGCGAAGTACGCAGGTTTTTTTTTGCAGGGTCCAAACAACCATATTCATATTTCTGTTCAAAAACAAGCACGCCTTTATCCGAATACTTTTTATAGATCCCATGTCTTATTCCATTGATATAATCCGCATCTTCGCGCACGATTTCTGTTGAATCAATACGTTGGAATATACCGTTTAACAAGCCATTTTCAGTTTGAAAAACATTCTTTTTTGTTCCGTTCGAATAAAAATATTCTTCTATACGCTCTTTGTTTTTATCCAAAATGGAATGTTCTAGTTTTCCGGAATTGTAATACGAACGCAGGGAGAACACGTTGGAATCTGGGGCGGTGAGACTGCAGATTTCAAGGGTTAAAATCGCTGTGGAATTCCATTCTTTTCTGGAAGTTCGTAGCGTATCTCCAAGTTGCTCTTTCGCATTAACTTTTGCCAAAACACCATTTTCATAGTATTCGACGTAGTTTGTGTCTGCGTTTGTGCGGTTATCTAAAATCGATTTTAATTTCCCACTTGGATACCAGCATTTCGTAAAACTAGTAATTTTTGTTTGTTCGTTCCAACTTGTTTCCTCGATTAAAATTCCGGCATCTGTCCAGATTTTCTTCGAGGAATTGCCACTTTTATCGCGGATTATTTCCAGTGTTTGGATTCCTTTTTCATTCCATTCGGTTTGGTTAGGCAGTAAAAAACCGTTTATTTCGACTAAATAATCGTACACGTAGCGCTTCGATCCATCGCTGTGAAATCCTTTCCAAATACCGACTTTCATATTTCCGGAATAGTAATTTTCTTCCGATAATTTCCCGTTGTAATCGTACAAAAGCCAAGTACTATCTTTGTTACTTTCCTTGTAAAATCCTTTGCTTTGAATTTGCCCATTCTCCCAGTAGAGTTTGTATATACCGTTTCGGGCAATTTCATCGTAATTCATCGTGAAAACTGGTTGGTATTGAATAAATTCCTTTGGATTTCCATTTTCGTAGTAGGAAAAGTAATCGCCAAATGCAACGCGTAAATACGTAAAGCCATCTTCGTCGATAGTATGCGGCGGATGGTTCGGGAATTCAGAAGGATCCAAATCCGCTTTTCGCGCCCATGCACTATGTTGCTCAAACCGTAATTTTCCGTTTGGCCAAAATTCTTTGGCATATTCGCAGCGTCGGTTTTCCTTGTTGTAATAATAAATCGAATGTGCCTCCAGAATTCCATTTTCACTGTATCGCTTTGAAAAGGCGATCTTTTTATCGATTGGCGATTCCTGTAATTTGAATTCCGACCTTAATTTTCCATTTGTATGGTAGCAAATTTCCTGCAACATGCGGCCGTTTTTAAATACGCGTTTTTCATATAATTTCCCATTGTAATTGGACTGGCAAGTTCCATTTAAAGGCGTTTGCATTCCCGGTTCATAAAACGTACTGAAGAAATAAAGTCCGCCAGTTTTGTTGTAAGCATTAAACACACACGTCGTATCTTGCGCGAACATGGCAGAAGAAAATAACAAAAAAATCCAGCAATTCATTTTCATTTACGGGCGTACATCTCAGACAAATTTACGTTCATTTTCTTAGAAGAAAAAAATACTTGTACGGTTTAATTCATGGGAAAAACATAAATTAATTTAGTAGATTTATACAGCCCAAATTCAACAACTTGGATTTGTGACCATATTCGGTAATACATTAGCGTTAAAGCTATATAATAAGGAAATAGACCCTTCAGAACACAACGATTTGAATCGACATGAGCTTGAGAATTTTACACACAGCAGATTGGCATCTAGGAAAAAAACTGGATCATTTTTCCCGTTTGGAAGAACAGAAATTGGTAATGGCTGAAATTTGCGACATTGCGGATGCACAAAATGTTGATGTTGTAATCGTTGCAGGCGATCTTTTTGATACGTTTAATCCACCAGCGGAAGCGCAGGATTTATTCTACAAAACGCTATTTCGCTTGACGAATAATGGAAAACGTGCAGTTGTGGCAATTGCTGGAAACCACGATATGCCGGAGAGGGTGGAAGCACCAAATCCATTGGCAGAAATGAACGGTATTATCTTGTGCGGATTTCCGGATACAGAAATTAAACCTTTTTCCACCGAAGGAGGAATTGAAGTGACGCGTTCCGAAGCTGGATTTCTAGAAATTCATATGGGAAAGAATAAACCGCTTTTGCGCGTGATTTTCACGCCTTACGCCAATGAATTGCGTTTGAAAACCTATTTGGGGATGGAGAAAAAAGAAAGCGCTCTTCGGGAAATATTGGAAGAAAAATGGCGGGAATTAGCGGATAAATACTGCGATTCAAATGGCGTAAACCTATTGACGGCGCATTTATTTTTTATGAAAAAAGGAGGCGAGGCAGAAGCAGAACCAGAAGGCGAAAAATCCATTTTACACGTCGGTGGCGCACAACCAATTTTTTCTGAAAACATCCCGAAACAAATGCAATATGTTGCGCTCGGACATTTACACCGTTACCATTCCATCGATAAAATTCCGTGTCCAATCGTTTACAGTTCTTCGCCCTTGAGTTATAGTTTTGCCGAAGCAGATCAGAAAAAGCAAGTTGTAATTATCGATTTAGAACCTGGAAAAGCAGCAAAATATGAGCCGATTCACTTAACACAAGGTCGCGGATTAACGCGAAAAGAATTTGCTTCCATCGAAGATGCCGTTAGTTGGTTGCTGGAGAATCCGGAAGTTTACGTGGAAGTTACCATTCAAACAGATACATTTTTGGACGGATCGGCCCGCAAACAGCTTTCACAAGCGCAAAATTATATCGTGGATGTTATTCCAAAAATCAGACTAAAAGAAGGAGAAACGGAGGAAATAGACCCATTTGAAATTGACGATTCCAGAGATATGAATGCGTTGTTTGTGGAATTTTTTAACTATAAAAATGGGAATGAAGAACCGCCCGAAGCACTGCTGCAATTGTTCAAAGAGGTCATCAGTCAAAATACGGAATTATGATACCTATAGAATTAAAAATCAAAGGATTATATTCCTATGTTGACGAGCAAGTAATTGACTTTTCAAAATTACTGGAAGCAGGATTGTTTGGTATTTTCGGGAAAGTAGGAAGCGGAAAATCGTCTATTTTAGAAGCAATGGCTTTGGCTATTTATGGAAAAACAGAGCGTTTTTTGATTACCGGCGACAACCGCTATTACAACATGTTGAATTTAAAAGCATCAGAAGCAACGATTCACTTTAAATTCAGTGCCGGAGCTGAAAACACGACCTATGCAGCACAGCTAAAATTAACACGAAATAGAAATAATTTTGAGGATGTTAAACTTGCCAACCACGATTTCTACCGCGAAGAAGCAGGCGTTTTAGTTCCGATCACCAAAAATGAGATCGAAGATGCCGTTGGGATTTCCTACGAAAATTTTAAACGAACCATCATTATTCCGCAAGGTCAATTCAAAGAATTTTTGGAATTAGGACCTGCAGAGCGTACAAAAATGCTGAAAGAACTTTTTGGTTTACAGCGCTTTGATCTTTCCGCAAAAGTTGCCGTTTTAGATGCGCAAAATAAAGAGAAACTCAATCTTTTAGAAGGAGAATTACGCGGTTTTGAAACCGTTTCTCTCGAATCCATCCACCAATTTGAGGAGGAATTACAAAGTGTTCTTGCTGATTTTAATATAACAAAGGACGCTGCAGAAGCGCAAGATAAAGCGATTAAAATGCTGGAACAATTGCAGCAAAATTTAGAGAAATTAGCAAGCGTTCGCGCGCAACTAACCGTTCTGGAAGCGCAAGAAATTCTGGACGTGCAGCAAGAGCAGCGTATTGCTGAATTTGAGCGGGTGAAACTGGCGTACAGTAATTTATTTGATGCTGCCAGCGATATAGCCGCTAAACGCAAAGAATCGCAGCAATTATTGGAAGAATTATCCCAACACGTGGAGACCGAACAATTTGCATTAACTGGTGTTTCGGAGCAATTGGTGACATTAGAAATCGAAAAGGGATTTTCTGCCTCGAAAAAGAAAAAAGCAGAAGAACTAGAAAAATTGGCTGTGCTTTTTTCTGAGCGGGAAAAGGAGGTACAGCAGCAAAAAGAATTAACCGCTTTAACCGATCAAAATTCTGAACTTGTTGCAAAGAAAGCCGAATGTACTGCTACAAAAAAATCGTTGGAAGAGCAAATTCTAGAAGCCGAAAAGGAACATATTCCAGCAGAAAAACTCTTTGCGCTGAAAATGTGGTTTGAACAGTTGGACGCTATTTCTAAACAAGAAAATATTCTTCTAGAGAAAGAAAAAGGTTTAAATGAAAGCATTCATTCTATTGAATTACAAGTAATTAATGAAAGAAATTCCGTTTTCCCATTATTTTTCAAACTGTTGCCAGAACCTTTTGATGCTGTTGCTTTGGATGTGTATTACGGTATTTTTAAGGAAACGTTGACCAAGGCGTTAAGCACGCAACGTGTAGCGCAGACAAAGTTGAAAATTCAGGAGGAATTACAGCGATTTGCTGTTGATTTGGAAGAAGGAAAACCGTGTGATTTGTGCGGTTCCTTGCACCATCCTAAGCCATTGGAATGGTCACATTCGGAAGAAATGTTAGAACAAATTTCCAAGAATATACAAGAAGCCGAAGAAGAATTGAGTGCGTTTGAAAGGCTTCGTTCCCGACTTTCCGACAATTTAGTTAAAAAGGAATCCTTTTCGACCCAAAAAGAAGGCGTTTTAAAGGAGAAATCTACGCTCGAACAAGAAAAATTAAGCTGCCTAACAAACTCTCCTAATGCAAGTTATAGTGCTTTAGATAAATTAAAATTTGAATCAACTTTCTCCGCCGTTCAAGCATCGGGAAAGCGGGTAGAGGAATTTAAAAAATCCCTTTTGAACATTGGTGAAGAAACTGAAAAATTAGTGCTTGAAATGCAAGAAATGGAGCCACTAATTAACCAGAAGAAAATAGCATTAGCTACAATTCAAGGTATATTGGATTTGCGCAGAGCTGAAGTTAAAGAACTTTCTGAAGCAGCATATATGAACAGTAGCAAGGCAGAAATTGAAGCAGAAAAGGAAACGTTATTGCGTGAAATTGAAACCAATGCGCGACAGATTACCGAGCAAACGCTCAAAAAAGGTTCATTGGAAATTCTACTTGCAGAATTGGGTGGGAAGTTTACGTTTCAATCGAATGAGGTACAAATTCTCGCCAACACGGAAAAGAAAATCAATTCTGATATCGGACTAAAATTAGGAAGCGAAGGTAAAACGCGCGATGAAATCACCGCTATTCTGCAGCAGGAACTGGATGTCGAAAACCTTCGCAAAGGAATAACAGCGAATCGCACGAAATTGAATGAGTCAAAGGGAGAAAAGAATGCATTGGAAAAATTGGTAGCTGGCGAAAATCCTATTGACGCTGCAGCCTACCAGTTGCAATTGGACGAATACGGGAAAACCAAAGAAAAACTTCTATTCCTGACAGAATCGAAAGGAAAATTGGAAGGTATTTTGCAGACTTTACATGAAAATTTGGCAAAAAAAGCAACGCTAATTCAAAAATTTGATACCTTGAAGGTACGTGCGGTAGACATTGGAACATTAAAAAAGATGTTTATAGGAAATGGTTTTGTGGAATTTGTTTCGCGGCGTTATTTGCAAAATGTGGTAGCACTGGCAAATGTTCGTTTTCAGAAGATGGTGCGCCAAAAGTTCAAGTTGGAATTGTCAGCTAAAGGTGATTTTTTGGTTCGCGACTTCTTAAACAACGGTAAAACAAGAAGTTTAAAATCCCTTTCCGGTGGTCAAACTTTCCAAGCGGCATTTTGTTTAGCTTTGGCTTTATCGGAAAATATACAGCGCAATGCTGGGGTTGAGCAGCATTTTTTCTTTTTGGACGAAGGATTTGGCACCTTGGATTCCGAAAATTTACAAATCGTTTTTGAAACGTTGAAAGCCTTGCGCAGCGAAAACAGAATTGTAGGATTGATTTCCCACGTGGAAGAATTGCAGCAGGAAATGGATGTTTTTCTAAATATTGAGAACGATCCGGACAAGGGAACACGCGTGTATGAAAGTTGGAAACAGGTACTTTCGGGCAAGTAATTAGTCCAATTTAGCTAGTTTTTCTTTCAACTTCTTAAGCAGTTCTTTTTCCTTTTTTGTGATTCAATAGTCCGTTTTTGCAATTTCTATAGCGAAATGAAGGCAGGTATCACGCATCTTGTGATCGATTGCCGTTCGGTGTTTGTCGATAAAATTGAGGAACGAATCGAATGCCGCTTCCGGATCGGCAATTTCATCTTCGAGGTATGTGAATTCGATTTCCGGATAAAAAGCAACCGAGGAACCGAAGCCGTCTTTGTGCGTTTCAACCGGTAGCAAATCCTTTTCAATAATTTTTAAAAGTCGCGCTTTTTCCTTTGGCGAAATACGTTTGTCACTGTCGGCAATTGCGTAGAGAAGTTTTCCAAGCTCCGAGTAAAATTGATTGTATTGCATAAGGTATGGATAAGTTAGTAAAAGGCTATTTTGCGGCAGCAGCAAACGGCTTTGTTCGCTGTTACCGCAAAATAATAGGGTAATGGTGGAAAATTAAACGGCTGCTGGAACTTTTGCTTCGTGTTTATTCGAGATAGCGTGTAAGGTTTTAGCTAAATTTTCACCTGCTTCATCGACGCTGCCGAGATTTTGTTCGCCATGTCGCACCGTTTCATTTAGAATTTTATTCCAACTTACGATTCCTTCCAATTTCCCATGTTCATCCACCACAGGTAAGCGGCCAATTTTTTTCTCCCGCATGTTTCGGAAAGCTGCAGTTAATTCTTCTGAACCTTTAATTGTTTGCACGTTCCTTGACATAATTTCGCCTACTTTACGCTGGTTTATTGGTAAAGCAGTATTTTGCGCTAGAGACAAACAAATATCTCTATCCGTTACTATTCCCACAATTTTTTTGTTGCTGTCCACGACTGGAAGTGCGCCACAATTAGCTTCTCCCATTGCTTTTGCTGCTTCGTGTAAATTTGTTTCGGGCGTGCAATACTTTAAAGCACTTTTTGTCATTACATCTTTTACTTTCATTTTACTAATTTTAAATTATTTCTTTTTGTTTAGTAAAGTAACGCGCTATTTTTTGCCCATAAAATATAAAATGATACTGTTATCGTTGATTTTTATCAGTGCTTCAGTAAGGGAATTCCCAATTAAAAAGTACTTAGGAACAATTTGATTAAAATCCGGAAGCGGTGCGTTTTAAGTCCCTTTCATTTAAAATTACAATATTTCTACCGTCCGATTGAATCAAACCATCGCGTTTAAATTCGGTCAAAATTCGAATTAAGGATTCTTTTGTGGAACCAACAATACAAGCAAGATCGTCTCGTGTAATTCCCGTAATGGTTAGGTTTTTATTCCTATCCTCCGTGCCATATTTCAAAATTGCATGTGCTACACGGTTTCGGACAGGCGCATACGCTAACTGCAGTAAACGATTTTCCTTTTCCTTGATGTTTTCAGAGAGCAATTCAATAAATTTCTTTGCTGTTTCCTGGTTTTTTTGAACAAAAAGCAAGAAATCCCGTTTTGGAATAATTGCAATGTTTGAATCTTCCAATGCTATTGCCGTATCGTGGTATTCACCATCTTGTTGCAGCGGCATAAAACCGAAAAAATTTCCAGGAAAATAAATATCTGTAACATATTCCTTTCCGTATGTATCTGTTTTTAAGCATTTTATTCTTCCTGTCAAAACAAAATAAACGTAATTGGAATAATCGCTTTCCTGGTAGATTTTTTCTTTTTTCAGGACAATTTTTTCCTTTCTTCCAGCCGAAAAATTCAGTAAATCGTCTATTTCTTCAGCGATTTCGCTAGATTCAGGTTCCTTTTCCAAAATAGCCTGTGTATATTTCTCTAAGATATTTTCGTATCGTTGCAGCCGTGTTTCAATTGTTTCCAAGAGATCTGTTTCCTTGAATGGTTTAAATATATAATCGTCTGCTCCGAGATTCATTCCTTTTCGTAAGTCGCTTTTAGAGTTTTTGGATGTAATAAAAATGAACGGAATCCCCAAAGTTTCTTTGTTTTTACTCAAGATTCGGAGTACACCATAGCCATCTAAATCAGGCATCAGAATATCGCACAGAATCAAATCCGGAAGTTTACTTTTTGCCAATTCCACTCCTTCTCGGCCATTTTCTGCGGCCATCACCTGATAGTCCGCTAATTTTAAAATTTCAGAGGTAGAATTCCGAATGGCAGAATTATCTTCGATGATGAGTATTTTTTTCATGTTTCGGAATAGTTTCTTCCTAAAATTAAGGAGATTTTAACCATAATTACTTTTGATATAACCTTACTTTAGTTTAATTCAATTACCTATATGGAAACTTAAACCAATTTAATTTTTATTTCAAGGAAAGGAAATAAGAATTTCGATAAGGAGGACAGAATATAGGAAGGATAGTAAACTAAATAGGGAGGCAATTTCCCTTATGATTTGTTAATTATGTGCGATTTTCAAGTTGCACATTGTTTGCTGCAAGATGATTTCGTATCTTTGTACTAGTTCTTTGGGGTCGTTTTTGGATTTGACAGCGACAGAAGTAGTCGAGTGTCAGCATGCAGAGGGTTGTCGTGAACCTCTTAAATATCTTGCTTCAAACTATAATTGACAACACGTCATACGCACTTGCTGCTTAATTAGCTGAATGTTAATTGGCTTAATCTTTCCGAAGTTTAGTAGGTTAGACAAGTACTTCCTTCGCGTCTCTGCCCATTAGATGCGATATTAGGGAGTTCAAAATTTTGGGCTGGCAAAAGTGATAACACTAAGCTTTTGTAAGATTTCAGTGTTTAAGCGGTGGATTCGGGTGTTCTTGTCCTTCCCACTGTCGAAAACCAACCAAGAAATAAGCATGTAGAAAGCTTGAAAACTCATCGTTTGGACGAGGGTTCGAACCCCTCCGACTCCACGATTAAAATCCTCAACGAAAGTTGGGGATTTTTTGCTTATAACGTTTTGGGTGAGAAGTTTATATCGAGCGAGGCTTTTGCTGAGTCGAGATAAACCCCTCCGACTCCACTCTGATGCAAGCGCCTGCCATTGGTTGGCGCTTTTTTCATTTTATTCGATATAATAATCATATTTTGTATATTTGACTTGAAATGATAAAAATAATAGAAGATAAAATTGATCAAATAATTGC
>CANJSS010000094.1 GCA_947476955.1 Flavobacteriales bacterium
AAGCATGAGATGGATTCTCCAAAAAGGAAACTGGCGAGCCGTCTCCAAAATTCCAGGAATAAAAATGATTACTTCCCAAATAATCCGATAATCCAATTTTATTAAACATACTATCTACTGACATTTCAGTAGTATTGGAAAAAGAAATTGCTCCAGAAGTTGCTGCACAAAATGTGCTCGGAAGAAACTCGGAAGTGATATAATGTGTCATTCTAGGAACAAGATAAAAATCGCCGTCTTTGTTAAAAGCAGACAAAGCACTTGCCCAATTTCCCCCGGTTGATGTTCCAGCCAAAGAAGCCAAATCTTCACCTAATCCTTCCCCATTTCCAGTATATTTCAATTGAAAAGTATTTCCCCATGGCCAGGCGTTTCGGATAGAAACTGTTACTGCAAAATCATCCGTTACATTTGTTCCGCCTTCCGGAAGACTTGCAGAGATATAACCTAAGGAATTATCGTACGACCAAAATATATCATCGACAAATGATAGCAAGGTTGTTGGTCTTCCATCTGCATCAATATTGTAAATAGAAATCCGTAAAGGAACACCGCCAAATGTTGGATAGTTTCCATAAACCCTGACTTGGCTTATTTTTCCTGGTCCGGAGTAATGAAACGTTTGAGCGGCTCTTTCCTCAAAGCCATTGACCAAGGTGTAAAATCCTGTTCCTCCTGTATTTTTTGAGTCGACGTAAGCATTCATATCTACACATGATGTTGTTTGCGCCATTAACCCAAAAAGGCCCAGAAAGAAAGCCACTGTAAAAAGTGTAATCTTTTTCATTTTTGTTTTTTTTTAGTGAATATTTAATTGCATTATACATTTTCGTCGAAACTATGGGAAAGGAAAAGTATACCCCATTTATTTCATTCATTTAGAATAAATTCTCAACAAGCAGAAGCTATTTTTCAGCTAAAAAATAAAGTTTTATAGAAAAAATTGATGTCGATTAATCGTCACAACGAATTCGTATTTCTTCAATACAAATTCAAATCTTACTGATTTATGTTGATCTTTTTTACTGTTAATCTCTTAATAAATCTGCTGATAAAACCCTTTATAGACAAAGAATCAAAGCATAAATATTTGACAAACAATTTGTTTCTGTACCTTTGCGTAAAATGCAATCAATATGGCAGAAATAGGAATCATTATGGGAAGTGCATCAGATCTTCCAATTATGCAACAAGCAGCGGATATTTTAACGGAATTCGGAATTAGTTATGAAATGAATATCGTTTCTGCACACAGAACGCCAGAATTAATGTTTGACTATGCAAAAACTGCTCATGCGAGAGGACTAAAAGTTATCATTGCTGGGGCAGGTGGAGCAGCTCATTTACCAGGAATGACAGCATCGCTAACGCCGCTTCCTGTTATTGGTGTTCCAATAAAATCCTCCAATTCAATTGATGGTTGGGACAGTATTTTATCCATTCTTCAAATGCCAAATGGAATTCCTGTAGCGACAGTTGCTTTGAATGCTGCCAAAAATGCAGGTATTCTTGCTGCTAAAATAGTTGGAACTTCAAATCCTGAAATTCTAGCGAAACTTGAAGCTTATATGGAAGAATTAAAAAGAAACGTAATAGAAAGCGCAGAGAAATTGAAATAAGAAGTTTGTTGCGGCATGTTATGGATATAGTAGGTATTTATGGCGCGTCTTTTTGAAATCTTCTAATCCTGGCTTCCAAGTTTCCCTAATTTCCTTTGCTGACCAACCTGCATAAATTTGTTCCCGCAATTTTGTAGTTCCTGCAAGACGATTAAAGAATGCAACTTGATCTATAAATTGAATAGAATCTCCCAAGAGGTCTTTAGCCTGAATTAGATAGTTTAAATTTATCTCGTATTTCCTTTTCGTTATTGAACTCTGCAAATCAAAGCCATAGCATACTTTATTCTCATACATCGGATGCTTTGCTCCAGGAGAGGAAACTGGTGTGAATGTAAATTCATTTGCTTGAAATTTTGGGTGGCCAAAAACTTCAAAAGGTCTTTCTGTTCCTCTGCCAACACTAACCGTTGTTGCCTCAAACAAACATAAACTTGGATACAAAGTAATTGCAGCCTCTGATCTTAGATTTGGAGATGGAGCCACCGGTAATGCATATTTCGTTTTATGTGTATAATTTTTGCAAGGGATTACCCACATTTTGCAAGCTATTCCGTCACGTAACCACTTTTCACCATTAATCATCATTGCATATTCTCCAATAGTCATTCCGTATACAATTGGTACAGGATGCATACCGACAAATGAACGCTGTTCTGCCTCCCGAATTGGTCCGTCAATATAATGACCATTTGGATTAGGACGATCCAAAACCACGAGTTGTTTTCCACTTTCTGCGCATGCTTCCATTACATAATGCAAAGTAGAAATAAAGGTATAAAACCGCACGCCAACATCTTGAATATCGTAAATAACAATATCAATATCCGCTAATTGATTTGCTTCTGGTTTTTTGTTATGACCATACAATGAAATTAAAGGCAAACCAGTTTTTGCATCAATTGTTGTATGTACTTTTTCGCCCGCATCTGCTTCGCCACGAAAACCATGTTCCGGAGAAAAAACTTTTAAAACATTTAGTTTGAGGGCTAAAAGCGTATCCACTAGATGTATATTTCCAACAACTGAAGTTTGATTGCTTACAACAGCAATATTTTTATTTTTTAACGAATCAACGAAAAGATGCAAACGATCAATTCCAAGAATTGGCTGTTTAAGGGCATTGTATTTACTTGCTTCTTCCCGAATATTTTCGGCATTTTCCTCCGATTTCTGCTCAATTACTTGTGTTTCTGCAGGACCGACATCTCTTTTACGGTGAACACTGCAAGAAACAACCAAAAGCACTAAAATACTTTTAATGCCCAAAAGCTTTGTGTACTTTAGCGCAATTAAAATAAAATTAGTGTCATTTGAATATTTCATATCAAGAAGAGTCCTAAAAAACGAAGTACAAGGTAAGAAAGTTTCTCGACCAATCGTGCGTATTTCTATAATTAGTATTGCACTTGCAGTTGTTGTTAACTTAATTACAATTGCAGTAGTTACTGGTTTTCAGCACGAAGTGCGGAATAAAGTATCTGGCTTCGGGTCGCATATTTTTGTTAAGAGCGCTGGCGAAAATACAATTTATGAAAGTGAACCAATACGCAAAAATCAAAATTTTTACCAGTTACTAAAGAAAGAAAAACAAATTAAAAACATACACTATACAGCGTATAAACCTGTTTTATTTCAATCTGAGAAAAATAAACGAAAACTCACTTTAAGTTCAGGGAAAGACACAAGCTATTTTCAGCAAGAAATTCAAGGATTACTGTTAAAAGGAATAGATTACACCTATGACCTTTCGTTTTTCAAACAACACTTAATAGAAGGCCGACTGCCAAAGTTTAAAAAAGAATCCACAAGTCAAGAAATTATCGTTTCAAAGCAGATTGCACAAGATTTAAATCTAAAAATCAACGACAATGTAAAAGCTTTTTTTGTTAAAAATCAGCCGGTGAAACGACTCTTCAAATTGGTTGGAATTTTCCAAACGGGATTAGAAGAATTTGACAAGAAAATGGCTATTGGAGACATACGAATTGTGCAAGAATTGAATGATTGGGGGATCCAAGCTGGAATTACAGTTTCAGATACGCTTACCAATGGTCAACTAATTGTTAGAGCAGATGTAAATGGGGGAAATGGAAACTACCGATACGATTGGGGAAAAGGATTCGAAAATTATTCAGGATTTACCTTCTGTCCGACCAATGATACTATCATTCGATTAATCGTATCCGATTACTGGACAGATATTCGCGGAAAAGGCGAGCAAACGACCCTTCCAGATACGGCATATTTAAAAGTGAAAATTCGCGGCAAAGCCTTTAGCGATTGCGATTTTAGAACAAATAGCTCCGGTGAACTTCTGCGAAAATACCTTTCAGAAAATGGAGCAAAATACGCTTTGCAAGCAGGACAAAAAACAATAGAATTTGAACAAATCGATGGAAAGGGAAGCAGTTCCAACTATGTTGGTGGATTTGAAATCACACTCAACGATTGGAATAACTTGGGAGAAATTTCAGGAAATTTGCAGAAACAGTTGGCCATATTCCCGAATGAACACAACGAAACATTAGATGTTCAAAGCATTACAGACACCCAAAGTGACATTTTTGTATGGCTTGGGTTCTTAGATCTCAATGTGGTGATAATTCTAACTTTAATGATTTTGATTGGCATCATAAATATGGGTTCAGCACTTCTAGTTTTAATTCTTGTGCGCACAAACTTTATTGGATTAATGAAAGCAATGGGAGCAAATAATTGGAGTATCCGGAAAATATTTTTAATTCAGGCAGGATTTCTAATCTTAAAAGGTATGGCTTATGGAAATGCTATTGGGCTTTCTTTATGTGGGTTACAATATTTCTTTGGCGTATTTAAATTAAATCCAGAAATTTATTACCTCCAGCAAGTTCCAATAGAGGTCTCCTTTCTATCCTGGGCATTATTAAATATTGGAACTTTACTAATTTGCCTAAGTGCACTTATCATTCCAAGTATTGTTATTACGCGCATTAGTCCGATTAAAGCAATTCGTTTCAATTAAAATTCCATTTATTAATCCATGCAATTGCAAGGCGAATCAAACTGGATAGTTGTCCATGGAAGTTGCATTTTTAGATTTTGCTGGAATTTCAAGTTGTATCGCACACCCTGAAGGTCCAAATTTTTAAGCTTTTTTAGTTTTTGAATAGTCAAAGGGAAATATACAACAGGTGTGTCCCACAAATCCAATTTCTCCAATTGTGAACAATATTCAATGCAATCTGGAATTCTTTCAAAATAATTCCTGTTTGCAGCTAAGGTCTGTAAATTTTCCAAACGACAAATTTCCAAAGGGAAAATTTCAAATTTATTTTTTGAAAGATCCAGCTGTTCTAAAAAAATCATTTTTCCAATAAAATCTGGCAATTCTGTTAATTTGTTTTTACTCAAATTCAAATGTCGCAGATTTGTGAAGCGCTCTAGGTCTTTTGGAACCTTGTCCAATTTTAATTTTTCTAGCGAAATTCCATAAATAGTATCCGGATTACATTTTTTCAGCTCAACCCACTGGTAAATAGGGAACGATACAATTTGTGCAAATGCGTTTGAATTAATTAAAATCCAAATACTTATTACGAATAAATTTCTCATCTTCCTTTAGTTGATTTTGAAGTTCCTGTATATCAATGAACTGTTTTTCGTTGCGCAATTTATCAATAAATTTCACCGTTATTGCTTCCGAATAAATTTCACCACTAAAATCCAAAATATGGACTTCAATTGTTCGATCTTTACTATCGTTCATCGTTGGACGATTTCCAATATTCAACATTCCAAAATATTGGGAATCTTTGACAAAAACGTCTACTGCATACACGCCATTGCCCGGAATTAATTTTAAGTCACTATTTACCTGAATATTTGCAGTTGGATAACCAATTGTCTGACCGATGGCCTGACCATGCACAATTGTTCCTGTCAACTCATATCTTTCGCCTAAGTATTCGTTCGCCTTTGCGATTTCTCCATCTAAAATTGCATTTCGAATTTTTGTGGAACTAACATTTACTGCATCAATATCCTGAGCGGGAATTTCGATTACCTCAAATCCATAAACTTCGCTGATTTCCTTTAAAAATTCAATGTTTCCCTCCCTATTCTTGCCGAACTGATGGTCGTAGCCGATAACCAACTTTTTAATTTGCAATTTATTCACCAAAATATCGCGCACAAATTCAATCGCAGAGAGTCTTGAAAAATCAAAAGTAAATGGATAAACGATGCAATTTTCGATACCGACCCTTGCGAGTTTTGCCATTTTTTCTTCCTGCGTTTGCAGTAATTTTAGCCCGTGACTTTCAGGATATAAAACCATTCTAGGATGCGGAAAAAAAGTAAATAATACAGACTCGCCACCAATGTTAGCCGCTTCCATTTTTACTTGCTGTAAAATCTTTTGGTGACCAATATGCACACCATCAAACGTACCGATTGTTAAAACTGGATTCGGAATACCATTTATTGCCGTTAGGTCTTGGAATAACTTCACTATTTAGATACTTTACTGCAAAGGTAATAAACGTTGGAGATTATTGTTTGTGCAATGCCTTTAAGTTTGCCCCAAGCTAGCTTTGTAAATTTTAAAATCAAACAAATCAATGTAACGATCTGTTTTAGTAACGAATAGAAAAATTTGAATTTACTTGCAATAATACCATAAAAAAGGTATTTTTGCGAAAGATTTAGTTTTTATTTATAATTATTCTAAATAAAAGAAAAACGCCATGATAACAGTTACAGATACAGCAAAAAAACAAGCCATTCGATTGATGGAAGATGACGAAAAAATTGGATACTTTATCCGAGTTGGTGTGCAAGGTGGCGGATGTTCCGGATTAATGTACCAATTAACTTTTGACAACCAAGATTTGGAAGGAGATAAATCTTTCGAGAGCAATGGCGTAAAAGTAGTTGTGGACAAAAAAAGTTTTTTGTATTTAGTAGGAACAACTTTGGATTTTTCAGGTGGTTTAAATGGCAAAGGATTTGTTTTCGTAAATCCAAATGCAGATAGAACCTGTGGATGTGGGGAATCATTTTCCCTGTAAATAGCAGATAAAATCCACAAAACAAACGCATCAGCAAAAGACAATGGGATACACAGAAAATGAACTTGCAAAAGATCTTGAAAACCAAGAATATAAATTCGGTTTTGTAACGGATATTGAGTCAGACAAAGCACCGATTGGTTTAGATGAAAGTATCATTCGTTTCATTTCCAACAAAAAAGAAGAGCCAGAATGGTTGTTAGAATACCGTCTCAAAGCATTTGAAATATGGAAATCTATGACGGAACCATCTTGGGCACAAGTGAAATATGTACAACCAGATTTTCAAGCAATAACCTATTATTCTGCACCAAAACAATCTAAGAAATACGAATCTTGGGACGATGTAGATCCAGAAATGAAAGCGACCATGGCGAAACTTGGAATTTCAATGGAAGAACAAAAACGCTTGACAGGCGTCGCTGTTGATTTCGTTATGGATTCCGTTTCTGTTGCAACCTCTTTCAAATCTAAATTAAAAGAATTAGGAATTATTTTTTGTTCTTTTTCTGAAGCGGTGCAAGAATTCCCTGAATTGGTTCGCAAACACATGGGAACAGTTGTTCCGATGACGGATAATTTCTATGCTGCTTTGAATGCAGCAGTATTCACAGACGGCTCATTTTGTTATATTCCAAAAGGAGTTAGATGTCCAATGGAACTTTCTACGTATTTCCGAATAAATGAAGGCGGTACAGGACAATTTGAACGCACACTCGTAGTTGCAGATGAAGGATCGTATGTTTCCTATTTGGAAGGTTGTACAGCTCCACAGAGAGATGAAAATCAATTGCATGCTGCTGTCGTGGAATTAATTGCATTGGAGGATGCGGAAATAAAATATTCTACCGTTCAAAACTGGTATCCTGGCGACAAAGAAGGCAAAGGTGGAATTTATAATTTTGTTACTAAACGCGGTATTTGCGAACGGAACGCTAAAATTTCGTGGACGCAAGTTGAAACTGGTTCAGCCGTAACATGGAAATATCCATCTTGTATATTAAAAGGCGATAATTCTATTGGCGAATTTTATTCCGTTGCGGTAACCAATAATTTCCAACAAGCTGATACCGGAACGAAGATGATTCACCTTGGCAAAAACACAAAAAGCACGATTATTTCTAAAGGGATTTCTGCGGGAAAATCGCAAAATTCATACCGAGGTCTAGTTCAAATTCATAAAGGCGCAGAAAATGCACGTAATTTTTCGCAATGCGATTCACTTTTAATGGGAGATACGTGTGGCGCACATACTTTTCCGTATATCGAATGTAAAAATAGTTCCGCTAAAATTGAACACGAAGCGACTACTTCGAAAATTGGAGAAGACCAAATATTTTATTGTTTACAACGTGGAATTAGCGAAGAAAAAGCTATAAGCTTAATCGTAAATGGATATTGCAAGGAAGTTTTGAATCAACTACCGATGGAATTTGCGGTTGAAGCTCAGAAATTATTGGCAATTAGCTTGGAAGGATCAGTAGGATAGACGCATAAACTAAGAACTGTAAATTTTGAAATAACTTCTGATTTACACATAAAATTAAGTATGATTAAAATAAAAAATTTACACGCCACAATTGATGGCAAAGAAATATTAAAAGGCTTGAATCTAGAAGTTAAAGCTGGGGAAGTGCACGCAATCATGGGTCCAAATGGCGCAGGAAAAAGCACCCTAGCTTCCGTTTTAGCCGGAAGAGAAGAATACGAAGTAACAGAAGGAACCGTAGAATTCGATGGGAAAAATCTGTTGGAATTAGACACGGAAGACCGGGCTAGAGAAGGCTTGTTTCTTGCTTTTCAGTACCCCATTGAAATTCCAGGCGTTTCAAATGTAAATTTCTTACGAACAGCATTAAATGAAATCCGAGAATATAAAGGGGAAGAACAAATTTCCGCAAAAGATTTCATGGCACTGGTGCGCGAAAAATCTGCACTAGTAGAATTAGATGCTAAACTTGCCTCTAGAGCTGTAAATGAAGGTTTTTCTGGCGGAGAAAAAAAACGAAATGAAATATTTCAAATGGCAATGCTGGAGCCTAAACTAGCAATATTGGACGAAACGGATTCTGGTTTGGACATAGACGCCTTAAGAATTGTTGCAAAAGGTGTAAATACGCTGAAATCATCTGAAAACGCAACTATTGTTATCACGCATTATCAAAGGCTTTTAGACTATATTATTCCAGATTTTGTGCATGTTTTATACGATGGAAAAATCGTGAAAACAGGAACGAAAGACCTTGCGTTAGAATTAGAAGAACGTGGCTACGATTGGATTAAAGCGGAAGTTGAAGCGAAATAATTTGCAGGAAAAGTTACAAAGAAATTGAAAAAAAGAACGGCATGAACGAAATACTGCAAGAAAATAAATTGACTGCCTTTATTAACAACCTTAGTCCTACTTCGTTGAATTTTTCGAATGAGCTATTGCAAAGTGCAACTATTTCATTGCTAACAAATGATTTCCCTACAACACGAAAAGAAGCTTGGAAATATACCCGCGTCGGACGAATTGCGGCAATTAAGGCTGCCCCGAAAAGTGCAATTAGCAGCTCTCCAACTCCTTTTACCATAGATTCAAATGCATTGACTTTTGTATTTGAAAATGGAGAATTTATTCCAAGTCTTTCTTCTGCAATAATTCCGAAAGGAATAAGCATAAAATCTCTTTCGTTTTGCGATGCAGAGGAACTTTCTCAGATAGGTAAATTAGCGAAAGTCGATGGTGAAATATTCACCGCTATGAATGTTGCATACGCCAACGATGGCCTGTTTATAAAAATAGCTGACCATATAATACTTGAGCAATCGATTCAGATTACACATATACTGCGCGGCAAAAACAATGTCAGCAATTTTCGAAATTACATTCATGCCGGAAAATTCTCCAAAGCACATATTATTCAAGGATATTTTAGTCAGAATGCCACGC
Organism: Flavobacteriales bacterium; assembly: GCA_947476955.1. GTDB lineage: Bacteria > Bacteroidota > Bacteroidia > Flavobacteriales_D > Crocinitomicaceae > M0103. Next base: position 9,606 of record CANJSS010000094.1, read on the forward strand.
ATTGCTTTTCCAATGTTGTAACTGAAATTGTAACTGGTGAAAATGCATTTTTGACTATTGATAAAATTCAGTATGAAGAAATGGGGAATTTTCATGTTGCAACAGAAGAAGTTCAGCAGGACAAAAATTCTACATTCACTATTAATACACTCACCTTGGATGGAACATTGGTGCGAAATAATCTAACGATTGGCGTCACTGGCGTCAATTGCACAACCAATCTCAATGGAGTCTATTTACTAAAGGAGAACCAACATGTTGACAACCATACAATTGTGGATCACTGCGCCCCGAATTGTGAATCCCATGAATTATACAAAGGCGTAATAGATGATTCTGCAACAGCAGTTTTTAATGGAAAAGTTTTTGTTCGAAAAGATTCTCAAAAAATAAATGCATTTCAATCCAATGCCAATGTTTTACTAAGTGATTCTGCAACGATGAACTCCAAGCCAGAATTGGAAATATACGCGGATGATGTGAAATGTTCGCATGGTTCTACCACAGGCCAATTAGACGATGAGGCGATATTTTACCTTCGTGCCCGCGGTATTTCGGAAAAATCTGCCCGTCATTTGATGGTTTCCGCATTTATTGGTGATGTTTTAGGGAAAATTGAAAATGAAAAAGTACTAGAATTTACACATTCCATTCTGAAAGACCGCTTTGGTTGGGAATTTTAAATGGTACTACAAGAAATTTTTAGCCGGATATATTGGATGTGCTTAATTTTGTGAAGCACTTTTTTAATCCTCATTCTCAAATAAATCCATTTCATCGTCTTCATCCAAGGTACTAAAATCTTTGATTAAGATTGCAATTTCGCTCATTATTTGCGCTTTTTTCGGATCTCTCGTATTCGTGTCTTTTGCGTAATCTTGCAGATGCAATTGCGATTCCAACACATATCTTTCCTCAAAAGGCCCTTCTAGATTTTCAATAATTGTAAGGCATTCCAGCGCTTCCATAAAATCCCCTTCTACGGCAATCTCAACAAAATCAGCTAAGTAATAGCTGTAATTTAACGGACTATTCCAAATTGTTGCTAATACCTTACCTCTAATTTGAATATTTCTAGAATCTTTTAAAATTCGCATAATTTCATCCACAGAATCTGTATCCTTCAAACTGGATAGAAACTCGATTACCTCCGACTTTATCTTTTCTGAAATATCGGATGAAAGCAAGCGAACCATTGGCTCTAAGATTGAAATGTCGCCATTTTCCTGCAAGGCTTTTATGGACGCACTGATTTTGGATTGATTTCCAGAATTTAACTCATCTATGAGTAGCTTAACCTTTATTTTTTGCTGTTTTCCTCCGTTTGATGTAGCCACTTTTTTTCTGCAAAGTTAATTAATTCTATTTATTGAAAGAACAAACGAAGAATCTTGAATATCTTTACAGTATGATTAAAGTATTTCC
>CANJSS010000095.1 GCA_947476955.1 Flavobacteriales bacterium
GAAAAATCTAACTTTTATATAGATTTGGAGGGGCTTTTGAATTTGGATGATTCCGCCAAAAAGAGTAAGAAACAGAATGAAAAGGAGGTAAAACAAAAACGAGAATGACGCTCTCGCTCTCATTCTCGTTTTGTTTTTGTGACCCCAAAAGTCGAAAAATCAAACTTTTATAAGGAATTAAACACGCTAATTGATTGGGAGTTTAACAACCAAAAAACGAAAGAAACTAAAATAAAAAGTAAATGATAATAAATCTTCTAATAGATTTGTTGAATCATTTTCTTGAAGCAAATCGACACATTAACTTCATTAGGGATTGGCCGATAAGCATAGGCGGAAAGTTCCGTTTGATAGGTGATTTTTAATTGAGCCCAAAGATTATCAAAATCATTTACCAATGGTGAATCTACAATTTGCTTGAACTGCCATCCAGATGGTTCATCGAATATTTGACGGTCATGCTCCACTATTTCTTCGAATCGTTGTTTAAAAGATTTGGAACTAACAAATAAAGCACATTCTGTATTACTCATCAAGTAATAAAGATCATAAAAATGTCTGATTTTTTGAGATACACTTTCTATTGGATTTGAATTAAATGAAAACCGAATTAATGAAACTAATTTCTCCAATAAGGTTTGTTCCATACTTAATACATTCACCTCAAATGGATTCAAATCGTATTGATTTATATACGTTTCATATCCAGTCTGCACCAAAAAGTCATAAACCATACTTTTTATAGATAAACGTTTATAAGGAAATGGATTAGCAAACGAATTGATTTCTACAATCAAGTTATTGCCAGAATTAATCTTACTTATTGATGGATATTCAAAAACAGATTTTCGAAATTGTGATCCTTTGCTTGTAATTCCCTTGGTTTTTATTTCATTCAATCCGTGCGTAATTTCTTTTTCAAGGCTTCTAATAATTGTTTTTATTTTATTTCCAGTTGAATTTCCATCATCAATGATTGCTAAATCAACATCCTCAGAAAATCTTTCAATTAAGTCATACCCCTTGGAAAGTGATGTTCCGCCTTTAAAAACAGAAATATCGCTGAATTTGCTCCTTGAAAGTTCGCACAATACCTGGGTTATCCAATAGTCTTTTTCAACAAACTCAAGTTTGATGTTTAAATGTTGTGACGCTGCTCTTATCGTATCTGAAAATAATTTTGGGTCTTGGTGCAGTTTCATACGATGTTCCATTTTTCTGCAGTGGACAATACGGAGAAAGCACCTGCTAGTTTATATTTTGTAATAGGGTTTAATGTGTTAAATAGCGTTTCTGTTTTCGTTGATTTTAATTCATCTAACATTGCACCTAACAGCGCTCGAGTGGCAGGAGGATATTTATTTGCCAAACGCATGATTAACAAAAGATCCTTTTCATTCAATTGTCTCAAAATGGCAATAAATCGAATACAAGAATTTGTTATCGTTGTATCTGGTATCTTTTTAATATAGCGAATAGCATCCAAAATTTGCAACAATGGAATATTGTCTTTGGTGATATTGTTTTTCTGTTTTATAAAATCAATAGTATAGCGATCTCTTTTGAAACTGGGCCGAATCTCATTTTTCCCAATCTGTATGGTGTTACTCACTTGTGTTGTTAATCCCAATTGATTGTAAATGCTATAACCTGTAAGGTATCCATTGATTTTCCCTTTCTCTTCCAACAAATCTTTTACAACTTGTTTTTGATTCGGAAGCAAATCTCCAAAGGGTGTAGTTTCTGGTTTGTAGTATTTACCCTTTGAAAGTTTGGCTATTTTCCCGGATATAACCATTCGATTAAGGGCTTTTATTAGTGCTTGCTTCTGACTCACCTCACTATTAAAGTCAGCATAGGTGAAAACAAACCCTTTTGGGAACCTATCAATTATATATGCTATGTAATCAGTTGTTTTCAATCTATTTTATTAAATACAAATATAGACAAAATGTCCAGTTTTTTACATAATAAACTGGACATTTATTTATATTATAAAAACTGAATTGTTCAAACTTTTGGAACAGGTAAAGAACTTAAGCCAGTAAAGGGAATTAGAAGAATAAAACCAATATTAATCCGCTTGGGGTTCAAGCATAAAAAAGCCCCAAACCTTTATGGAATGGGGCTTTTAACTTAACTTGTGACCCCGATAGGATTCAAACCTATAACCGCTGGAGCCGAAATCCAGTGCGCTATTCAATTGCGCCACGGAGCCTGTTTTTTGGTGAGTGGTGCAAATCCCTTTTTAGATGATTGCGCCACGGAGCCTGTTTGGGATAGATAAGCGTTTGCAATAAAAGCGTGTATTTTCTCCTCCGTTTTCAAACGAATAAACATTCATCTGAGGTGCAAATGTACGACCAACTGCACAAAAGAACAAATAGATTGTTGAATTAGTTGTGAAATCGTTTCGATTCAAATAAATTTGACAATCGTTCGTTACATAAACGACTAAGAAAAAAACATGCGGTTAATCCTATTTTTAATGCTCTCATATTCTGCGACAGGTCAAATTGGCACTGGACAATGGCGTTTGCATGTTCCCGCGCGGAAAGCAATAGATATTGTTGCAGGAAACGGTTTAATTTATGCTGCTTTTGAAGCTGGTTTGTTAGAATATGATCCGATAGCGAATGAAACTAGTGCGCTAAATGCTGTAAATGGCTTATCGGATATTAATTTGACTTGTTTAACTTTTGACGCTTCCGCAAATACATTGTATATTGGTTACGACAACGGAAATCTAGATAAAATTAAGGACAATAGAATCACGAATATACCGGCAATCAAATTAGCGCAAATTCCTGGATCCAAAAAAATCAACAAAATTGTTAGCTATGGCAATTTTATCTATTTGGCAACCGGATTTTCAATTGTCAAGATCGATCCCGTAAAAGACGAGGTGAAAGACACATGGTATCCTACCAACGGCAACGATCCAATTATTGATTTGGCATTTAAAAACGATACTGTTTTTGCGCTAACAGCAACACGTATGTTTGCAGGAAATATTGGGAATTTTGCGTTGGCAGATCCAAGTGAATGGATAATTGATACTCGATTGGCAACTTTAACAACGACAGATACATATAAAGAGATTGAATATGTTGGTGACGATTTATTCGTTTTATTCAGTAAAGTTAACTACGGTGAAGATTCTGTTTTTAAAATTAAAACCGCAGGTTTGGAATTGATAAATAACGAGCCTTTTTCAATGGAAATTTACTCCATAAGCAATCAAAACGGAAAATTGGCTTTGCAAATTGCTGGGGGTGTATTTGTCTACAATGCAGACTATTCTTACCACCTTGTAGCAAATTCATATTCATTTGGAGGAGTACCAAAACCAGCAGCTTCCGTTGTTTACGATGGAAATTTATGGATTGCAGACCGTGAAATTGGGTTGGTTCGCTACACAAATGAATATTCTTCCACACTTATTTCCTTTGAAGGTCCGCCAAAAAAAGCATTTTATTCCATGGATTGGGAAGCTGGTAAAATGGCATTTGCAAGCGGCGGATTATCGTCCATTGAGGCAACTTATAATACTGGCGGAGTTTATGTGTTTGAGGATGAAAAGTGGTCCTTATTCGACAAGGATAACATGCCGCTCTGGAACAATCAAAATATCTGGGATTTCTTGACCGTTTCCATCGACCCAACTAATACTAAACGAATTGCCGTAGGTACATTTTCCCAAATTCCCGTTTCCATAATAGAGAACAACGCTTTGGTAACAGACACTTTTACACCCAATAATTCGCCTTTAGAATATACAGAAGCTGGCGCTACTTCAGCAATGGTAACAGCGGTAAAGTACGATGCCGAAGGAAATCTTTGGGTACTGAATGGATTTTCAGAAAACCCATTGAAAGCACTTGCCAAGGATGGAACGTGGCATTCCTATGAATGCGGCAATGCAGCAAAAAATAAATTATCCAGAAAAATGGTTATAGACTACAATGGAAATAAATGGTTTGCAATCGAAAATGGTGGATTATTTGGCTACAATGATAATAATTCCATCAGTAATCCTGTAGATGATAAATATGTAAATTTAAACACGAACGAAAATACTGGTGCTTTACCTTCCAATACCATAAACGCATTGGCAGTGGATTTTGATAATGAAATATGGATTGGAACAGATAATGGTTTTGCCATTCTTTACAACTCTGCTAACTCCTTCGATGCCGAACCTGGTGAATACAACGCACAAAGAATTAAGTTGGAATACGAAGGAAATGTTGAATACGTGCTTGGAAATACAAACATCACCGATATTGAGGTAGATGGCGGAAATCGGAAATGGTTTGGAACTGCAAATTCAGGAATTCTGTTGCTTTCGCCAGATGGCCAAACTATCCTGCAACAATTTACCATGGAGAATTCTCCCTTAATTTCCAATACTATAATCGACTTGAAATTGGAACAATCCTCAGGGGAATTATTCATTATTACCGACAAAGGATTAGTTTCCTACCGAACGGATGCAAACTACGAAGATTCGGAATATTCCAATGTAACCGTCTTCCCAAATCCAGCACATCCCGATTTTGAAGGTCCGATTACCATTCAAGGAATTCGTTACAATTCAGATGTAAAAATTACGGATGTCGCCGGAAATCTAGTCTACCAGACAACTTCAAATGGTGGAACTGCAACCTGGAATGGCAAAACGCTTTCCGGACAAAAAGTGGCTACTGGGGTTTACCTCATCTGGACAGCTGCAAACGAGGGGAAAGGCCGGAAAGTTGGAAAAGTATTGGTCGTTCATTAGATGTTTTCGTGAAAGAAACCGATAAAGCAATTTTCTTGCACCGCAGCCATTTCTCAGAAAGTAGTTTAATTGTAACTTTTTATACCTTTCGTAATGGCCTACAAAAATATATTTTTCAAGGAGGAAAGAAAAAGCCTTCTGGGTTATTTTCGCTTTCCTTAAGTGAAATTAATTACTACCGCCGACCAGATAGTGATTTAGGGAAAGTTACGAATGTTCAGCCCTATCACATGCTGCATCAATTAACAGGAAATCCATTCAAATCAACTATCGCGTTTTTTATTGGAGATGTTTTAAGACAATGTTTGCAAACCGACCAATCGGACCCACGACTCTTTTATTTCGTGGAACAACAAATAATATTATTGGATACAGAGGAAGACGTTTCCCTTTTTGCACTAAAATTCTTGCTCCAATTTGCAGAACACATGGGAATCGATCCGAGTCTGGAAGCAGTGAATAAAAAATATTTTTACCTCCAGGATGGAGAATTTTCGGATACGGAAAGAAGAGGAGAGATTGTCAGTAATGAAGCCGCGGCAAAATTGATACAAGAACTTTTACGATCCAATAAAATAGAAGAATTTTCTAGAGAAACAAAGCGAGAAACATTGGAAACACTGCTTCTCTATTACACCTTACACATTCCTAAATTTGACGTAAAAAAATCGCTAGAAATTGTGCGCGACATACTTTACACATGAATGGTTTGCATCGCGTTGAGTTGCGATAAAAAAGTTATTTCTTTGACCGAGGCTCGAGCATGAACAATTCAGAAAAATCTAAGTTCTCCATAGAATTAGTTTTGAAATCTCGAATACGCGTGTTGATAATCACCATAAAATCATCTGTCATTATCGGCATAACTGGTGCCTCATCTATAATCATCTGATCGCATGTTGCTAGCAAATTATTGCGCTCTTGTTCGTCTAATTCTTTTAAAGCAGCTTCAAATAAAGCATCGTATACTTTGCTGCGAAATCTAAAGTTATTTACTTGAGCAGCATTGGTTAGATTTTTACCACTGTAGAATAAACTTAAAAAATTCTCAGGATCTGAATAATCTGCCAACCAACCCGAACGCCATATTTTTGCTTTACCAGAGGCAATCGCTTTTTCTCTCTCGTCCAGTGAACACAACTTTATTTTTAAACGAATATTTAAATTTTGTTGAAGCTGTTGCGCAATCCCAATACACATTTTATGGACGGAAGATCCTTTGATTGCATTCACATAAAACTCCATGGACGGAAATCCTTTCCCTTTGGGGAATCCTGCTTGCGCAAGAATTTGCTGTGCTTTTGAAACATTGTATGGAAATCCTATTACTTTATCATTGGCAAAATTATCCATGCTTGGAACGAATCCATTATTTGCAGCCCAACCTTCTCCCAACAACCATTTTTCTACAATTTCATTTCTGTTTATTGCCATATTGAATGCCTTTCGAACTGCAGGATTTTTAAATTCAGCACTTTCACAGTTAAACGCAACATAGTTTATACTCATACTAGCTGTAGAAATAACTTTATGTTTAACATTTTCTCCATTTTGGGCCTCTTTTAGGGTCCCCAAAATATTATCAATATAGTTGACGGGAACCTCCAACACCAGATCAATTTCTTTCTTTCTAAATGCCAAAATTTCACTTTTTTTATCCTTCACGTAAGTCATTACGATCTTGTCTAAAAAGGGTAGCTGATTTCCCAAATTATCTTTCCGCCAGTAATGATTATTTCGTTTTAGCGTAACGCCATTTTCATTCAGAACATCCAGCATAAACGGCCCAGTTCCAACCGGATTTTTGGTGATATCTGCCCCATACTTTTCAAAAGCTTCTCTAGGAAAAATAGCAAGATTCGTGTGTGCCAAAATTTTATCGAATCCGATGAAAGGATCATCCAACTTAATTTGTATTGTTCTTTTGCTTAAAACTTTTATTCCTGAAACACCTGATTTAGGTAGATTTTCTTGCGACTTTTTATAAAATTCTGCAGCTCCTTCAATTCGGTTCACCAAGAGGTAACTCATCTTGTTAAAAGCAAGGCCTGAACAGGCAAATTCCAAAGCATATTTTACATCTTTTGCTAAAACTTCTCTTGGTTCACCCTGGAAACATTCATCTTCATGAAATCGTACACCTTTTCGAATTTTGAATGTATACGTTTTCCCGTCTTCGCTCATTTTAAAAGATTCTGCAATTGACGGGACAATTTTCATCGTAGAAACATCTAATTTCAACAGTGATTCATATAGCTGGGCATTTAAACGCTGCGAATAAATATCTACAGAAGAAACAGGGAATAAATTATCTACCCTTTCTGAAGACATAAATTTAAAATCACCGCCATAGTATTTTCCACCAGCCCCTTTTTTGTTGGTTTTTTCTTCCGAGCGACACCCACTTAAAAGAAAAAGAATCGAAAAAACAATAAAAATACTGCGCATGTAAATTTCTTTTAGGCTGAAAATCAGATAACAAATGTAAAAAAAAATTCAACTCAGAAATTAATAGGAAATCAATAACCCAGTTTTGCTCTTACTCTTTTAATAACAGTTTGAGCAACTAATGTTGCTTTCTGTGCGCCATCAAAAAGTGCGCGATCAATTTCAGCTTTGTTTTCCATCAAATACATATAGCGCTCACGTTGTGCTGCATATTTTGTTAAAATAAGCTCAAACAATGCTGTTTTTGCATGGCCATATCCAAATCCGCCAGCACGGTATTTTTGCTGCATTTCTTCTTGCTCACTTTCTGAGGCAAGAAGCTTATAAATGGCAAAAATATGACACGTTTCCGGATCTTTTGGTTCCTCCAATTCCTTGCTATCCGTCAAAATCGACATGATTTGTTTTTTCAATTGTTTTTCTGGAAGAAATATATTGATGACATTTTCTCTTGATTTGCTCATTTTCTGTCCGTCGGTACCGAGAACATACATTGTATCGGATCCTGTGGATGCTTCTGGAAGCACAAATGTTTCACCCATTTGGTGGTTGAAGCGAGCGGCAACATCGCGTGTAATTTCAATGTGTTGTAATTGATCTTTCCCAACAGGCACGAATTCTGCATCGTACAATAAAATATCTGCGGCCATGAGCATCGGGTAGGAAAATAATCCTGCGTTAACATCTTCTAAACGATCCGACTTATCTTTGAATGAATGCGCTAAAGTCAATCGCTGGAATGGGAAAAAGCAACATAAATACCAGGAAAGTTCCGTTGTTTGGGGCACATCCGACTGGCGATAAAATACTACTCTCTCGGTATCCAATCCAAACGCCAACCAAGCAGCAGCAGTGCTGTACGTATTGTTGCGCAAAATTGCCCCATCTTTTATCAGCGTCAAAGAATGCATATCTGCGATAAATAAAAAAGAATCATTTTCCGGTTTATTTGCCAATTCAATTGCTGGAATAATTGCTCCAAGCAAGTTCCCTAAATGCGGCGTTCCGGTACTTTGAATACCTGTAAGAATTCGTGCCATAATTTTATTTCATTTATGCGAATTTAGTTATTTTCAAGGAAAAAAATCCCGAGAAACACCTATTCCATTTTGAAAAGTGTATTTTTGACGCTAACGTATAGGTTTTAGTATAAATGAAGAAAATCAGAGGCATCCTATCCCTGTTTTGGAAATGCTACGTGGGAATCATCTTTTCGATTTTCGCAGTGCTACTCTACCCATTTTTTCTGGTTTTACTTTCCAATAAAAAGTGGAAGAAGTTCAGTTTCCGCCTCTTTATTTTCTGGAGTTGGATGATGCGATTCTTTTGTTTTTATCGGATTAAAAAAATCATTCAATCACCAGTTCCAGAAGGTCCATACATTATCATTGCAAACCACACTTCCTACTTGGATATCTTTTTCATGTACTCTATACTTCCGAAACATCCTTTTCTGTTTTTGGGGAAAGGTGAAATACTTAATTATCCAATAATTCGGGCTTATTTCAAAGGGTTAAATATTCCTGTTCATCGAAAAAATCGCGGTAAGGCAGCAACTTCTTTCAGCCTGGCAAAAAAGGCAGTACAGGACGGCTGGTCGTTGGTGATTTTCCCGGAAGGCGGAATTCCTGACACATTAAACCCACAAATGATTCCATTTAAAAGAGGCGCTTTTAGATTGGCTAAAGCACTTTCCATCCCAATTGTACCAGTTACTTTTACCAATAATTATATTTTATTTTCAGATCCTGAAGACTTTTTGGGTTTGGCACGGCCAGGAACTTCGCGTGTTTATATTCATCCGCATGTTAGCAAAGAACGCGTGCAGGAATTAAATGAAGAAGAATTAGTAAATCTTTGCTTCGAACGCATTAATTCGGCAATTTTGAAAGAATATCCCGAATTGAAAGTGCCTAGGGAAATGTAATTTTAAAGTTGGGCTTTTTTTTTTACTTTTGTCTTATGAAAATTAGTCTAGAAACTGTGGAACATATTGCGCATCTTGCCCGATTGGAATTTGAGGGGGATAAGAAAATCGCAATCCAACAAGACATGGAAAACATCATTGCTTTCATGGATAAATTAAGTGAAATTCCAACGGAAAATGTTGAACCATTAATTTTCATGACAGACGAATACAATAAATTACGGGAAGACATTGCTGTTGTAACGATTACCCAAGACGAAGGATTAAAAAATGCTCCGAAAAAAGATTCCGACTACTTTAGAATTCCTAAGGTTTTGGATAAATAATTTCCTTATTCCTCATTCTTTTTAAACCCTATTAAACGCCGGTATTTCATTTCCGTTTCCTTTAATTCTTCCTCCAATTGCTTGTATTTTGTAATATCCTTAATGGTAATTACTGCAGCGATAACCTCTTTTTTCTGGTCTAAAATAGGACGCCCACTTAAGAGCATTCGTTTCTTTTCTTGCACTTCTGGATTCCAAAAAACTACGTCTATATCGTCCGTTGCATTTCCTTTTAGTGCACGCTCCATGGGTAAATTCTGGGATGGAAATACCGTCTTTTCGTCTGGTAAATACAATTCATAGTAGGTACTAAAATCAGCAGTCATCTTTTCGTCTTCTTCCACTCCAAAAAGTGTATTTGCCATTTCGTTTGCCATTAAAACATTTTTATTTGTGTCGGCCACAATTACACCATCGCTTATATTTTCAAGAATTAATCGGAGTTTTTGTTCGTTTTCATACAATTGATTTACGGTATCTTGTTGTTCATTTTCTAGTCTTATCTTTTCTGTAATATCCTGCGCCACCATATACAAAAGTTTGGTCGCCGGATCAATTGTCGCTGTCCAAGAAAGCCATTTAATTTCCTGATTTTTACACACCCACCTGCTTTTAATATTAGTAGATTTAGTGCCATTGTGAATTACATCCAATACTTTTTTAGTTTCTTCTACGTCACCTGGAAAAACAAACGAAATAAATGGTCGGGAAACGAGCTCCGATTCAGTATAGCCAAGCACCCTGATCAATGCGGGATTAACCTTTATAAACTTTTCTTTGGTGGAAATAACGAGAATTTCCCAAGCCATGTGGAAAAAATTATCTTTAGCGCGCAACGATTCTTGGTAGTTTTTTTGGGTGGTAACATCTCGCGCAACGGAATAAAAAAGGCCCGTATTTTTATCTGGAAAAGTTGTCCAATTCAACCATTTATAGGAGCCATCTTTGCATAAAAATCGATTTTCAAAATTAACCGTAAACGTTCCCGCTTCTAGCTTTACAATTTCTTGTTTTGTTTTTTCAAGGTCTTCTGGATGAATGAAGGACGTAAAAACTTTACTGACTAAATCCGCTTCTAAATAACCCAAAGTGTTGAGTGTTGCTGGATTGATTTTTACAAATGTATCTTTGGAGGAAATAATTAAACAATCCATCGACATATTAAAAAATGTTTCGCCCGCTTTAAGTGATTTTTCTGTTTCCTTTCTTTCGGTAATATCTGTTGAAATTGCTCCAACAGCATAAATTCTTCCAGTCAAATCGTACAATGGAAATTTCACCGCTATATAGGTATGTAAGCCATCTGGCTGAGAAATAGTTTCTTCAAATTTCATTTCCTTGCCTGCTTTCACCACTTCCAAATCCGTATTTCTATACGCATCAGCAATTTCTTTCTCCAAAAAATCATGGTCTGTTTTACCCTTAACTTCTTGCGC
>CANJSS010000096.1 GCA_947476955.1 Flavobacteriales bacterium
CCATTTTCTGCAACGATAACTTCCACTCCCATTCCAACTAATAAATCTTTCGTTACCATCTGATTTACAAGATTATCTTCCACCAATAAAACACGAAGACCAATAAGCTGTATGAAATTAGCCTCCTGCTTCTTGCTCAAATCAATAGCATTGGCATTTGCACCAAAATATTTCAAACGAATGGTAAAACTGGATCCGTGGTTTAATTTACTTTTCACATCAATCGTACCGCCTTGCATTCTAATAAGATTTTGCACGATTGCAAGCCCCAATCCTGTGCCACCAAATTTTCGAGTGGTTTCACTTTCTGCTTGGGTAAACGCATCAAATATTTTTTCTTTTACTTCCTCTTCCATTCCGATGCCGGAATCCGTTATCGAAAATTGAATTGTTTTCTCATTATTGAAATCTTCAACCAAAGTGACTTTTAATTTCACTTCTCCTTTTTCGGTGAACTTAATTGCATTACCAAGTATGTTGTACATGATTTGATTTAGTTGAATTTCATCACCGATAACAAATTGTGGAACATCCGATTCAATTTCAGCGGAAAGCGAAAGATTTTTTTCATTTGCTCGAATTTCCAGAATGGAAACGACTGAGCGCAGCAATTCATGAATATCAAATTCCAATTTAATACTATCCATTTTTCCAGCTTCAATCTTGGAGAGATCCAGAATATCGTTGATAATCCCCATTAATTGCGAAGAAGATCTCGAGATTTCGTTGATATAGCAACGTTGCTTTTCCGTCAACTCTGTTTTCTCCAAGAGATGATTCAAACCTATAATTCCATTTAAAGGAGTGCGTATTTCATGGCTCATATTAGCCAAAAACTGGGATTTCATCTGCGCTGTTTTTTCTGCATTTTTCTTGGCAATAATCAAATGTTCCTTAAAAATCTTCTCATGTGTAATATCTCGAGCAACGACCTGAAAACCAATGATAGAATTTTCATGTTTTAATAAATGAATCTTTTGCCCAATCCATAATTCCTCGTTGTTTTTATTTACCAATGGAAATTCAAAATAGCTGTTTTCTACTTTATTTTGAAAGATGTTTTTGAAAAAGGAAAAAGCTTTTTGTTTATATTCCGTTGAGATTAAATTAGTGTATTTCATTTGCATCAATTCCTCTCTAGAAAAGCCAGTTTGGTTGATGGTGGATGAATTAACATAGGTAAAATACCCTTTGAGATTAATGCGATAAATTATATCGCTCACGTTGTTTACAACTTGCTCAAAAAACTCTTCAGTCTGTTTTAATGTCTCCGTTGAATAATCCTTTGCCTCTTTTAATTTTAACAATTTCAGAAAGCGATCATAGGTAAATTGAATTTCAGACTTCAGGTCAATCTGTTTAAACGGCTTCGTAACGTAGCCATAAAAGGCAGTTTTCTCAATTTCTGTTAGCGTTTTATTATCCGTATATGCAGTAAGAAAAACTATTGGTATACTTTTAGTTTCAAGAAGGATACGTGCTGTTTCGATTCCTGTCAGATTTCCCTCCAAATTGATATCCATCAATATCAAATCTGGCTTCAAACCTTCTATTTTTTCTAGGCAATCTTCTCCTGAATAGGAAACGCCTACTACTTCATGACCTATATTTATTAAATGATTTCTTATATCTATCGCAACAAGTCTTTCATCTTCCACTAAATATATTCTCAAAAACACCTCCATTTAACTCTTTCTTTTTAGTTTGACAGAAAAAAGCAATTTCGATCACCCGCAAACAAATTATATAATATTTTAAACTTTTTTTAAACCAGAAAATACAATTTAGATTCTAAAACTAATAATAATTAACCCTACTATCGCATAAAAAATTAGTGAATAAATTGTTCTAAAAAGTTCTTCAATTTTAAGTATCTATTTAGATTTTGTAGATAAAATTCAATGAAAAGGTCTTTATTTTAAATGGAATTTTGGTTTAACATTATTCTGATTCAAATCGCACCATAGAATGAATTAAATTTGTACATTACCTTAAATTAACAATAAAACCACCAATATATGAACTGTATAATAATAGACGACGACTCATTTCAAAGACACATTCTCTCTCAGTACATTGAACAAACAGAACAACTAAACCTTGTTGCAGAATTCGATACCGCAACAAAGTCTATTGGTTATCTTGCAAAAAATCCGGTCGACATAATTTTTTTGGATGTTGAACTTCCAGAGATGAATGGAGTAGAATATCTAGCAGAATTTAAGCCTTCAAGTGACATCATTTTAATTTCCTCCTCAGAAAAATATGCAATCGATGGATTTAATATGAGCGTTACTGACTATTTATTGAAGCCAATCTCTTTTGCGCGTTTTTCTAGAGCAATTTCAAAAATACAGTCCAATAAGGAACAAGGGAATCAACATGATAACACCACTGATTTTTTATTTATAAAGGATAAGGGAATTTACCATAAAGTGCAATTCACGGATATAATTTATATCCAATCTTCAAGCGAATATGTGATGATTCACACCAAGGTAAAGCGGATTATGCTTTATTCATCGATGGATGGAATCTTAAAAAAACTTCCGGCATATTTTATGCGTGTGCACAGATCTTTTATTGTTAACCTCAATGCTATCGATCGTGTCAATGGAAATACTGTTGAAATAAACAATCAGTCGATTAGTATTAGTAAAACTTACAACCTAGCACTGATGAATTCATTAGGATTAAAAGTTTCCAAATAAGAATTAAGAATCTACTACCTCCGCCAAAACAAAAAACCTTAATAAAAAAGGTATTAAAAAATCAGTGCGCTTTAGTGCTTCACTATTTTATAAGTATATTTCCCGATTTTCAGAAAATAAATACCTTCAACCAAAAAGCGAATATCGATTTGATTCAATTCTTTTTGCTCGGATACAATTTCGCCAGATAGGTTAAATAATTGAATTGTTATAGGAACCAAAGCTGGATTATTGAAGTGCACGAAATCTGCTGTTGGATTCGGATAAAATACATATTCCATTTCGAGTTCTTTCGATTCCAATGCTGAAAGAATATACGGCAAACTCGTTTCAGAACAATTATTTTCGAATGTTACCTCTACGGTATAGCTTCCAATTTCTGAAGCGGCAAATGCAATCGCGTTGGAATTAGGCAGCATGTTTCCATTTAAATACCATTGGTAGGAAATTCCACTTACTGAAGCAGTTAAGGTGTTAAAGGATTCTGAAATTACAGGAAATAAACTCGTTGAGCAGTTGGATTCCGAAAGAAAAGAAGTTGCAGCTGCAGCATTTACAAAAACAGGATACGCATCACAATTTTCTCTAAGAATATAATCTAGCCAAGGATCCAGAACACTATATGTTCGTTCTTGCTGTTGGGCTCTTGTAATAGAAATTCCAGTGGAAGAAGTTGTCTCCCCAAAATCACAATTAAAATTTGTATTGGCATAATAGCAATGTCCACCACCAAGAATGGATACAAAGGTTTTACAACTGGAATTCAATCCTTGGTATATTGGAATATGGTGGTCCGCTGCAGGGGTTACGCCATCTTGGCTGCCAGAAAAAATAAGCGCTGGAACAGTAACATTTACAGCTGCAGAAATTGCAGAAGGAGTTGTATTTGCTGGCGCAAGACCAACTATTGTTTTGATAGAAGAATTATTCTCTGCTGCAAGAATCGTTGCTCCACCACCCATAGAATGGCCAATAATAGCAGAATTTGGATGGATTTTACCATTTAGGATAGAACTTGCTGAAGTATTGAGTTCTTGAAGCTTTTGAACAACCAAGCGTAAATCCATTCCAAATTCACCATGGTTTGGAGAAAAGGATCCTTCGGTGCGCGGAAATGCAACGATGTACCCCAAACTTGAATAATGTTCCCAAATATTTTGATATGCGTCCCAAGACATTACAAACCCATGACCAAAAACGATTACCGGAAACGCACCAGTTGCAGCAGAGACATTATTTCCAGCGCTAACCGCAGGATAATATATTTCTGTTTGAATTTGTCTTCCAGTTCCACCACCCGTTCCAAATCCACCCGTTCTAGTTGGATCATTGAATGTGATTGTTGTATGTCCAACAGCATATTGAGCTTGAAATAAAGACAGAAATGAAAAAATAAAAAATATGCTTAATAGTATGTTTTTCATAAAAATTCGACTTAAATGCGGTAGCAATAATACCTATTTTTTTATGTAAATTTAATTTTTCATAAACGTATTTCCAAATCTTCGATTACCATTGTAATAATTTCATGTAATTGATTGAAATCCTGCTCTATTTTTGATGCATTTGGATTTGGTTGCATGGCATCCTTTTCAATTTCCCTTACAAGTTCCTTCGCACCAACAATTGCAAAAATATCCATGGTTGGTTTCAGTTGATGCGCGGCACGATGGATTGCTTTAAAATCGTTTGAGAGTATTGCTACCTTAATCTGATTGAGATAGTTTGGAGTTGCTGTTTTAAATGTTTCCACAATCTCATTTACAAAAGTAGTATCTGATCCAGCTAAGGCTTCAATTTGCGTCAATGAATAGAGTGATTCCGAATTTTCTTTCCGTTTAAAATACATTTCTATTATTAAATTATAGGTATGGAAATTAAAAGTTTTTTTCTTAACATTTACCTTCTTTAATCATTCTATAGATTGTTGATTTTCCAATTTGGAGTTTCTCGGATACTTTTGCAACATTATTATCGTGTTTTATCAAATAACCTTTTATTATTTTGCCATTGTATTCTTCCAAAGTAAGTTCTTCTTGTATAAAATCATCCACATCCACTCGTTTATTAAAAAATATGTCGTTATCATCCAAGATAGTGCTATCGCTCATTACTATAGCTACTTCAACAATAGCTTTTAATTCGCGCACATTACCAGGAAAGGAATAATTCACCAACTTATCTAGGGCATTTTGCGAGAAATCTTTGGTTGGTAACTTATTTTCTCTGCAAAATTCAGAAACGAAATTCTTTGCCAACAAAACGATATCATTTCCGCGTTCTTTTAAAGGTGGAAGTTCCAATCGGATTCCCAACAATCTATAATAAAGATCTTCTCTAAATCTTCCTTCCTTGACCTCCTGAAATAAATCTTTGTGCGTTGCAACAATAATGCGCACATTTATCGGAATTACTTTATTTGATCCTAATCGGATTATTTCTCGTTCTTGCAGAGCTCGCAGTAATTTTGACTGCATGCTGAGACTCATTTCCCCAATTTCATCCAAAAAAACAGTTCCATTATTTGCTTCTTCAAATTTCCCTGCTCTTGCTTGATCTGCGCCCGTAAAAGCGCCTTTCTCGTAACCAAACAATTCGCTCTCAATCAATTCTTTAGGAATAGCCGCAACATTTATTGCAACAAAAGGTTTTTTCATTCTGTCCGAATTAAAATGAATCGCTTTGGCAGCCAATTCTTTACCTGTTCCTGTTTCGCCATTTATTGTCACCGTAATATTTGTGCGGGAAGATTTTTCCAAAAGCGAAAATATGCGTTGCATTGGAGCACTAGAGCCTATAATGTATTTTCGAAAACTATATTTAGCAGTAATTTCAGAGGATAAAAGTTCTACCTCATCGTACAGCTCCCTCTTTTCATTTGCCTGATGCACAGCATGCCATACTTTCTCCATAGATTGAGAATCCTTCAAAATATAATCGTATGCACCAGATTGAATTATCTCAACTGCTTTGGCCAAATCATCCTGACCAGAGAGCACGATAACCTGAATAGTAGGGAAATCTTTTTTAATTTTTCTTAATAATTCCAATCCAGAGATATCCGGCAGTCTAACATCCAAGGTTACCACATTTGGCTTCAAGTGTAACTTTTTCAGGAAAGAGTCGCCGTCATTGAATATGGTGATATCCAATTCCATATCCATTGATAACTTATGGCGCAGCATCTTTGAATACAGCAAATCATCCTCTACGATAAAAATTTTAGACTTTCCCAAATTGAAATTTTTTCCCAAATTAAGAAATAATACGCACGCGGCAGAAAAAATTTATACTTTTTCGGTTTTTGAATTGAATCAGCGCGCATCAACCAGCCCAACCTTCTCTGTCCAAGCTTCTAAATTGAATCGCTTCAGCTAAATGATTCGGAAGAATAGAATCCTGGTTTTCTATATCCGCAATTGTTCGGGCGACCTTCAAAATACGATCATACGCTCTTGCAGATAATCCCATTCGATCCATTGCAACTTTCAAAATTTGTGTTCCCGCTTCGTCAATTTTGCAAAATTCATTCAAATCATTCTGCGACATTTGTGCATTGCAGTGAATTCCACTTCTCAATCCATACCGACTTTGCTGTAAATGCCGCGTTGCCTCAACCCGTTTTCGGATCTCACGACTGCCTTCAACAGGAATATCATTTGTTAACTCATCGAAAGAAACTGGCGTTACTTCCACGTGCAAATCGATGCGATCAAGCAAAGGGCCAGAAATTTTATTCAAATAGCGCTGCACCACTCCAGGTCCGCAAACGCATTCCTTATCCGGATGGTTGTAATAGCCACACGGACAAGGATTCATTGCCGCAACCAACATAAAACCTGCTGGATAATCTACCGAAAATTTCGCACGGGAAATCGTCACATAACGATCCTCCAGTGGCTGGCGCATGACTTCCAAAACCGTCCGTTTGTATTCCGGTAATTCATCCAAAAATAAAACGCCGTTGTGTGCAAGGGAAATTTCACCTGGTTGCGGATAACTTCCCCCACCGACTAGTGCAACATCTGAAATTGTATGGTGCGGTTTTCTAAATGGGCGTTGCGTGATTAAACCTTTTTCGCCTCGAATTTTTCCTGCAACGCTATGAATCTTGGTTGTTTCCAATGCTTCCTCCAAACTCATGGGGGGCAGAATTGTAGACAATCTTTTTGCGAGCATGGATTTTCCTGCGCCAGGAGGACCGATTAGAATTACATTATGCCCGCCTGCCGCAGCAATTTCAAAAGCTCTTTTTATATTCATCTGGCCTTTCACATCCTTGAAATCCACTTCAAATTCATCTACCATTCGCTGAAATTCCTGGACGATATTCACTTTTGCGGGTTCAATAGAATCTATACCATTTAAAAAACGCACGACTTCCATTAAATTATTTACGCCTAAAACATCCAAACCATCCACAACAGCTGCTTCCCTGGCGTTTGCAATCGGAACGATTAATCCTTTGAACCCTTCTTTTTTTGCTTGTAATGCGATTGGTAATATTCCTTTTAGCGGATTTAAATTACCATCAAGGGACAATTCTCCAACCAAGATGTAATCCGCTAATTTTTCTGTGTTTACTTGCTCGCTAACTGCCAAAACGCCAATTGCAATTGGTAAATCAAAAACAGAACCTTCTTTTCGAATATCGGCAGGTGCCATATTCACGGTGATTTCTTTCCCCGGAAATTTAAGATCGTTGTTTTTGAATGCGGCTTTTATTCGTTGTTGACTTTCTTTGACTGCGCTATCGGGTAGACCAACCAAAAAGAAATTCACGCCGATTCCTAAATTCACTTCAATTGTAATAGTTGTAGCATCTATACCGAAA
Source organism: Flavobacteriales bacterium (assembly GCA_947476955.1). Classification (GTDB taxonomy): domain Bacteria; phylum Bacteroidota; class Bacteroidia; order Flavobacteriales_D; family Crocinitomicaceae; genus M0103. The sequence continues at coordinate 7,546 of CANJSS010000096.1, forward strand.
ACGGTACTACTGTAGGTTTTTACTAACATAAAAGGTTATCGTTTTTTAATTTCTACCTTAAGTTAGTCAAATAGTTTGATTTTTATACTGAATTTTAAAAATATTTAATCCAAAAATTAGGCAAAATAATGCCAAAACAATTTGAAAATCTTGCACATAAAAAAACCGGCATCTTTCGAATACCGGTTTAAATATTTTTATAAAACGCTATTTAATTAACGTTTGTGCATTGGCTCGTCAGAGACAGTAAGTCTTTTTCTTCCTTTACGACGACGCGCAGCTAGTACACGACGACCGTTCTTAGTAGCCATACGGCTTCTAAAACCGTGCTTGTTTCTTCTCTTTCTTACTGATGGTTGAAACGTTCTTTTCATGATCTATATTCTTTATGCTTTTGTCAAAATTCGGAATGCAAAGATAAATTAATTTTCAATAAATCAAACGCTTTCAAATAAAAAATATAAAAAAGAATTATAAATGGTTTGTGAAGCCTATTTTTGTACACGCAAAGACTCATTCAAAAAACAAAACATTCCAAGAGCATGTTGAGACCAAAAAAAGAAAAAACAAAAAAAGTCAAACTTACGAAAGAAAGCATCCAAAAAGCGAAAGGATTGCTCGCGTATTTAAAACCATATCGCGGTGCGTATTTTATTGGTTGGCTTTTTCTGGTACTTTCAACTTCAGCAGGTTTAATCTTTCCATTTTTAATGGGACAACTTTTAGGAGGTGGGTCCACCGAGAATCCAGTTTCTATGTCGGATTCTGTGCAATTGATAAATCTAAAAAATATAAATAATGTTGCGGTAATTCTTTTCATCCTATTTGGTGTTCAGTCTGTATTTTCCTATTTCAGGGTTGTGATTTTTACCAACGTCACAGAAAATGCGCTACGCGATATTCGTAAAGCTGCATTTGATCGCCTCATTTTCATGCCAATGGATTTCTTCAATAAAAGCAAGGTTGGCGAATTGACCAGTAGACTTTCTTCAGACATTGCCCAGGTACAGGAAACAATGCGTACCACTATTGCTGAATTTTTTAGACAGATTGTTATTGTTATCGGTGGAATTGCATTTTTGGTTTTCCTTTCGTGGAAACTGGCTTTGATCATGCTTGCAACGGTTCCTGTCATGGCAATTATCGCCGTTGTTTTCGGACGATTTATTCGTAAACTTTCCAAAAAAGCACAAGACCAGGCCGCTGCATCCAATTCCATTATTGAAGAATCGTTGATGGGAATTTCAAATGTAAAATCGTTTACCAACGAATATTTTATTCTAGGAAAATACAGCAAAGCGATTGAAGAAATTCGGAGTTTAAACATCAAGAGTGGCGTTTGGCGTGGATTGTTTGTTTCTTTCATTATTTTTTGTTTGTTTGGAGCCATCGTTTTCATTGTATGGCAAGGATTATTAATGACGCAAGGTCCAAATCCTACCCTTTCTTCCCAAGAATTCTTTTCGTTTATTATGTACACGGTTATGATGGGAGCATCCATTGGTTCACTTCCAGATTTATACGCCAGCATCCAAAAGACGATTGGTGCAACGGAAAACTTAATGGATATTATCAATACTCCGGGTGAAAAGCAATTGTTAACAGGGCGTTTAAAACCAGAAATCCACGGCAATATTGCCTTTGAAAACGTACGTTTCACCTATCCGCAGCGGGAAGATATTTCGGTTTTAAATGGAATTTCCTTCGCCGCGAAATCCAACGAAACAATTGCTTTGGTTGGTGCTTCCGGATCTGGAAAATCAACAATAACCTCCCTTCTCTTAAATTATTACACCGTAAAATCGGGCAGAGTGCTTTTTGATGGAGTGGATGTGAAAGATATTGAAATCGACTATTTGCGCAGTAATATGGCAATGGTTCCGCAGGAAGTGATTCTATTTGCAGGAACGATTCGCGAAAATATCAGTTTTGGTAAAACTACGGCTTCGGAGCAAGAAATAATTGAAGCGGCTGAAAAGGCGAATGCTTGGGAATTTATCTCCAGTTTTCCGGAAGGATTGGCTACCCAAGTAGGCGATAGAGGAATTCAGCTCTCCGGAGGACAAAAACAACGCATTGCAATTGCACGAGCGATTATAAAAAATCCTTCGATACTCATTCTGGACGAAGCAACGTCTGCTTTGGATTCTGAATCCGAAAGACTGGTGCAAGACGCATTGAATAAGTTAATGCTCGGCAGAACTTCCTTTGTGATTGCGCACCGTTTGTCTACGATTAAAAATGCGGATAAAATACTTGTGATCCAGCACGGAACAATCATAGAAACGGGCACGCACGATGAATTGATCCAAAAAAGCGGTGTTTACTCCAACTTGGTTGAATTGCAAGGAATTGAATTGAATTGAGTTAAATTTAGGATTTGGGATTCAGGATTTGGGATTTGGGATTATCTCCTTGCAGTCGATGTGGCCTTCGGAGGTTGGGATTAGGAATAAAACGAGCACAAAAACTAGATGTCACCAAATTTTATAACTCTTATCGTCTCTTCATAATCATCCTCTCTGCACCAATAATATCCATACGCTTTTCTAAATTTTTTCATTTGAGATCTAATTCCTTCTGGTTTAAAAAAGCCTGATTCGTCATTTTTTACTGATTCTAACGATTCAAATTCTTTTATTACTTTTAAGTTTTTAGGATTAATTTGTAGTAACTTACCTTTAATTTTTTTCTTTTGGGATTTTCTATCTTGGGGTAAATATCTTGGTACAAG
>CANJSS010000097.1 GCA_947476955.1 Flavobacteriales bacterium
AATTTAGATTCCACCTTTGAATAGCCTACTTTTTTCAATATCGACTTAAATTCTTCACCTTCTGGAAAAGCTTGAACAGATTCCGGTAAATAAGCATAAGCCTTTTCGTCCTTTGAAATATTCTTTCCGAAAAACGGAATAACGTATTTTGAATAGAAACCAAATACTTGTTTGATTGGAAAATTTTTAGGTTTTGAAAATTCTAGAATTATTGCCTTTCCTTCAGGTCTAATTACACGCAACATTTCGGACAAACCCTTTTCGAGATTCTCAAAGTTGCGAACACCAAAACCAACGGTCACGGCGTCAAAATAATCATCTTCAAACGGCAGATTTTCGGAATCACCTAATTGCATAGAAACAATATGATCTACTTTTTTCTTTACCATCTTCACTTTACCAACATCCAGCATTCCTTCCGAAATATCCATTCCTATGACTTCATCCGGCATAACCTTCAATGTCGCTAGGGCAAAATCTCCTGTTCCAGTTGCGATATCTAAAATACGTTTTGGTTTAATTTCCCGCAATTCTTTTACTGCTTTGCGCCGCCAAATCTTGTCAATTCCCAAAGATAAAAAGTGGTTCAAAAAATCATATCTTTTTGATATATTGTTAAACATTTCCGCCACTTCTTCCTTCTTTGTTCTATCTGCATTTCCGTATGGCTTAACAACTTTTCTTTCCGACATTTTTTATTTTTTTAACTCTATTTTTTAATGAAAAAACCAGAAGCTACATTGCTATCCTTTCAACAAATTTTATCTACTTATTATTTTTTGTGTTTCCAGTAATAATTGATCTTTTTCAATTGAAACAACCCCACTTTTCTCACAAACTAAACCACCAGCTATATTAGCAATTTGAGCAATCAAATCAATCGAAAATCCTGCAACTAAGCAAAGCATAGCAACAGAAATAACAGTATCACCAGCACCACTAACATCTGAAATATTTCGCAAATGTGCTTGGTAATAAGATTGCTCCCCTTCTTTTTTAATAAAAACACCATATTCTGAAAGCGTAACAAAAGAAATGGAATTATTTAATTCTTTTTCCAGCAAAGCAATTGCTTCCTCAAATTTTAATCGTTCCTGTGCAAAAGAAAAATCCAAGCCAAGTCCTTCCTTTAACTCCTTTAAATTTGGTTTGAACAGTGTAACATTTTTGTACGCTAAAAAGTTCTCTTTTTTGGGATCAACAGCAGTAATAACGTTGTTGGCGTTAGCGTATTCAATGATGTGTGAAATGCAATATTCAGTTAAAACTCCTTTGTTATAATCCTCGAAAATTATACCATCCACGCCAGTATCAATCAGCGATTTTACCTTTTGGATTAATGCTATTTCTTCTTCCTGCGATATGGCATGCGTTTGTTCGGAATCGATACGAAGTAACTGTTGGTTATTTCCAATAATTCGTGTTTTTACAGTTGTTATTCGATTTGGACTGCAGACCAAGCCTTCTGCAGATATAGCAGCTGATTTTAATAACTTCTGCAAAGAAACAGCCTGAGAATCGTCCCCGATAACAGAACAAATTATAGGTTTGGCACCCATGGAAACTAGGTTTACTGCAACATTTGCTGCTCCACCCAAACGATCTTCTTCTTTTTCCAAACTAACAATTGGAACGGGAGCTTCAGGACTCACGCGGTTTACTTTACCGCGGAGATAGGAATCAATCATAACATCCCCAATTACTAGAATTCGTTTTCCGTTAAACTGATTAAAAAGTTCCTTAAAGTCCATTAATTCAATTTTACCAGTGCAATTTTTATCCGATTCATTGCATCCGTGAGTGTCACTTCCGATGCAGCATACGAAATACGAATACAATTCGCATCGCCAAATGCATCTCCAGTTACCAGTGCTACCAATGCTTCAGAAAGCAAGTATAAACAAAGATCGTCGGCATTATTTACTTTAAAACCATTGTAGGATTTACCGAAAAAAGCTGAAATATCTGGAAACACATAAAAGGCTCCAACAGGAACATTTGCATGCACTCCTTCCATTTGGTCAAGTGCTGTGAGAACTAATTTCCTTCTGTTATTGAAGGCAGAAATCATATCTTTCAAAACAATCGGATCAGCCTTCATTGCAGCAATTGCTGCTTTCTGAGTTATTGAACACGTTCCAGAGGTGAATTGGCCTTGCACTTTTGTACACGCATCCGCAATCAACTTTGGAGCACCGATATATCCTAAACGCCACCCTGTCATTGCCCAAGCTTTGGAAACGCCATTTACGGTGACCACTTGGTTATAAATTTCGGGGAATTGCGCCAAACTTTCGTGTTTACCGATAAAATTTATGTGTTCGTAAATCTCATCCGAGATAACAACAATGTGCGGATATTTCACTAAAACATCCGCCAAATCTTTTAATTCTTCTTTTGTATATACAGAACCTGTAGGATTGCATGGCGTAGAAAAAACCATCATTTTTGTTCTTGGCGTAATTGCAGCTTCCAATTGTGCTCCATTTATTTTAAAATCATTTTCTATTCCAGCATTTATAATTACAGGAATTCCTTCTGCTACTTTAACTATTTCAACGTAGGAAACCCAATAAGGTGCAGGGACAATCACTTCGTCTCCAGGTCCAATTATACTCAATACAACATTTGCAATCGATTGTTTTGCGCCAGTCGAGACAACAATTTGTTCTTTCGTATATATTAAATTATTATCGCGCTTGAATTTCTCCGAAATACTTTCTCTCAAATCATCGTATCCTGGAACTGGCGTATATAGCGTGAAGTTTTTATTCATAGCATCTAGGGCCGCGTCTTTAATGAATTGAGGCGTAAAGAAATCTGGTTCTCCCAAACTCAAAGAAATGATATCCTTTCCTTCCGCTTTTAATTCTCTACTTTTTCTAGACATCGCAATGGTTGCAGATTCTTCCATTGCCATTAAGCGCTCAGATAATTGTATCATAACTTCTATAATTATTTGTACAAATTTAAGTAAACTTAGGCTAAGAAGAACACGCATGTTCTAAAATTTAAGCAAGAATTCCATACGCAATTGTGGATAAAACAAGCTGGTGTAAAAATTTCCGTTCCGCAGAATATTGTATGTTTGTAACATAGCATGAAGGAAGAGAAAATTATTGATGTAAAACGTTTAATTGCGAGTAAAAACCCTCGACTAGCGAAATGGCTACCTGGATTCATAATTCGTTTTTTAAGAAGGATTTTGCATGAAGAGGAACTCAATATCTTTTTAAATCGCACGAAAGAAGTCAAGAACATAGATTTTTGCGATGCATCTGCAGAATTCCTGCACATGAAAGTCAAGATTTTAGGCTTGGAGAACATTCCAAAGGAAGGGCCTATAATTCTTGTAATGAATCATCCTTTTGGCGGTTTGGATGCTTTGGCGCTTGTTTCCGCCTTGCGCGGACATCGGGAAGACTTAAAATTTATCGTAAATGACATTTTGATGAATTTGACCAATTTAGCAGACCTTTTTGTTGGGGTGAATAAGCATGGGAAAAACGAAAAATCAACGAGGCAACAAATCATGGATGTTTTTGAATCTTCGCATGCTGTTTGTGTTTTTCCGGCAGGAATGGTTAGTAGAAAAATCGATGGAGAGGTGCGGGATTTAGAATGGAAAAAAACATTCGTTACCTATGCTAAAAAACTAAATCAGCCAATTATCCCAATCCACGTGGATGGTAAACTATCGAATTTCTTTTACCGTTTATCCAACTTCCGGAAATTTCTTGGGATAAAGGCGAACATTGAAATGATTTACCTTGTTCATGAATTAATCAAATTACGGGGCACAACTGTAACACTCACCGTTGGAAAAGCTATTCTTCCGGAAACATTGAACACAGACCAATCAGAAAAAGCCCTAGCCCAAGAAATCAAGGCAAAAATATACGAATTATCTGCTACTAAAAATTAATTAACTATGGAAAAAATTATTGATCCGATTGCTAGAGAAATTTTAATAGCGGAACTTTCACAAAAATATTTTGTTCGAAATACCAGAAAAGGATCTAACGAAATTTATATTATTAACCAACATACTGCGCCAAATGTTTTATTAGAAATTGGCAGGCTGCGCGAGGTGACTTTTCGTGCCTCAGGCGGAGGAACTGGCCAATCGGTGGATTTGGACGAATTTGATACTGGCGAACTATGTTATGATCAACTTATTGTTTGGTCGCCGGAAGACGAAGAAATTGTTGGTGGTTACAGATTTATAAAATGTGTAGATGCAATAAATCCGACAACAGGTGAAATTCATCTTTCTACAGTTCATTATTTTGACTTTTCAGAGCGTTTTGTAAAAGATTATTTACCTTTCACTATTGAGCTAGGGCGCAGTTGGGTACAACCAAATTTTCAGCCGGCAAATAATCCAAGAAAGGGATTATTTGCCTTAGACAACATCTGGGATGGACTTGGGGCACTGGTGATTTTAAATCCAGAAATTAAATATTTCTTTGGAAAAGTTACAATGTATCCAAATTATAATACGGCAAGTCGCGATTTTCTGCTGCATTTTATGCACCATTATTTTCCAGACACCGAAAATTTGATGCAACCATTTTACCCATTGGTTCAAAATTACGATCGAAATTACGTCGTGAGTCAACTCGAAGGATTAGATTTCAAAGATGGTTTCAAAATATTAAATAGCGCAGTTCGGGAAAAAGGAGAATTTATTCCACCTTTAGTAAACATTTACATGAGCCTTTCTCCAAGTATGAAAACTTTCGGGACAGCCGTTAATCCTGAATTTGGAAATGTCGAAGAAACTGGAATTTTAGTAACAATTGCTGATATTTACTTAGAAAAGAAAGAAAGACACATGCAATTTTAGAAGATTTTCGTATCTAAAATATTATCAGAAAAGTGCAGGGACTTTATTTTTCCACCAGACAAGTTATCGAAACGGTTTTTCCAACCATGCAGATACTCCCGGCTTCAATTTCTTCATATTTCAAGTAAACACATTTCCCTTCGACTAAATCCAGTTCAAAATCCAACAAATTTACCGGTTCTAATTTAGCGCCATCGTTTAATTCAAAAACCCAACCGCAGCCGTCTAATCCAGTTAAATTTCGCAGTTTTGCATCTACAGAACCTGGGCACGATTGGTCTTTTTTACACGAAAAAAATAGGGTTAGCGCAACCAAAAATACAATTGTTTTCATCTCTAGTTATAAGTTAACAACTAACTGGTGCTTGTCAATCATTTTACGCAAATTTATCAATGCATAACGCATTCTACCAAGCGCAGTATTTATGCTAATATCCTCCGATTCTGCAATATCCTTGAAAGACATATCTTGAAAAATTCGCATTTTTAAAATTGCACGTTGTGTTTCTGGTAAATAATCAATCAATTCTACCATTTGCTTTTCTAACTCGTCGTGTGACATGGATTGTTCCATGTTTTTATCCGTTTGAGAAAGCGTACTAAAGATATTGAAATCATCGTAATTAGAGGAAGATTCAGAAATCATTCGCACTTTAGATGCTTTTCGGAAATGATCAATCACCAGATTGTGCGCAATACGCATTGCCCATGGCAGAAACTTACCTTCTTCATTATAAGATCCAACCTTAAGTGTTTTGATGATTTTCACAAAAGTTTCCTGAAAAACATCATTTGCCAACTCTTGGTTACGCAATTTCATATAAATAAATCGGTATATTTTATCTTTGTGCCGTGCTAGTAAAACCTCGAAGGCTTTTTCATTCCCACCAATGTATTCTGTGATTAGGTCGCGGTCGTCCAATTGCTTCATAGCCATAATTACTCAATTAATCGTTTGTACTTTTTAACTTTTAAGAGTAAATTTTACGCTATAGGCAATTGTTTAAATTAGAATTAATAATCGCTAAATTACACAATTATAAATACTATCCAAATAAATTAGCGATTATTTTCTATTTTCATTCATTTTGAACAAGACATTCCCGAAACTGTTTTAACTTTGAACAGATTGAAAACCCTATGTCCAAACAAAAATTTATTGAAATAAAAGGTGCGCGAGTTCACAACCTAAAAAACTTGGACGTAAAAATTCCTCATGGTAAAATGACGGTAATAACAGGCCTTTCCGGTTCTGGAAAATCGTCCCTAGCTTTTGATACGCTTTTTGCGGAAGGTCAGCGCCGTTACATAGAGAGTTTATCTTCGTACGCCCGACAATTTCTTGGTAAACTTAATAAACCGGAAACGGATTATATCAAAGGAATTTCACCTGCAATTGCCATTGAACAAAAAGTAATTTCAAACAATCCACGTTCTACTGTTGGCACAACAACGGAAATTTACGACTATTTAAAAATCGCATTCGCGCGAATTGGAAAGACAATCTCACCGATTTCTGGAAACGAAGTGAAGAAACACTCTGTAACGGATGTTATGAATTATTTGAAATCGCTAGAAGAAGGCACAAAAGCGTTTATTGTAAACCCAATCCTATACAGTATAGATAAATATGGCGCTGCTCGTGCGTTAGACATTTTAAAAAAGCAAGGTTTTACGCGTTTACTTTTGGGAAATGAAATGCTGGAATTGGAGGATTGTATAACTGAAACGCCTACTAATATAGAAACTGCCTTACTTGTAGTAGATCGAATCGCATTGCTTTTTACCGATGAGAATGAAGCGCGCTATGCAGATTCAATTAATTTGGCTTTTATAGAGGGCAATGGGGATTGTGCGATTATTTTAGCTGAAAATTTCGAGAAAATACCTTTTTCAAATCGTTTTGAACTGGATGGAATGGAATTTCAAGAACCAAATGAACATTTTTTTACTTTTAACAATCCATTTGGCGCGTGCAAATCGTGCGAAGGATATGGACAAGTAATTGGAATTGATCCAAATCTTGTTTTTCCAAACAAAAATCTCAGTGTATTTGAAGGAGCAATTGCCGCTTGGAAAGGAGAATCTATGGGTGAATATTTAAATGAATTAATTTATACCGCCAAAAAGTTTGATTTTCCAATTCACCGACCAATTAGCGAATTAACGGTGAGAGAATATGATTTATTATGGACAGGCAACGCACACTTCACTGGATTAAATGCATTTTTTAAATTCATTGAAAGTCAAACTTATAAAATTCAATACCGTGTCATGCTTTCTCGATACAGAGGTAAAACTGCCTGTAACGATTGTAAAGGAACGCGTTTGCGAAAAGACGCAAATTATGTCAAAATTGCCAATCATTCTATCACAGAAATTGTACTTATGCCAATAGAGGAAAGTCACTCTTTTTTCTCTGAATTGCAATTAGATGCTTATGATCAGCAAGTTTCAAAAAGAATTTTACCGGAAATTATTAGTCGTTTGAGCTTTTTGAAAGATGTTGGTTTGGGTTACTTAACCTTGAATAGACAATCCAATTCTTTGTCTGGAGGAGAATCGCAACGCATAAATCTTGCAACTTCCATGGGAAGTAGTTTGGTTGGTTCTATGTATATTTTAGATGAACCATCTATTGGTTTACATCCCAAAGACACCAAACGATTGATAAACGTTTTACACGATTTACGCGATTTAGGAAATACGGTAATTGTTGTTGAACACGAGGAGGAAATGATGCTTGCAGCAGATGAAATTATTGACATAGGACCTATGGCAGGAATGTATGGCGGTGAACTCGTTTTTCAAGGAAAATATTCGGAATTAGTGCTTGCAAAAAACAGTTTAACAGCAGATTATTTAACTGGAAGAAAAGTAATTCCCGTTCCAAAAAAACGTCGAACTTCCTTAAATCAGCTGGTTATTTCTGGCGCGCGACAATACAATTTAAAAAATATTAAAGTTGCGATACCTTTAGACAGTCTTGTATGTATAACAGGCGTTAGCGGCTCGGGGAAATCAACTTTAATAAAGGAAATTGTATACCCAGCAATAAAGAAGGAATTGGGAATTTTTGGAGATTCCATTGGGGAATTTGGAGAATTGACTGGTGACTTTAAACGCATCAAAGCAGTTGAGTTTGTAGATCAAAATCCTATTGGAAAATCCTCGCGAAGTAATCCAATTACTTACGTAAAAGCATTTGACGATATCCGAGAATTATTTGCGAAACAACCTCTAGCAAAAATGCGCGGTTACAAACCAGGATTTTTCTCTTTTAATGTGGAAGGAGGACGCTGTGAAATGTGTGAAGGAGAGGGAGAAATTACGGTTGGAATGCAATTTATGGCAGATGTTCACTTGACGTGTGATACGTGTCAGGGAAAACGGTACAAACAGGAAACGTTGGAAATTGAGTACCGAGGAATAAATATCGCAGACCTGCTAGATTTGGATATTGCAGCAGCTTTAGAATTTTTCAAGGCAGGAATAGATAAGTTAGAAGCAAAAATTGTGGAGAAAATTCAACCGCTTGTAAATGTTGGTTTGGGCTATCTAAAAGTTGGTCAAGCTTCGAGTACATTAAGCGGCGGTGAAGCGCAGCGGATAAAACTGGCTTCCTTTTTAGCGAAGGGGACAAATGCTCCTTCCACTCTATTTATCTTTGATGAACCTACAACAGGTTTACATTTTCACGATATTGACAAGTTAATAATAGCTTTTAATTCCTTGATTGATGCCGGACATTCCATCATCGTGATTGAACACAATACAGAAGTTATAAAATGTGCAGACTGGATTATTGATATCGGTCCAGAAGGCGGAAAGAACGGTGGAAATATATTATTTTCCGGAACACCGGAAGATTTGGTGAAATTACCAGAAAACGCAACTGGAAACTTTTTGAAGTTAAAACTTAATCAATAAATAGATCTTTCTCCTTTGTAAAAAGTTCATTCTCGCTGCGCGCTATTACAGCTGATGCAAGGCAATTTCCGAGAACATTTACCGAAGTTCTTCCCATATCCATCAATGCGTCTACTGCCAAAATAACACTTGCTTGTTCAGGTTCGACCCCAATTGTAACGACCGTTCCCGCAAGAATTACAAATGATGCACCTCGAACACCAGCAACACCTTTACTTGTTAACATCAAAACTAGACAAATACTAATTTGTTCACCGATAGATAAATTTATTCCTGCCATTTGAGCCAGAAAAACAGATGCCAAAGACAAATAAAGAGTTGTACCATCGAGATTAAAACTATAACCTGTTGGAATAACAAAACCAACAATTTTTTTAGGAACGCCAAATTTTTCCATATTTTCCATAGCTTTCGGCAATGCAGCTTCACTACTAGCGGTTGCAAAAGCAATAGATACAGGTTCCGAAATTGCTAGAAGAAACTTTTTAATTGGAATTTTTGCCAGTAATGCAATGGGCAATAAAATCACCAAAATAAAAATTATTAAAGCAATATATAAAGTTCCAACTAATTGCATCAGATTATATAAAATTCCAACACCAGACTTGGCGACCGTGCTAGCTAGAGCGCCAAAAACAGCTATTGGAGCAACATACATTACAAGATCTGTAAACTTGAACATTACTTCTGCCAAACTTTCACTAAAACTGAGCATTACCGCTTTGTGCTTCGCGTTTTTTAACATTGCAACACCCATTGCAAAAAGTATGGAGAAAACAACAACTTGAAGCACTTGATTTTCAGCAATCGATTTGGCAATATTTTCTGGAAATATCTCAACAAAATGATCTTTTGGTGCTTCCTTTTGTTTCATTAATTCGGCAGATTTTTCCATGTCCTGCGATCGAGCTTCGACTTTTACACCAACTCCTGCTTGAGAAATATTGATAGATACCAAACCAATAAACAAAGCAAATGTGGTAACAATTTCAAAATAGAGAATACTTTTTAATCCAATCCGACCTACTTGTTTCAAATTACTATGTCCGGCAATACCAATTACCAAGGTTGCAAAAATTAATGGCGCAACTAGGGTTTTTATCAAACGAAGAAAAATCTTCCCAAAACGTTCCATTTCCAGAGAGAAAGCAGGGAAATCCATACCTACTTCCACACCTAAAATCATGGAAGAGAAAATCCACAGAGATAGTTTTTTCCGCTTAAAAGAAACAAGTGTAAACCGCCGACATAGAAGTCGAACTCGAAAAACTACCCGAGGAAGCGCTCCATGTTCCAACCGCTGCTGATCCACCGATTACACCTGCTAAGGTAACTGTGCCAC
>CANJSS010000098.1 GCA_947476955.1 Flavobacteriales bacterium
AATATGCAAAACCAAAATGAAATTATTGGTAAGGAAGCAATTCCATTTTCCGTGACAGACATTTTAGGAAATAGCTATTCGCTTGAGAGTTTGAAGGGAAAAGTGATCGTAATAAATTTTTGGTTTATTGAATGTAAACCATGTGTAATGGAAATGCCAGAGCTAAATGAATTAGTTGCCAAATTTAAAGGTGATGATGTTGTATTTCTCGGTTTTGCAACAAATGATAAATCAAAAATAGAGAGCTTCCTAAAGTCAAAAAGCTTTAATTATAATATAATTGCAAGTAGTGGTGAGATTGCAAATACTTATAATGTAAATTCCTTTCCAACCCATTTAGTAATAGATAAAAATTCTGTCGTCTCCTATTCGGCAATAGGTTTAGGCCCAAATACAATGCAGGAGATAGAAAGTACAATTGAAGCATTGATAAAATAACTTTAGTAAAATAAGTGCAATCAGTGGATTAATCTAATTCATTCGTACCATAAATTACCCAACCTCTCCAAATCTTCCAAAAAAATGGTCGAGAATAGGTTGGGGACTCCACAATAAAAAACCTCAGTATGCACGTTGGGTTTTCTAGTTCGGCCGCATATCGAATTATTCTTTTATCACTTTAACTATTTGTTGGTTGTTTTCATCAAAACGCAAAAAATAAATACCACTTGGTAGCGCAGTAATTTCCAGTTGCTTGGTGTTTTTCTGTTCTAAAATTAATTTTCCTGAAAAGTTACTCAAAGTGATATCTCCTTGCTCAGTCAAGTAAATTATGTCCGAAGTAGGGTTTGGATACGCCAAAATCGCAGTACTTTGATTGTTGTCTAAAAGACCAGCTCCGCTGCAGTTTTCACTGAAATATGCTATAGGATCTATATAAAAAGCCCAATTAGCATTGCTCCAAGCGGCATTATCTACTTGTATGCAATTAAGGTTTTGGTTGCAATCTGCCGAAAGTAAACCTTGATTTAAATTATTGCCATTTTGAACATTCAAGCTAGTTAGTTGATTACAGTAACAAAATAATAATGCTAGCGACGTATTAGAAGAAACATCCAAACTTGTAAGCTGATTAAATTGACAACGTAAATCAATCAGTGAAGTATTAGTGGAAACATCCAAAATGTTTAATACATTATTAGCAAGACATTCTAATTGGTTGGAACAATTTATAAAAGTAAGTGAACTTGCTCCCATTACATTCAAGCTGATTAAATTATTATTAGAACAGTTTAAATAGTTTAAAAACGTGTTATTTGACACATCCAAATATGTTAAATTATTTAATGAGCAATTTAAAGTCTCGAGAGCAGTATTGCTTGAAATATCTAAATTTGATAATGCCCCCAATTGAAACCAAATAGGATCGCCTTGCCATTGACTTATTTGAGAATGACCAGAGCAATCTAGGTAAATTAGTGAAATTGCTCCTGTTAAGTTCAAACCTAAATGGAGGTCGTTATTTGAACAATCTAAATAGCTTAATAACGTATTATTCGACACATCCAAACTTGTTAAAAGACCAAATTGTGTTCCCCATGGATCTGCTGAATAACTTTGACAACCACCTGCACAATTCAAATAGCTTAGTAAGGTATTAGATGAAACGTCTAAACTCATCAATGGATTTACGGCGCAGTTTAAAGAATCGAGCGCTACAAAAGCTTCAATTCCTGTTAAGTCTAAAATGTTTAAATAAGATACATTAATAGCGCCGTTGTAAGCAGCCGCTTCACTGAATTGTATTTCCGAATCCATATTGATATTGATGCCTGAATTGTTCAAAAGCGCATACTTAAAATTAGCATCCGGAATAGTTACATTTTGTGCTTGTGAGTTTGCAATAAATATTATGGTTGCAATTGCTAAGATGAGTAATTTGTTGGTTTTCATGATTTTTTCAAATAATATAGTTTTCAATACAAGAAGTACTAATGAAATCTACTCTTTTACGAATCGGAGAACTGAAAAGGTATCATTAATTGTTAGCCTTATTGAGTATGCTCCAGCAGATAAATATTTAACTTCAACATTGTTTGTATTCAAAGTGGATTTGACAATTCTTCCACGCATATCTAAAATCTCAACTTTATCGGCTGTTTCACTAAAATATAGTATGTCGTTAGCGGGATTAGGATGTATAAAAATAGCATTTAAGCTCTCTTCGTTTAAACCAGCCAGACCTACATCAACTGTTGCAGAAGCTACACAACCATTACAATCGGTAGCTGTTACAGAATAAGTTCCGGCAGCGATTCCTGTAAGGTCTTCAGTTGTTGCACCATTCGACCATTGATACGTAAGTGTGGAAGTATTTGTTCCGTAATACACTTTAATAAGAGGAGCTCTTGGCGAATAACCGGGATTTGGAAAAACACCACCCCGTCCAACAGTAATGGTAAGTTCAGCATTACTTCCCCAAGGAGTGACACCACCTATTCCAGAAGCAATTGTATAGGATAAATTTCCATTACGACCTAAATAAAAGCCGTATGTCGCACCAGCTGGTATAGTTACTGCTGTCATTGGAATTACACCACTATATGTAGGAACCGTTAGAGTTCCTCCTAATGGAACTATAGCGGTAGCATTTGTTGCAGCTGCTACCCAACCATTTGTATTACCCATCTGAGGCACGTATGAACCAGGATAATAATAAATATTGTAACTGGTAGCTGTACCATAATTGTAACCATAACTACCTTGAGAAATTCCTGTAATAGTTAATGGATTTCCAGAAGTGTTTATCATGTTGAACATTATTCCCAAATCTCCAGAGGACCCTCCAAAGTTTGACGCTAAACTGGTAGGTGTAATACAATTCCATCCAGTCACTGATAAATCAACAGCACCATCTGATGCGCCTGCACTACTTGTACCAACAACTGCAGTTGAAGCTGTAACATCGCAGTACGAACATGAAGCAGTATCACTTATAGAAGCTAAAGGATCATAAGAATATGCAGTTTCATCCATACATCCCGCGCAGCTCGTATAATTACAATCAACATTAACAGTAGCTAATGGAGAATAGTTACAGGCCAATGGATCCGTACAACCATAAACAACTCCCTGCTGACATGCAGTAGTAAGAAAGTAAGGTCTGAATGTATTTATAGCCGCTATCATTCTGGTTTTTTGATCTTGTGTAAATATATTCCTACAGTCGGTATAATCCATAAAATTCATAAACATTTCACCATTAGCTCCTGAATTACATGCGTTATATGTATTATAAGGAAATGTTGGACATCCAAAAGTTGAAGAAGACTCCGTTGGTGTATCATTACAATAATCATCACCGCAATTGGAGGTTTGTCCAATAACATCACCCCAAATATGTTTTAGGCTTAACCAATGTCCTATTTCATGGGATGCAGTTTTAATAGTAAAATTGGTGCCAGCTGCAGTACCGATATTACCAAACCGTGTATGATCAACAACTACACCATCAGCACTTGCTGGGCTGCCGGGATACGTCGCATAACCGTTTAATTGATCTAAATCACAAATCCAAATATTTAAATATTGTGAGGTATTCCAAGCATCAATACCACCAGTGGATGTGTATTTCACTAAATCATTTGAGTAATTTACCCCATTAGAAGTTCCAGGATCAAAACCAGTTACGGTAGTAGAAGTTCTAGTAATACCAGATGTGCTATTTCCATTTGGATCAACTGTGGCAAGACAAAACTCGATTTTACAATCTGCTGCTATTGCTGAAAAGATTAAAGGAGTAGCTGCAGTATCCGCATTTAATCTTCTATAATCCTTATTTATTATATCTATTGCTGATAAAACCTGCGCAGTGCTTATATTCTCCATTGGATTTTTATAAACTACATGAACAACAACGGGAATAGATATGATTACACTCTTCGCAGATTTAGAGGCAGCATTCGTTTGAATCCAGTTTTGCAATGCTTGCTCATTTTGCAACATTTTATTTTCTAATTGTGGATCTTGCGTTTTTAAATATTCAAGATATTCCATAGTTCCACATTCTTTTTTTTGAGCGGATACAAAAGAAAAAGAAAAGAAAAAAGAAAATGTAAATAGTAGTATTTTTTTCATTTTTAAATATTTTATAGTATTATTCCCCAAAACTATCGCGGCAGAAGAATATAAAATTGTAAAAATCGAAAGTGAGAAGAAAAAGTATTGTACACTATTTATGTAAAAGACTAATTAGATCTTCATGTTGTATGAAAAAGATGTGAATTGTATATAGAGTTTAACTCCTATTTTATTAAATTTTCAATACTATCATAGCTCCAATGTTGAAAACTTGAAAAATCAGAACTGAGTTTGTTGTCTAAAAAATATTGTTTGGGAGAGATACCAGTTGCATCTTTAAAATCCTTGCTGAAATGAGCTTGGTCGAAATACTTTAAATGATAGGCAACTTGAGTGAGCGAATCTTCGCAAGTTATCTGAAAGTCTAATGCTTTTTTAATTCGATGAATCTTGATCAATGCTTTAGGCGAAATCCCAACATGTTGATTAAAAAGGTTACGCAGAGTGGTAGGTGTTACATTTAATAGTGAACTTATGTCATCCACCTTATAAATATTTTCTTTAGTAATTAAATGGTGTGCTACTGAAACCCTTTTATCCAATTCGTCAATAAGCCTATTATCATTTAAAAAGACTTCAATTTTGTCCATTAAGGCTTCATCATTTTTGGATTGACATACATTCTCATATAATTTATTGACTTCCTCTTTTTTAAATAAATCAAACAAATCCGTCCCATTGTTTTTATGAGTCGAAGACAAAGAATCTTTTAAAAACAATTGTAAACAATGTGGATAAAAACCAAATGAAATTTCACGGTAATTTGGACTCATTTTCAGTAATTGAACTTTATCAATTAATCCATAAAGATGTGTTTTTGACTGCTTTTGCCATCCCTCGTCTGTTTTTATATGGCAGTCGCCTTCTAAAATAAGGGTAATTCCAAATTCTCCATTGGGAACACAGCAGTAAATAAATTCTTTGTTTCCATTTGACAAATCATACACATCAGTCAAGTATTTAGCTGAGAGTCTTTTTGTTTTATGATTAATTAATCGAAATTTCATGCTAAATAACGTGTTGTCTTTCAAATATATGTATAATAAAGCCTTAAGTTACTATTGGCGCTAACAAATGAATACAACGAAGCTGCAATCCTTATTTTACTTTTCGCACCAAATCTAAATCTTGAAAGTCAAAGCTAAAGTCAATATTTGGTGAAATACCTTTCATTTTTATAGATTGTGCTTTCCCTGTGTCATCAACATTAAACATCGCAAAAGCATCGCAATTCATTGCTTGATACTCCCATTTTATGGCGAAGGTATTTTCTTGATAAAAAGCCATCGGCCCATTTAATTTTGGAGAGCGATTACATTTTATCCATAGTTGCTTATTTTTTTCAAACACTTCCACATCACCAAACCAACTGTCCGTATAAATACCTATGAAATTTTCATTTTTCACCTTAATTTTTTTGGACAATTCAACTTGTTCCCACGTTTTTTTTGTTACACTGTCACCTGCATTTTTATCTTCATTACTCCACTTGAACATTTTATCTATCCAAGCATAATCGTCTAAGCCTAAATAACTATCGGCAATGGTGTTTGAGACGGATGAAAAAAGTCCTGCTCCGCCATTTTCAGTATTGGTTAAAATGACAATCCCTAAATTCAAATCTGGATACATCGTTACGCTAGAAAGCATTCCGGGTAATGCACCTGTATGGTACACTTCAAGTTTTCCTGCTACATCGGATAAAAACCAACCCAGTCCATAACCGTTAAAATGAGAGTTGTATCTAGGATTTTGATTGGTTTCTAAAACTGTATGTATCCGCCACATTTCAGTGTGATTTTGCAAAGAAAATAATGAGGAATTTAAATCAGTTCCATACCTTCCTTTATTCAAATGCACTATCATCCATTTTGACATATCTGCTGCATTAGAGAATATGCCGCCTGCTGCATCTGCTATGCCTATAGCATAACTATCTATTGTTTTTAGTATACCAGATTCAGATGAATGCGGCATTGCCAAGTTGCTTTTGTCATTTTGTAAATAACCAACAAACGAATTTTTCATTTCTAAGGGTTCAATTATTCTTTTTTGCACGAACAACTCATAACTCATACCGCTGGATCTTGCAATTATTTCTCCAGCCACCATATATAATAAATTATCATAATTAAATTCTGTCCGAAAGGTGGATACAGGTTTAAAATATTGAAAGCAGCTTACAACATCTTGAATTGTAAAATTTGTCCCATCTGGATAAAACATCAAATCGCCAGCACCCAAACCAAGTCCGCTGCGATGCGTTAATAAATCTAGGATATTAAAATTCTGTGTAACATAATCATCATACATTTTGAATTCAGAAATATGGTCTATCACTTTGTCGTCCCATTTTATTTTTCCTTCCTCTTCTAAAATAGCAAGAGCTGTTGTTGTAAATGCTTTGGTATTGGACGCTATCTGAAAATTAGTGTTTTCGTTGACTGCTATTTTAGAATTTATATCTGCTAGACCGTAACCTTTCGAGTGAATTACTTTTCCATCTTTCACAACGGCAATAGCCACACCTGCAACTTTAAATTTTAACAAGGCATCCGCCACTAATGAATCAATTTGTTGAGAAGATATTTGAGAAAAAGTTGTTGATGGAACTAAATAAATCAAAAACAAGTATTTCAGCAATGTGGACTTTTTTCTCATTTTTTAGTATTGATTTAGTATGTTAAAATTGCACCAATAGCACATTGCAATGTAAAGCAGAAAACAGCATTTTAACTATTAATTTGATTAAAACGGACGTTCTAAACTAGCCCATAACTGCAGTCCATCAAAAAGCAACTTTCACTGCTTAATCAAACCTAATTTTAGCTAATATAATTCTTTTTATTCTATATCAATAAGTAAGATAAAAACACGTGTGGGAAAAAATATAAAATGAGCTTTTTTTGAGTAATTCGCATCTTACACTTACTTAAGAATACGAGCACTCGTAAAAAATAGGTGTATTTCACACTGTCCTTTCCAATTTGTTCCTATTTGAAACCACCAATCACTCCAGATCTTCCAAAAAAGGGTTCGAGAATAGGTCGGTGGATTTTTTTATTTATCGTGATTTCGGTGACAAGCTTGTTTGATGTAAACTAAACCAAACTCAGATAGTAAAGAATACTACTTTGAGACATTTCAGTTTATTCATACTATCCTTTTTAACTGTGCTATTTTAGAATTTTCACAATCTCTTTTCCCTTCGGAGTTGTGACGTGCAGGAAGTAAAACCCTGGGACCAAATGACTTGTTTCCATAGTGAATTCATAACCAGAAAATTTGTTAATGCTCAATAATAGCCCATTCGCTTGGTATAGTTCGATTTTTTGCAACTCCGTTTCACTAGAAATAGTGACTTCATCTAAAAATGGGTTTGGATAAACCTGCACGTTTTCTGTTTGTACCATTGGAGCTTGAACGTCTGCTGAGATGTCTAACCGCGTTGGACGCGATTCGTAACAATCACTTTGTATGCGCATCATATCAAAATAGAGTGCGTTGGCGTTGCTGATTGGACTCTGACTCACCACAAGTCCAGTTTGCAAGGAGACGCCATACATGGCAAGTCCGCTGCCTGAACCACTCATAAAATAGTAAACCATATTGATTGGATCAATCGTTGAACTTCCATTCACTGAAAACGACGTTACACCAGTGGACTGGGTGCTAATTTTTGTTACTTCCCCTGTCATTGCATTTACCTTTCCAAGATGGACAGCCGCAGAATCAAAAACTTGAGAAGTAGTCATTGTTTGTGGGTTATATACTTGTGAATAATAGTTGGTTCGCACCAAACCGTATAAAGAAGTATCAGCGCAGCTATACGTGAAATTATCGAAGTATTGTCCACCATTAGGATAAGTTAATGTTGGATTTGAAAAAATACTACCATCGTACATATCTAAACCAATTAGTTGAGCGCCAATAGAATAGTAAAAAACCATTTGATGCGGATCAATAGCACTTCCTGATAATGAGAATCCTGACCCAATTGAACTAGGCGAAATTTCAGTTATTGTTCCTGTTAATTCATTTATTGTAGCTAAATACATTGATGCAGTTACGGCGCCTGATTGTGGATTTGTGACGTTTCGTCTGGATAAGCCATACATCAAAGAATCGGATGTATTGAAGCGAAATAAATCAAAATAACCAGTCCCATTTGGATTATTGATCACCGCTGTGCTACTGAGTTGTCCCGTAGATAAATCAACTGATTTTAGTCCGTTGTCGCCAAAAAAACAAAAATGATTGTTATACGGATTCAACGCAGCTCCAGTTAAATTGATGGAAGATGAAACCGAAGTTTGACTAATATTTATTGCTATACCGGTTGCCGGATCTACCGTTGCAAGGTAAACCGCCGCTGGATTCGTGGTGCGCGCAAGCCCATACATCGTATTACCTAATTGTGCGTGCGCTGCTGCGGAAAGAAATAGTAAAAAACTGGTAAGCACTAATTTCATAACTCAAAATTTTATTAAAAATAAAGAAAAGTAACACTAGAGTCCTAAAAAAGTTCACCGATAAAATTTTTAAATTTTATGGTTACCGTTTAGTTAGCATTGTTTTAAAGGATACGCCTTGATTTTAAGACTCAATTTTCTCAAATTTTTTTCACGTGCTTTTAGTACTTCTAGTCGAAGGACATCGCGATGTATCGAGCTTGTCGAGATAAGCGACAGCCGAGACGCCGTGACGACCATTTTAAATTTGTTCCTAATTTATCAATGAATTTAACTACATATTTTTTTATTTTTAGAACATAAATTTCAATAACCATATCCGATATCCATGAAATTACGAAAGGGCTAGTAGATTTTAGAGATGCGCGCGATTGGAAGCAATTTTAATTATTTTTTTACATAATCTGAAAAATAGATTTTTTGTAAAAACTTCCTTTGTTTATACATGTTACTTTACGTTCAAATTTATGGTAGTTTTGTTAAAATTTAAATAGATAATTAGGGAATAAATATTAATTAAAAAAATATGAAAAAATTATTAATTATTTTATCATTCTTAAATGCAACTTTAGCATTTTCTCAAAGTAACATAATAGGAAATCCCTTTGTTTTAGGTAAAATAAAAGTTGCAGAATTCGATTGCCCCAAAATAATGAGTTGGGATGAAGCCGTAATTGAATGTTCTAAATTGGGTGAAGGATGGAGATTACCGACAAGAGAAGAGTTGAATGAAATGTATAAAAATAAATCTAAAATTAAAAATTTCAACTTTATAAATTATTGGAGTTCGATAGAAACACCAGATAAAAAATCTGCCTATATTCTAGATTTTGGATCTGGAAATCCGCAAGCTTTCTCTAAAAAATCAACATATAAAATTAGGGCCGTAAAGAATAATTAATTTTAAATTAATCTATTAATTTTTTTTAATTTAAATTATTAAAACACTCAAATTCGATTGGCTTCCCTTTATACTTTCGAAATCCAATAAACGGAAAATAGTCCATATTTACTGCGAATTTAGTGCGCTTTAAATTTCACTCCTGCCATACGAGAAGGTTTTCTACTTCTATTATTTTCTTACCTTTAGAACATAAAATTCAATAACCATGTCTGAAATCCATGATATTACAAAAGCATTAGTAGATTTCCGTGATGAACGCGAATGGAAACAATTCCATGACACCAAAAATTTGGCAACGGCTTTATCCATTGAAGTTGCTGAGTTGAATGAATTGTTTCTCTGGAAAACCGTTCAAGAATCTGAAGAAGTCGATATAGAAAGACTCAAAGAAGAATTAGCGGATGTTTTTGCTTATGCTTTTCTATTAGCTGAAAAACACCAATTGGACGTCAAGCAGATTGTAATGAATAAAATCAAACGAAACGGAGAGAAGTATCCTGTTTCTAAGTCGAAGGGTAAAGCGACAAAGTACACAGAACTATGATAGACGATTTGCTAAAGGATAGATTATTAAATGATTTAGCCGAAATCATTGATTCCGGAAAAAAAGATATTGCGGTATCCATTAACAGCACAATCACAAAAGT
>CANJSS010000099.1 GCA_947476955.1 Flavobacteriales bacterium
CATTAAAAATCCTTCCAACACTATTTTTTTTTTCGATCCTGTTATTTATTTCTTTTTCAGGCGTTAGATAAAAAAGTGAGATTTCTAAGAAAGAAAATCAGGTTAGCCAAATGGATTCCAAGTAACCTTTTTAATTCCTTAGATTATATTCTCAGTGGTATCATTTTTCAAACCGATTAAAACCAAAACTATGAAACACCTTTTTTTAATTCTAGCGCTCATTTTAACAATAAGTGCTTCGCTGCCAAAAAAACGGGAAGTCCACGAATCTTCCCTTCACCAACATTGGAAAATAGAAATTGGATTTACAAGTTACCGCACAATTCCAGCGGTGGTAGATCAAAAAATTTACATCGGTTCAAACGGCAATCACTTTCGTGATTATGCCTTAGATGATGGTAATGGCGTTTTTTTGCTCCATGCCGCATCAGGTAAAATCGCAGCCACTTTTGCAAACGAGCAATTTGGCGATATGGATGTAAATGGAATTTTGCGTTTAAAAGATGCTATCTTTTTCGGAAATGATAACGACGAATTTATCTGTACCGACAAGCTTGGGAAAATTAAATGGCGCGTGTATACTTCAGGAGATGTAGAACACAGACCAGTTTCTATCCAATCAGAAGGACAAGAATTGGTGGTTTTTGCAACGGAAACTGGACAATTACAGGCTTTGAATGCGAAAACAGGAAAAGAAATTTGGACGTATTACTACAAAGATTTCGATGCCTGGAAACCAGGTGATAATCGAACATTGTTTAAGGTCAAAATGCATTTTACCGAAGGAAACATATTCTTCAATGAACCAAGTCTATCGGACCTAAATGGAGATGGTGTTAAGGATTTGGTATACAATACAAATTGGGGAGATTTTACAGCAATCAATGGTAAAACGGGAAATCTACTTTGGGATTTGGATGGCAATGATTTGGCGGATTATTACCTTAATATGGGAAGAGAAAAACCATTAATTATTGGTGAAGGTGTCAAAAGTCAGGTTTTACTTTTGATACGCGAAAAAGAGGAGTATACCAAGCAGGCAATTGCTATTTTTAATTCCAAAGGGAAATTAATCAAGATAATGCCAACTGAAGTGCCATTAGGCGAAACGATGTTGAGTCAAACGGATGGTTTTATTATAACAAATACCGCAATTATTCATCCCGAAACAAATTCGGAGGATCTAAAAATAGTTCCAATCGAAGACGCACAATTCTTGAACGAAGATGGTGTTTTAACAAGTTGTTACAGTGGTGGGCAAGTGGCACAAAAAAAAGTGTATTACAACGGTGAAACGTGCGCTTTAATCGTTTACCAATATGAATTAAAAAGTCATTCAGGTCAATCACCATTGCTTCTTGTAGGTTTAAATAGCGGTAAAGTTCATTTCAAAACGTACCTCCCAGATCGCTCGGAATTCACACCATATATTTCCGATTTTAACCAAGATGGGAAATTGGATGCCCTAATCGGTTGCTACGATAAATACCTGTACTGCTTTGATTTAGACATTCCATCAATTCTATTAATCGACTAACTTAAATATATAAAATATGACAACTTTAACGAAAAAAAGAACAGGAAAAGCGATTTTTTATACAAGCATAATTGTATCATCGCTATTAATTTTAGGATATATCTATTACCTGGAATTGTCTACATATCGCACTGGCGTAAAATCGCCACTTGGTAAAAGTTCACCGTTTGTAGAGAAGATTTTTTCTGCGGAAAAGGGAATTGTCTTTCACCAAGCAACTGGTACACATATTGTAATTCCGCCGGATGCCTTAGTGGATGAAAATGGTAAAAAAGTGCGTGGAAAAGTTTCGCTAAAATTTAGAGAATTCCAAAACGCCTATGAAATTTTTCAGTCCGGTATTCCAATGCTTTTTGGGGAAGATAGAACAGATTATTTCTCCTCGCTTGGAATGTTTGAATTACGTGCCTTTCAAAATGGAAAAGAAGTGGAACTAAAAAAAGATGCTGGGGTACAAGTGGAATTGGCAGCAGCAATTGTGCCAGACGCAGATTTTAAAATGTATTTTTTATCGGATGAGTTGAATTGGGACAATGGAAAATCATTTGAAGTGGTGGAAAATAAACGGCGAGATATTGCTTTGGCGGAGTTACCTGATATTGGAAGAAAGCCAATGAATCCAAACCAAGATACTGTTGGATTTAATTTTGAAATTGTTTCCGATTATACTAAAATGCCGCATTTGAAAATCTGGAAAGATATCCGATGGACCGTAAATGAGGCAGATGAGAAAATGCCGGTTGAGCAAGCGATAAGACTGAATTGGGATAAAATAAGTATTTCAAAATCGCAAAACGAAGCTAATATATTTCAATTGGATTTCGCAAGTATGCAAACCGATTATTCGGGAAAACAAGTGCAACTTTCCTACTCAATTTTAGCTACGCCGCAATTAACTGGAAACGAATTGGCGAAAGCAACAGTAAAATATGAAGAAGATCTCGCAGCATATAACCTTGTTTTTGGCGAAATCGTGCGAGAGGAGGAACGCTTGAAATTGGAGTCTGGCGTACTAAGTAAATTTGAAATCAATGAATTTGGAATATATAATATCGATAAATTAAAGGATACGGAAATTCTCGCGCAAGTAGAAATGCAGTTTGATTTTGAAAAGGAACTTATTCCAGAAATCAATAAGGTGATGTTGTATGTGATTATGGAAAAAGAACGTACCGTTTTGAATTTTAATTCTTTCGATTGGGATAAAATTCCACTTTTGAATGCAGAATGTGCTTTGGTCGCAGTGTTGCCATCCGGAAAAGTCGCTTACGTTTCGAAGGAGAATTTTAAAGCAGTTCTGGAAGCAAATCCCCTTAGTTCTATTCGTGAAAACAAACTTTTCTTTAAAACAGAAAAATTGGATTACGATGAAGTGGAAGACCTTATTGAACGGATTTTAGAGCCTTCCAGATTTGTATGAGAAGGGGAGATTTAGGTACTGAAAAAATCCCTGAAGTTTAGTAAAAATAGACGTAGGGATTTTTTTTTGAATCGCCTGTTATATTTCTCTTCGATTGTCGTATTAATAGAAACAAGCATTTACTAATCGAAAAAAATACATATGGATAGACAATTACTTTTTTTTATGTACAGCTTAAACTTTGGGACGTATGGGAAAAGTAATGCTATTCATTTTTGGAATTCTTGTTTCAGCACATGCAATTTCAGCAAAAGATGCTAATTGGAAGTCTTCAAAATCTACCTTGAAATTTGTTTTTGTGCCTGCAAAAAAATCAGAAAATGTAGAATTAATTCGTCTCTACCAAGACAAAACTTTTGAACATCTTGTATATGTTCCAGAGAAATCACCATTAAAAGGCATTTCTGAAAGTTCGAATGAACATAAAAGCAGTATGCAAAGAAATTGTGGCAACTATACTTTAATCAATGGAATGTTGAAATTTTCCGGCACTACAAAAGAGTTTGAGTCTGAATTATATGGAAAACAGCTCGCATTTTCCGACAACAAAATCTATGGAAGCAAGTTTCAAAGTATCTTTCAAAAGAAGGATTTCCTGTTGAAAACAGCAAGTAAATCCAAGTTCAGCATGCCATTTTATTTAGATCCATATTCTAATTTGGTTGTTACGAATGCGGAAGCTGCGGAGCGTTTGGATGTGGCTGATTTGGTTCAATTTCTCACGAAAAAAGCTAAAAGTGAAGAGTCTAAATTCCAAATGATTAAAGAATATATAACTAGAGTAGTGCGATTTTCAGAAAAAGAAGAATTGCCATTTTCAAGCAATGAAACGACAAATGTACCCTATGTTTTAGCAGGGAAATCGGAAAATAGTTCAGGACGAGAATACGCAAACACACTCCAAAAAATGGGGGAAATAGCTGGTTTAAACATTCAAACAATTTATGGTTGGAGAAAAAAGCAAAAAGGTTTTCAGATTCAAAAAAATGCGCATGCGTGGAATGAATGGACAATTGGTGGAAATCGCTATCTGTATGATTTAGCGCTCGGTGAGAAGTGGGAGAAAGTTGATCCTGCGGTGATGATTCATTCCCATTTCCCTGAAAAAGAATCGGATCAATTGTTGGAAAAACCTTTGAGCTTGCAGGAATTTGAAGTATTGCCAACACTTGAGCCAGTAAGTGCTGGAGCGCGATTTGTTTCTTTTCTTCCAGCAAAACACACGCTTTTTGTTAAGGATAAAGTGGAAATAATCTTCGAGGAATCCGTTTCTATCTTGAAAGTGGAATTTGCCGTTTTTGATGTGTTTATGGGAGAATTTGGTGCAGCGGTGACAATCACCTCTAAAATTCACACGGATATTAATTACGGAAAGTTGAAAGTTACCATTCCAGTTACTGCACGTTCCGGACAATTAACCGTGAAAACAAGCGGGGGAATGCAATTGGTTTTTTTGGTGGAAAATACTGGACAAGAGCAAACGGAAATTGCGGATTACTTAACTAATTTATCAGTTGCAAACCGCCCAAAATACCGTATCCAAGCAATCCAAGCTTTTTCAAATCCAACCAAAGAAAATAATGCTGCAGCTACGATTCAGGAAACATGGTTGAAATCAGACGAACCATTTTTGCAGGATTTATCAGCGTACGATTTTCTCAGCGATTCTTTGATTTCTAATCCATTGATCCAAGAGGCTCGGAAATTTTATGGTGAAGAAGAAATTGAAGGCGCAAAGCACAATACAGCCATCTTGCTTTTTTTTAAGGAAAGTGGAAACGCTAATATTACTTCGGACGAAATTTCATGGTGCAGCGTTTTTATCAGTTATTGCGCAAAGAAAGCTGGATTGAGCTATACAAAAAAAGCCACTGCAAAATCTTGGTTGGATTACGGTCAAAAAATTCGAAATCCTGAACCAGGCGATTTAGTTGTTTTTTGGCGGGAAGATCCGGATTCTTGGAAAGGCCACGTTGCAATTTTTTTGAGCATCGATCCTGAAAATAAGGAGATAATTTGCCTCGGTGGAAACCAGGATGGAAAAGTGTGTATCCGCCAATATTCAGAAGAATATGTTTTAGGTTTCAGAAGGTTAACAAAATAAAAAAGAGAAAACATGAAAAAGAAAGTCATCTGTATAGTGCTTATTTTAAGCCAAAATACAAGTAACGCACAAATCTATGAAAGAACTGGGAAAAATTTAGGCTTGTATTTTTCAGTACAACCAATTGCTTCTTTTCAGGAGAAAACCCAAGCCATGAATACTACTGCATTTACCGCTGGAACAGGAATTGTGCACATGCTCGCACCTGGATTGTATCCTTCACTTGGCTATACTTTTACAGCGTTCGAGCAAGCGCAGGTTTTTGGTAGGATGAATGAAATTTCACTTCAACATTCCCATACGCTCGACGCCGGATTTTTGGTGGATAAGCAAATTGCAAAACTATACAATGGAAGAATTAGAAGCATGTGCCATTATTTTTCCCTTGGGTTTATTCTCGGCCCAGAATACCATTATATGTTAGGAAACCGAGAAATGAAAAATGAATCTTTCGGTGAAATTGGCGGGCAAATTGGACTTTCTATTTACCACCATTCGTCCGCAATGAATAAGCGCTCGAAAGGTAAAACGAGACAATATGATGTGTTTTATCGAAAAGGATTTACACCTGTTTTTGCTACTTCCGTTTCTGGTGTTAAGCAAGCGTTTTACCGCCAGGAAATTGGGATAAGAGTAAGACTAATTCGTCACCAAGTGTACAATTTCCTGAAATAAAAAAAAACATCCCATTTCACATTCGAAAAGGGAAGTTTAACTCTAAATTTTACTAAAATAAGAAGCGTAAATTAGGCTGCTTTAACGTACAAATCTTTTAAACGCGCTTTTGCCCGTTGGAAATATACATTAACTTGGTTTTCTGGAATATCCAATAATTGCGACATTTCCTTTCCGTTTAAATTAAACATGAATTTACACAAGATTAGCTGTCTATCGCGCACATTCAAATGGTGCATTGCCCGACGAATAATTTTAACTTCCGCTGCTGCAATTGCATGCGCATTTTCGGAAGAACTATGATCGGCTGAAACAACATCAAAACTCAATGGAACAATTTCCAATCGGTTTAATTTTCGAATGGCATCAAAACACACATTTTGCGTTAATCGATACAA
The DNA here is from genome assembly GCA_947476955.1 of Flavobacteriales bacterium. GTDB lineage: Bacteria > Bacteroidota > Bacteroidia > Flavobacteriales_D > Crocinitomicaceae > M0103. The sequence continues at coordinate 6,135 of CANJSS010000099.1, forward strand.
CCAAGATTTAAAATTTCCTTTAGCAGGATCGTATTGTTCAATTTTTTCGATGGATTTCAAAATGGCATCCTGCGCCAAATCTTCGGCAAGGTGCAAATACCGTTTTGGGAGAGAACGCAATGCGACGGATTTGAAATACGTCAATTCTTGCGAAACAAGGAGAATGTTCGTTTTCATAGTGGGGAGATTTAACAGTTCCCCGTTCAAACGCATGTTTTTTAGTTTTAGTGTGCTAAAAGAAGTAAAAAATCTACCATATAAGTTAATCGTTCTGGAAACAGAAAGACAACAGCTGTATTTTAGCTGAAATTCTATAGAAATTTATGCAATCGGGAAGTTGTAGGAATCAATTCTTTTAATTGTTCAAACGGAACAAAAAATGTTGGCATTCCAGCGGCATACGGACCTATTTCATATTGTCCAAATGTAAAATTCAAACCCTTTGGGCCAACTATAAAATGATCTGGAAGTGGGAAGCTTTCATCTCCAGGTGTGAAATCCCAGCCGTCTTTTCCATTTTCCCGAATAAAGTTTCGCTCTGCAATTTTAGCCAATTTCTTCTCGAAATTTACTTCGAATAGTTCCTTTAACGTTACAATTTCACCTGTAGAAAGATCAAAAACCAGCGATTGTGAAGAACCCGATGGATGTGCTGCACCATAAAAATAATCCGAACCATTTACGGTTACGGAAAATAATTCACCATTTTTTGATTCAAAATCTACACTAGAAGCGTTTGTATAGGCTTCGTATATTTCAGATATTGTTTGGATTTCATCGACAAATGCTTGTGGAGAAATAGAACCCATCTTTTTTCCAGTTGCAGCCTTGAAAATTGCTGCATTTATTTTTTTTGAAACAGATTCATTTGGCAAAGAGACTACCATTAATTTCAATTCCATACTTGCACAAAAGTCACTTTCATATTCCTCCGTCGCTTCGAAACATTTTTCGGATACATATTCTTTGTACGCCATTTTCAAATCGTAATTTTGAATCGGTTCGATAGCCGCTTCCGCTAATGCAGCTATGGTATCTGATTCATTAATATTTACTGAATCGTTTGCATCTGCAATTTTGTTTTTGTTTCCCGAACACGCAAACAATAGAGGAAGAAGGGCAGAAATAAGTAGTAATTTTTTCATATTGATTAAATAATTAAACTTGAATTAATTGCTTCTGATTTCCTAAAAAAAAATCAGTTAATGGTATCCTTATAGATTTTACAAGAAATTGCGCGATGGTCACTAAATGCTTCTTTTTGAATTACAAAATTAGTGGAATTAAGCTCCGGGGAGTGGAATATATAATCAATTCTACCTGCTGGAACTTTCCCAACATATGTCGTTCCTATTCCTGACGAAGAATTTCTAAACGCATCAATTAACGTTTTATTAAACTGATTGTAAGCATAAGACATTGGTGTATCATTAAAATCTCCACAAACAATTGTTGGATAAGGCGAAGTTTCGATATGCTCAGCAACTGTTCTTGCCTGATCTGCACGTTTTGGATAAGCTATCAATAATTTATCTACGAGTAGCCGAATGGTTGATTTTTTTTCTGCAACGTGATTTGCTCCATCTTCAAAAATGGAATAATCTTCCTGCTGCAGACGTATAGATTGTAAATGAACATTGTATACGCGGAACGTGTCCTGATTTTTCACAATATCCACATACACGCAGTAATTGAAATCATTGTTTCCCTGCGTTGAAAACATCACGTCACCTTTAGCAATCATTGGATATTTGGATAATATTGCGACACCAAAATTTTGTCTTCCGCGTAATTTATGTGCATACCGTTCATGGTAATCTTTAATATTTAATAGTGTGATGAGCGTATCTCTGGTTGAAAAATTTGTCGGTTTATCCTGGTGGTAAAACTCCTGAAAACAAATAATATCCGGATTTTCAGTTTGAATATAATCAAAAATGGCATTCCGTTTTTCAAACCTGGAATCAGTGCTTGCTGTATACAAATCAAACAAACGTACGTTGTAACTCATTACATTTAAAACGCGGTCTTCACTCGGAATACTTTCTGCATCTGATCCAAAAGCAACAATCCTAAAATGTAATTTTCCACCAATTATAAGCACAAGCAAGGTAATAATCGCCCATTTTGATTTTGCAAATGTCCAAATGATTAAAAAAAGCAATGTAAAGATTAAAATAATCGGATACGCTAAACCAAAAAATGGCAGTAAGCGAAAAGTATTAGGATGAACAAATGGTGTTAAGTACGAAAGTAATAATCCAGACAAACAAATAATTGTGAGCACTTTTATTAGGGAGGAAAACCGGAGAATTCGTTTCAGTAAACTACCCATTCTTACTTTGATTAAATAAAAAATCCTTTTCTGCTTTTGTCAAGGATTCATACCCTGATTTAGAAATTTTGTCCAAGATAAGGTCTGTTTTTTTTTGCCGTGTTTTCGCTTCCAAATTATATTCTTCGTCCGATTTAAATGTCGTAGAGCGCGTTTTACCTCCTTTTTTAATTTTCAGTTTTTTATTTGAACGAAATAATCCAGAAAAGAAAAGTACTATTTTATCACCAAGTAGTTGCAATTTGTTAATAAAATTTGAACTGCTGCTCAGGTTTTGAACAGATAGTAATCCGATAATTACACCGCCAATATGAGCAAAATGGGCCGTTCCATCATCTAAACCAAGTGAAAAAAGATCGGTTAAAATAAAGAATCCAGCTACAAAAATAAGTCGAACCGGAAAAACTCCAAATAAATTCACTTTCAGGTTTGGTCGGTAAAAAGCCAACGCGGAAAAAATTGCCATAATTGAACCGGAAGCTCCTACAATAACAATACTTTCTTTCTGAAGAACTGGAAAAATCAAATGCGCTAATATCTCTAAGAGTCCGCCGGCAATTCCACCAACTAAATAGGTGTACAATAAGCGTTTTTGATCAAATAAAGATTCAAACATTTTCCCTGAAAAATACAAAAAGAGCATATTCATTAAAAAATGCCAGAAGGTAAAATGTGCAAAAATACTGGTGAATAATCCCCAAGGATGCTGCAGAAACAAAGGAATGTCTGTATTTAATGCAAAAATACTTTCAGCAACGTTTGTAATGTACTTTGTAGCATCTCCACCAACTAAGCGTCCAAAAACATGGAAAAGTTGGATGAGAATAAAAATTCCAGAATTGATAAAGAGTAAACGCATTGTCATTCCGCCAAAGCGATATTGGTGCTTCAAATCGTCTATAAATGTTCTTTCTGCTTGCATCTTTAAAAGGGAAATTAATAGAAATTTTGTCTGTCCGTTTTTCTCCAATACAACACCAATGCAATTCCAACCAATGCACCCCCAACGTGCGCTAAATGGGCAATATTATCTTGCGGTCCGCTGATACTGCTGTAGATTTCAAAAAGCAAATACGCTCCAATCAGGTATTTCGCTTTAATTGGAATAGGAGGAAAGAGCAACATTAATTGGGTATTTGGGAATAAAACACCAAATCCTGCCAAAACACCAAATAATGCGCCGGAGGCTCCAGCCATACTGCTAAGCGTTAAATCAACATATTGCTGCAATACTTCACGGTGATAAGGCATTTTCACTTCTATATCTGCTAAGTAATTGTTTGTGATTTTATGGTCTAAAATATCTAAATCGTATCCCATTGAAATCAATGATTTTTTCAGTTCCATCAATTCCCAAACGCCAATAGAATTATATAAGATAAATGCCCCTAAACCAGACGCGAAATAGAAAATGAAAAAGCGTTTTGGGCCCCACAGTCGCTCTAAATGCGCACCAAACATTACAAGCAGTAACATGTTAAACAGAATGTGAAAAAAATCGGTCAAACTATGCATAAACATGTGCGTAATTATCTGATAAGGCTGAAATAG
>CANJSS010000100.1 GCA_947476955.1 Flavobacteriales bacterium
GAAACAGCACTTACAATTCAGGAAGTTAAAAAGTTGTGTATTTACTATAATATTTCGTTCGATGCTTTGTGCGCAATTGGCGATGGAAAAGTAGTTTTTTCCTATCCCCCGCTAGATACATTTGACTTCGGTCTAGAATCCTATCTTGAAGGAATATTGCAAGCTTTTCACAAACTTAAACAGCTCTCAGGCGGAGAAATAATACTATCTGTAAATAATATTCAATTCTTTCAACTGTTGAATTTCCCTCAATTGATGCGGTTTAAATTGTATTTCTGGGCAAAAACACACCTACAGATTGAAGAATATAAAGATCAGTTGTTCACACATGAAAAAACGAGTGATACTGCTTTTTCTTTAGGCAAAGAAATTTTACAAATCTATAATTTCATTCCTTCCAAAGAGATTTACGACCCAGAATTTATGCGTGGGTATTTGCGACAAATACACTACTACTATACCTCACATTTATTTGAAGACCCTTCCTATGCCTTATTTTTACACGACCGAATTTTATTGCTATCATCTCATTTGGAAGCACAGGCGAATTGTGGGAAAAAATTCATGTATGGAACGCAAGCACCAGCCAATGGCAACGATTTTGAAATGTATTTGAACGAAACAATTAATTCTGACGCGACATTTTATTACAAGGGAAAAGAGCTTCAAGGCGTCTATTTAACGCACAACATTATGAATTACTTGGAAACGACAGATGAAAATTACGTGAATGATTCAAAATTAATTATTGATAAACAAATGGCAAATTCCAGCTTAATTTCTATCGTGAACGAAAAGGAACGCAATAATTTTTTCTATGAGTTCAACAAAACGATACTTTCCTTTAAGAAAAAGTTGGAAGCAGATCTTTAAAAACAGTTTAGATACTTTTCACACTTCACTACTTACCACATAAGACGAAAGAAAACAGTCGATTTAGCGCTTAACCATCCAAGTATTGGTATTGAAAAAAAGCTGAGTTGCGAATTTCGCAACTCACTAAATCCACTTGCTGCATTCAGTTAGGTTTGAAGAGAATTAATCTGAAATATTTGTGAACTAAAAAACATGAATATGAAAACTAAAATTAAATTATTTCTACTCGTATCTGTTATCTACAGCACACAACTGTTTGCACAAGATAACGCACCGACAATTGCAGTTGCTAATCCTAATGTTAACAGCTTAACGCAAAAACCTGCTATTCTAGCCAAAATGATTCGTCTGGAATTGATTAAAATGGGGAAATACAAAGTTTACGATGAATTTGATATGGCAGATGCCCTAAAAACAAATCCTGAATATACTACGGATTGCTACGGACAAAATTGCTTGGTCAAACTTGGGAAGGAACTAAATGTAGATTATGTTTTGTGCGGAAGTTTTGATGGTTTGGGAAATAAAATTGCCTTAACTTTAAAAATTGTTGACGTGAAAAACAAAACAATTTTTAAATCATCGGTTAAAGAATTTGACAACCAGGAATTGGAAGTACAACGCATGATTGAGATTCTATTAAAGGAAATGCATGGCGTTGAAGTTCCCAAAGACATCAACGATCGCTTGGCTTTCAAAAATGAATTAATTACGTCAAATAATATTGGCAAAATCAATAACTCCGGACCAAGAATAGGCGTTGCGTATCTTTTGGGCTCCATGAACGAATTTGCAACGCGTCCTGAATCACAAGGTGGTTTGGATATTTTTCCTGCGGTGAGTATGATTGGATATCAAATAGAAGGACAATATGTTGGAACAGAAAATTTTTCAGCCTTGGTTGAGGGAATATTTAATGTTTCTGGATTGGAGCAGGGTCAATTTATTCCTTCTATCACCATAATGAATGGGTTTAGATTCGGAAGTTCTGGCTGGGAATTTGCTTTTGGACCTGGTTTTAGTGTAAAGAAAACATCCAATGGTTTTTTTGACACAGAAAATAAATTCGGAACCGATAACCGCTATTTCAGTTCTGGTGATTGGTATCAATATGCAAGTGATACATATGGAAACGACCCACAGTATCTTGTGAATGGCTATTTCACCGCTCCCGAGCCATCCAAATTCTCATCTCAATACAACTTTGATCAAAAGTTTGGTGATGCACGCGGATCTATGCGTATTAGCACCATGTTTGTTTTTGCCTTTGGGCGAACTTTCAGAGCTGGCGCATTAAATATTCCTGTTAATTTATTTTATTCTTCTCAAAAAAATGGAGGAATGGCTGGAATAAATGTTGGATTTAACGTTCAAAAAAGTAAGCGCACAATTAATAACTAATTGCATCTCAAACCCTGCAAATTGTACCAATTTGGAAATTTGCATTTAAGAAAGCTTCGTACATCGCGAAGCTTTCTTTATTTTTACAAAAAATCCTGAAAGATGCGTAGAATTCAAAATTTTCACCTTTTACTTATTTTACTGATTTTTTCGTTAAAATTGAATGGGCAAACTATCCAAAACAATTCGAAATTAATCCTCAAAGAAATTATGAAAGGTGCCGAATTTATTGGGCACTCGCCAGAAAATATTACTTGGGGTTTTGATGGTCAATCCATTCTTTTTGATTGGAATCCTAAAAATGAGCCAGGAAATAGTTTGTATTATTTACCTTTTGGCAAAGCAACAAATACTCCTATAAAAGTAGGAAAAACACTTATTTTCCCATACGACAAATCACAATCTGCTTTCTCCAAAAATTATTATGAAATAGATGGTGCGTTGATTGAATTAGACAAAAAATCAAAGAAATCACAACTGATATTCCAGAGTGATGATGCTGTAAGTGCAATACAACGTGGCAATTCTAGTAATCTTGTGTTTTTTCAGCAGGGTATAAATCTCATGTGCTATAACGCGCAAATCGGTTCTTTCGTGCAAATAACAAATTTCCGAAAAGGAGAAAAATCGGAGAAAAAGACTGATTCGACCTATTGGATGAAAGAGGAAGTAGCGCTTTTTAATTTCATTCAAGACAAAAACAATACAGAAGAATGGCGCAGTAATAATTCAGTTCAACACTTTAAACCCCCAAAAGATTTTTTTATCGGAAAACAACAACTGGAAAATTTGCAAATCCATCCGAATGGGCTGTTTGTTAGTTTTCGACTATCCACCTATCCAACGGAATACGAAACACATGTGGAACACCATATCTCTTCCGACGGACATACTTATACCGCACCAGCGAGAGGTAAAGTCTCAGATGCAGATTCGGAACCATCGCATCGTCTCGGAATTTATTCGATTGCTACCGATTCCGTTTATTTTGTGAATTTCTCCAAACTATCCGATATACGTAAAAAACCAAGCTACTTGAATAATAGTGAACTGTATGTTTCCGATCGAAAAATTGTGATGCACCAACTACAATTTGCAAAAGATTTTTCCAACGCTGTATGCGATATTCGTTCCTACGATAATAAAGACCGTTGGATTGTTTTGATCGATTTAAATACAGGAAATGTAAAGGAATTAGATCACCAAATGGATGAAGCATGGATTGGTGGACCTGGAATTTCAGGATGGAATACAGAAGATGTTCCACTCGGTTGGTTGAATGATGGTAAAACCACTTATTTTCAATCCGAACAAAGCGGCTATTCTCACTTATATACGTATTCAATTTCCACAGGAGAAAAAAAACAGTTGACCAGCGGAAAATGGGAAATCTACGACCTTTCTCTTTCGTTGGATGGAAAAGGTTTTTACATCACTGGAAATAGATCGCATCCGGGCAACCGAGATTTCCTGCGCTACGATATTGCTGCACAAAAAATAGTTCCAATCTTAACACAAGATGGCTACCATCAAGTTTCCCTTTCACCAGATGAAAAAACACTTGCTGTTCGGTTTTCAGCCAAAAATAAACCGTGGGAATTGTATACTGCACCAAATAGTGCCAATGCGCAACTTTCGAAAATTACCAATTCAACGACAGCAGAATTTAATGCGTATGCATGGAAAGAGCCAGAGGTAATTACATTTAAAGGTTCCGACGGAAAGGAAGTGTATGCACGATTATATTCTCCTGAAAAAACTAAAAATAATGCGGCCGTTATTTTTGTACATGGTGCAGGATATTTGCAGAATGCGCACAATTACTGGAGCACTTACCACCGGGAATATATGTTCCATAATTTACTGGTTGACAATGGATTTACCGTTTTGGATATTGATTACCGCGGAAGTGAAGGATATGGTAGAGATTACAGAACAGCGATATACCGAAACATGGGCGGACAAGATTTGCAAGACAATATCGCAGGAAAAGAGTATTTAATTCGTCAACTTGGAATCGATTCCAACCGAGTTGGCATATATGGTGGATCCTACGGTGGATTTATTACCTTAATGGCAATGCTGAAAACTCCAGGAGAATTTTCATGCGGTGCGGCGCTGCGTTCCGTTACAGATTGGGCACATTACAACCACGAATACACGAGCAATATCCTAAATTATCCAACAACAGATCCGGAAGCATATAAACGAAGCTCTCCGATTTATTTCGCTGAAAATTTGGAAGGAAAATTATTATTATTGCATGGAATGGTTGACGATAACGTACAATTTCAAGATGTTGTTCGCCTAAGCCAAAGGTTCATTGAACTGGAAAAAGAAAACTGGGAATTAGCTGTTTTTCCTGTCGAAGCACATGGTTTCAAAAAAAATACTTCCTGGAACGATGAGTACCGCAGAATTTATGAATTATTTTATACGGAACTATTATTGAAACAAACAAGATGAGAATACGAGAACTAATAGAAAAATCAGAAATGTTGCAACTCATTGGAGTTATTCAAGAATTATATCCTTCCTTGACATTGGAAGCTTACGAGAAAAATCTTACAGAAATGATTCCAAATAATAACTATTCCCAAGTTGCTGTTTTTGATGGTGAAAACTGCCTTGGAGTTGCAGGTATTTGGATTGGAACGAAGCTATGGTGTGGGAAATACCTTGAGATAGATAACTTGGTCGTTTCGGATAAATTCCGTTCAAGGGGCGTTGGTAAATTATTATTTAACCATATCTCCCAAAAAGCAAGGGCGGAAAATTGCTCTATGATGGCTCTAGATTCATATACAAGCAATTTTAAAGCACATAAATTCTTTTACAACGAAGGTTTTGCGCCAAAAGGATTCCATTTTATCCATATTCTAAAGGAAGAAATGATTCGTTAAAGCATGACTTTATATTTAGTACGCATTACTAAAAAAAACACTAATTTAGAATTCTTAAATTCAACTATGAAAAACACATTAACACTCGTCTTATTTATTACCTGCTCTACGTTCATCTTTTCACAAAAAGAAAACGCGACACATTGTTCCAAAAGAGATCATGCAGGTCCATCTGCGCAAAAAAGTGCCACACTAACAACTGCGCAAATAAGTGAAACAGAAAAATACAATGTCCATTTCTATTCCTTGGATCTTTCTATGAATAATCTTGTTACAACCGTCGCTGGAACAGTCGATATACATGCTAAAGCAAACGTTTTCTTGGATTCTGCCTTATTTGAATTATTTTCAACGATGACAATTTCACAAATTCGTGTAAATGGAAATCCTGTCACCTATTCCAGAATTGGCACGGCAATAAAAGCTCCAGTTAATGCTTCAACAGGTCAAAATTTCATTATTTCAATCGATTATAACGGCACACCTCCAACGGCAGCAACAAATCCACTTGGCGGTTCAGGAATGTCAAATGCAACTTCTCCGAGTTGGGGAAATCGAGTAACTTGGTCGCTTTCCGAACCTTTTTCAGCATACGAATGGTGGCCGTGTAAACAATCTTTGTCCGACAAAGCAGATAGTGTTGCCGTGAAGGTAACCGTTCCAAACAATTGCAAAGCAGGTTCAAATGGTTTACTGGAAAACACGGTGGACCTTGGAAATGGAACAACGCGTTACGAATGGAAACACCGTCATTCCATTGATTATTATTTGATTTCTGTTGCAGTAGCGAAATACGTTGAATATACAATTTATGCAAATCCAGTCGGTGCAAGCGCACCAATCATGATCCAAAATTATATCTACGATAATCCAGCAACGTTGCCTAATTTCCAGACTGATATTGATGAAACAGTTGATTTTCTAGAACTTTTCTCTGATTTATATGGAATGTATCCATTTGAAGATGAAAAATATGGTCACTGTATGGCGCCTATTTCCGGAGGAATGGAACACCAAACCATGACTTCACAAGGTTTTTTTGAAAAAAGTTTAACTGCGCACGAACTTAGTCACCAATGGTGGGGAAATAACGTAACATGCGGATCATGGGCTGACATTTGGGTTAATGAAGGTTTCGCTGCATATAGTGAATACTTGATGCTTGAAAATCTTTATCCAGCAGAGAAAGATCAACACATGTTGGATGTACACACAAATGTTATGTCGCAGCCAGCAGGTAGTGTTTACGTATTGGATAGTTTAAACGAAGGGCGGATTTTTAGCGGAAGATTAACGTACGATAAAGGATCATCCATTATTCATACTATGCGTTTCTTTTTAAATAATGATGCAAATTTCTTTCAAGCTTTAAAAAATTACCAGATTCAATATGCTGATAGTGTTGCGAAAGGAATCCATGTGAAAGCCGTTTTGGAAACTCAAAGTGGATTGAACCTAACAAATATGTTTAATGAATGGTATTTTGGGCAAGGTTACCCAACCTATTCTGCGCGTTGGAATTCCGTTGGGACAAATCTTCTACTCGAAATAACGCACACCGCTTCTGCAGCATCTGTAACGCCACTTTTCACCAATCCACTGGAAGTTAAGTTTTCCAGAGCTGGGCTGAGCGATACCGTAATTCGCTTGGATATTAATGCAAATTTGAACCAATTCTACTTTGAGAATTTTGGAGATGTCAGCGCGCTGATTTCCTTGGATCCAAACAATTGGGTTGTGAATAAAGTTGGTACAATAGTAGAAGATTTAAATTTTATAGCTGTTTCTGGATTATTGGATGTACCACAAAATAGTACTATACAGCTCTTTCCAAATCCGTCTAATGGCAGTATTTCCATTATAGGTGATTTTAATGGAAATGCAGAACTATCACTGATTTCTTCGCAAGGCTCGAACGTTTTTTCTGAATTGGTAAACGCACATACAATTCTTGATATTTCTATGTTGAAATCGGGAATTTACTTTGTAGAATTGAAAGTACAAGAAAGTGGAGAAATAAATCGCTTTAAGCTGTTGGTTAAATAAATAGGGGAATAAATCAGAATTCTTCTTTTACGCTTTTGTATTTCAAACTTGCTTCTGCGCGAGAACAAGCATTGAAATGCCACCATTCGGTTGGAATATTTCGGAATTTTTGGTGGCGCATTACCTGTCGAAGTAGATTTCTATTTTCAACTTGCAGTTTCGTTAATTCACCACTTGCAAGAAATCTAGCTTCCAAACTTGGGTATGCTATTTCTCGAATATCATCAAATCCAGCTCCCATATCCAGCGCTTTTCCTTTTGAATTACAAATGGTAAGATCCACTGCAGCTCCAAAATTGTGCAAACTTTTATGTGTTGGATTGGAAATAAATTTACCTCGTTCCCATGCAGGAATAGAATCTAGGGCATTCCACATTTTCCATTGCACACTTTCCGGTCGCGCGGCATCGTATACGAGCAAGTGTAAAGTGGGATCTAATTTTGTCAAATAATCCTGACAGTTAGACAAGCGTTCTGCAATATCCCGTTGTAAAAATGCACGGTCCATTTTTTCGTACAAGATGATTTTCATAAAATTATCCATCGTTGCATACTTCAAATCCACATAAATAGCACTGTTTATCGATTGAACATCGACTAGATTATTAACTAAAAGAATTGAATCCCGTTCTTCTAAATTGATTTCCAGTAACTTTTTAATAGAATCCTTAAAAGCTTTAGAACAATCTTGACTTCGATTTTTTTTAGAGACTATAATTCCTTCATGAGCATCTGAACCTGCAGAAGTATCTATGCAAGAAGCTGCAATACACACGAGAAAAAAACAGCTAATCCATTTCATATCTCAAAGATCGAAAAAGAAATGAAAAGAGGGAGGGAATATCAACATTTGAAGTAAATTTGCACAACTAATATAGAATATTATGCCGAAATTATCGCAGAAGGCAATTGACATGCCTGCATCTCCAATTCGTAAATTGGTTCCTTATGCTGAAAAAGCTAAAAAACAAGGGAAAATTGTTTACCATTTGAATATCGGTCAACCAGATATAGAAACACCAGAAGTTGCATTAAATGCAATCAAAAATATGGATCGTAGGGTAATTGAATACAGCCATTCCGCTGGATTTGAAAGCTACAGGAATGGTTTATCTGCCTACTACAAAAAAACTGGAATCAATGTTGATCCGGAAGATATTCTGATAACAACTGGAGGTTCAGAAGCACTTATCTTTGGTTTTATGACAACGTGTGATCCAGGCGATGAAGTTATCATTCCTGAACCATTTTATGCAAATTACAATGGTTTTGCAGTGATGGCAGGATTGAATGTTGTTCCTGTTACATCGACCATAGAAACAGGATTTGCATTGCCACCGGTAGAAGAAATCGAGAAGAAAATAACTTCAAAAACGAAGGCAATTGTTATCTGTAATCCTGGAAATCCAACTGGATATTTATATTCAAAAGAAGAATTGGATCAATTAGCTGCGCTTGTCAAGAAACACGATCTCATCCTATTTGCAGATGAGGTTTACCGTGAATTCTGCTATGATGGAGCGATTCCATTTTCGGTAATGAATTTGGAAGGGCTAGAAAACAACGTTATCATGATTGATTCCGTTTCCAAGCGTTATTCGATGTGTGGAGCTAGAATTGGTGCATTGATAACAAAAAACAGAGAAATTATGGCTGCTGCGCTAAAATTTGGACAAGCGCGCTTATCTCCTCCAACAGTCGACCAAATTGCTTCTGAAGCTGCTCTAAATACGCCACAATCTTATTTTGACGATGTTGTGACTGAATATGTAGAAAGAAGAAATATTATGGTCAAAGGTTTGAATAAAATACCGGGTGTTTATTGCCCAAATCCGAGCGGCGCATTTTATTGTGTTGCTAAGTTTCCCGTAGATGACGCTGAGAAATTTTGTCAATGGTTATTGGAAGATTTCGAGTTTGAAGGTCAAACGGTAATGATGGCTCCTGCAAATGGTTTTTATTCTACAAAAGGTGCGGGAATGCAAGAGGCTAGAATTGCATACGTTTTGAACCAAGAATCACTAAAGAAAGCTGTAATTTGTCTTGAACAAGCGTTGAAGGTTTATCCCGGCAGGACGATTTAAACTTAAACTCTGAATAGCTTTTCTGAAAATAATAAACGATTTCTTTTATCCGCTAAAAAATGTATCTGATTTACATTTGACGGTTTTATTGCGTTCACATATAAGTATGGAAATAAACGATTTTCCAATAGCTATTAATTCTTTGCCGGTAGGCGATTATTTTAGAAATTAAAGCACACCTAACGAAAAAAACCTAGTTACAATAACTAGGTTTTTAAAAATATCCTATTTTCACAAATAACTACCTATTCTAGCTCTATTTTAAGTTATTCAATTCGCAGAATCCAAACTTTACTAGAAATAACGGCATAGTTTGGTTTTACCAACTTAGCTTCCTCTAAATCTTTTGTATAGAATACATAAATGTTTCTATTTGCTGGATTTTTACGCTGAAGATATTTTGTGTTTGTATAACCCGCTTCGATTACGGAATTCTTAAATTTAATTGCATTTTGCGGGACACCAAAC
>CANJSS010000101.1 GCA_947476955.1 Flavobacteriales bacterium
AGTGTGATCGCGTTTCTCCCATTGAGGGGAGATAAAGAGGGGTGGGCAACACACATAAAAGTTAAATCGTAAACTTTTTTAGGACGGATCAAATTGACTTTAGGATTTTTCAGGCTTTTTCACGAATTTTAGTTTTTGGTGAATCCATCCCCCTAACCCCCTTCAAAGGGGGAAATGGATTACAGCTTCGGGATGGGATAGCTAGAAAGGGTTTCTAAATGGCGTAATCCAAATTCCAACCGCCGCAGGCACCATCGACTGCAAGGAGATAATTCTAAATCCTAAATCCTAAATTCCAAATTTTTTAAAGAAATCCCAATTCCAGTTTTGCTTCTTCACTCATCATATCCTTGTCCCATGGTGGATCAAAAACGATAGTTACTTTCGATGAGTTAACTCCTTCAATCATGGCTATTTTATCTTCCACTTCCTTCGGCATACTCTCCGCAACGGGACAATTCGGTGAAGTTAAAGTCATATCTATTTCAACATTTTTATCTTCGTCAATTTTCACCTCGTAAATCAATCCAAGCTCAAAAACATCTACAGGAATTTCCGGATCGTAAATTGTTTTCAATACTTCCACGACTTTATTTTCCAATTGCATGATTTCTTTTTCCATCTTTTTTATTCTAAAGCGTTTTTCGCAATTTCATAGCGATTTTACAGCGACTTTATAGCTGCCATTTTTATTTTTTGCACCATACTTAACAAACCATTTGCGCGAGTAGGCGAAAGGTGTTCCTGCAAACCAATATCCTGCACAAAATGTAGATCTGCTTTTGCTACAACTTCCGGCGTTTCATGGTTTAAAACTCGAATGAGTAAGCCAATTATTCCTTTTGTAATGATTGCATCGGAATCTGCCGAAAAAGTCATTTTCCCATTTTGAATCTCCGTTGCAAGCCAAACGCGCGATTGACAGCCTGGAATCAAGCGATCATCCGTTTTTTTTTCCGGATCAATAATTGGCAGTTCTTTGCCTAATTCAATGATGTATTCGTATTTTTCCATCCAGTCGTCAAACATACCGAATTCGTTGATTATTTCTTGTTGCTTTTCTTCTAGTGTCATACTGAATAATTAATTTGGAATTTGGAATTCGTTGTTCGGAATCCCAAATCCTGACCGCCGCAGGCAGCATCGACTGCAAGGAGATAATCCCAAATCCTGAATCATTTAAGCATATTAATACTTTTTTCTACTGCTGTAATAAAAGTATCGACTTCTTCTCTTGTATTGTAAAATGCGAAGGAGGCGCGCACAGTTCCCGGAATCCCATAAAAATCCATCAATGGCTGCGTGCAATGGTGCCCAGTTCGAACAGCAATTCCTTGTTTGTCTAATAATGTTCCAATATCAAAAGGATGAACTCCATCCATCACAAAAGAAACGACACTGGTTTTCTTTTTAGCTTCACCAATTATTCGCATTCCTTCAAACGTATCCAATAGATCTTGCGCATATTCCGTTAATTCTTTCTCATATTGTTGCACAGCTAACATGTCCATTGTAGAAAGAAATTCAAACGCTTTTCCAAGACAAATTCCTCCTGCGATATGCGGTGTCCCAGCTTCAAATTTGAAAGGAAGTTCGTTATACGTTGTGCGTTCGAAAGTTACTTTCGCAATCATATCGCCACCACCTTGGTACGGCGGCATTTTATCCAATAATGCTTCTTTGCCGTATAAAACGCCTATTCCAGTTGGACCAAAAACTTTATGTCCGGAGAAAACGAAGAAATCACAATCCATATCGATAACATCAATTGGCATGTGCTGAATACTTTGTGCGCCATCCACCAGAACTTTTGCCCCTACCGCATGGGCTTTTTGAATAAGTTCCTTTACTGGATTGATTGTACCTAATGTATTGGAAATATGTGTCACGGCAACTAATTTTGTTTTAGTCGAAAGTAATTTATCGAACTCTTCTAAAATTAATTCTCCTTTTTTATTGATTGGTGCAACACGCAAGGTTAATTTTTTTCTTTCGCAGAGCATTTGCCACGGCACAATATTGGAATGGTGCTCCATGGCAGTGATCAAAATTTCATCCCCAGCAGAAAGCAATTCCCCATAAGAATTTGCAACAAGATTTATTCCATCTGTTGTTCCTTTCGTGAAAATAATTTCTTCGGATTTTTTAGCGTGTAAATAAATTTGGATTGTTTTGCGGGCAGTTTCATACTCCGTTGTTGCCTTTTGACTCATGTAATGCACACCTCGGTGGATATTTGCATTGTCCTTGGAGTAATAATTATTTATCGCATCCAACACTACTTGAGGCTTTTGCGAGGTCGCACCATTGTCAAAATAAATTAGATTTTTATTATAGATCAATTGGCGAAGTGCCGGAAATTGTTCCCGAATTTCTCGCACATTAAATTGTTTTTTTGTTCCTTCCGTCATAACTGAGTACAAAGATACAAAAACCCTTATTTTGAACTGTTCTAAAGAAGAAAAATAAACCTTTATTTTATTGGGAAATCTTTACCTGTTCAAAAGTTTGGCTTGACGCGCTTCTTAATTCTTTTTCAAAAGCATCAAGAACTCTGTATTTCCATCGCCACCTAATATTGGTGAATTTATGTGTCCTTGGTAAATGAGATTATTCACCTTCGCCGCTGCTTTGATTTTTTCAATTACTTCAGGATACAGACTTTTATTTTTCACGATTCCACCTTTGGAAACATTTTCTTTTCCAACTTCAAACTGCGGCTTTACCAGTGCAATTACAAAAGCATCCGTTTTCAGAAAAGCCTGAATGAATGGGAATATTTTTTCCAGTGAGATAAATGCCACGTCAATTACACATCCATCTATTGGATCTTTTATAGTGTTGGAGGTTAATTCTCGCACATGGGTTCTTTCCAAATTTACTATGCGCGAATCGGATTTCACCTTTTCATGTAATTGGTCTTTACCAACATCCACACAGTAAACTTTGGCAACCTCATTTTGCAGTAAAACTTCAGTAAATCCGCCCGTGGAAGCACCAATATCCATCATGATTTTTCCTTTGATCGTTGGATTCCATTGGTGGATTGCCTCAAGTAATTTTAAAGCACCGCGGGAAACCCATGGAATTTCAGCTTCGATCATGTCAATTTTACAGTCGATCGGGAATTTTTTACCGTTTTTAGTGATTAATTTTCCTTCTACGCGCACGCCAACTTCGCGTATGATTTGTTCTGCACGTACACGTGAACTCACTAAATTCCGTTGTATTAAAATTTTATCCAAACGTTCTTCCATGTTACAAAGGTAGCCCATATTATCCGTAAATATGGGAGCAAGAGCGATAATTCCCTTTATCCAATTCATAATTCCAAATTCTAAAGTATCTTTGTAGCATAAATTAAAAGAGTGAATACAATATATATTACACGAAGAGAAACATTTAATGCTGCACATAAATTGTGGCGAGAGGATTGGACAGAAGAAAAAAACTGGGAAGTTTTTGGGAAATGTTCCAATAAAAATTGGCACGGGCATAATTTTGCAATCTACGTTACTGTTAAAGGGAAACCAAGTGTTGACACTGGTTTTGTGATTAATCTGAAAGATTTAAGTAACATACTTAAAGAAGAAGTTATTGAGCCATTAGACCACAAGAACTTGAATTTGGATGTTCCCTTTTTAGCTGGAATGCTTGCGTCTACAGAAAATATGGCAATTCAAATCTGGGAACGTATAAAATTGCCAATTGCTGAAGCTGGTGGTGAACTTGTGAAGATCAAATTGATTGAAACGGAAAACAATTATGTAGAATATTTTGGTGGGAAAGAACCATTTTAATTTCGATTTGTTGTAATTTTTAGAATCAAACAAAATTTAAACAAAATGTACGACGAAGGGCTAACAAACGAACTTGCAAAACATTACGAAGAAGTGCTCACTAAATTGGGCGAAGACACACAACGCGAAGGATTATTGAAAACACCAGAACGTATTGCAAAAGCAATGCAGTTTTTAACAAATGGCTATAAAATTAATCCAGACGATCTGATAAAACAGGCGATTTTCCATGAAGAATATTCTGAAATGGTGATTGTGAAAGATATCGATATTTATTCCATGTGTGAGCACCACATGTTGCCATTTTTCGGGAAAGCACACATCGCTTATATTCCAGATGGGAAAATCGTTGGATTAAGTAAAATCCCAAGAGTTGTGGATGCGTATTCGCGCCGCTTGCAAGTGCAGGAGCGTTTGACCATTGAAATCAGAGATTGCATCCAACGAACGCTAAACCCAAAAGGAGTTGCTGTTGTGATTGAATGTTCGCACATGTGTATGCAGATGAGAGGCGTTCAAAAACAAAATTCGGTTACTACTTCAAGCGCATTTACAGGATTATTTTTGAAAAATGATGCAACCAGAAAAGAATTTATTAACTTAGTACAAGCAAAATTACATTAAACAATGAATAATATTTTAAACCAAAACGGCGAATTCACAAAAGAAGTAACCCGTGATTTTTTCAAAAATGTATATGGATACATGTTTGGGGCATTAGCAATTTCAGGATTGATTGCTTACAAAGCTGGAACTCCTGAATTCTTTGAAGCGTATTTTATAACTCCACAAGGCACGATCTCTCCTGTTTTTTATGTGGTAGCGTTTGCTCCATTAGGATTGGGATTATTAATTCAAATGGCATACCAGCGTCTTTCTTTAGCAGTTCTGATGGTGCTTTTTATTGCTTATTCCGCTCTAATGGGTTTAAGCCTTGGCTCTATATTTATGGTTTACGAAATGCCTTCAATCGTTTCAACATTTTTCGTTTCTGCTGGAGCATTTGCTGGAATGGCAATATTGGGTTACACTACAAAAACAGATCTTACTAAATTCGGAAGCTTATTATACATGGTTTTCATTGGTATTTTTATCGCTGGGATAGTCAATATCTTTATGCAAAGTGAAATGATGGATTTTGTGATTTCTGTGATTGGTGTATTTGTATTTACCGGATTGACGGCATATTATATGCAACAATTGAAGAATACGTCACAAGATTCTAATCTTTCTGCTTTAGATAGAAATAAATTATCTTTGGTTGGTGGTTTGATGTTATATATCCTATTCATCAATTTATTCTTGACTTTACTTAGATTAATGGGTTCAAGAGAATAAAATAGAAATTACTTTTTAGGAAGCCACTCTAATTTTAGGGTGGCTTTTTTGCTACAAAAATCTATTTTAAAAGCTGTGCATATTTGGAATTATTAAAAAATGGCGCAGAATTAAAAGAAAGTTGGTGTAAGTCAGTTTTGGGAACAAAATATTTTTTACTTTTGAGAAAAAAAATACTATGTCAGATAATTTTTTCGAAAGTTCAACAGCAGCGGTAGGAACCATCTTTACAATCATTGCATTGGCTATTCTTGCTTCTATTTTAATTTGGGGTTAAAATATCCAAACTAAAAATTAGTCAAGCTGTTCAATTATGAATGGCTTTTTTTTGCTTACATTTAAGCAAATATTTAATTTAAGCGTATGTCTTTCAATTCTATATTTGCTTGGATTTTAAAAAAACGGACGCATCAAATAGATCTGTTTAAAAAACATCCAATGGAGGTTCAGCAAGAATTATTTGAAAAGATGGTGCTTGCTTCTCAAAAAACGGAATGGGGTATTAAGTACAACTTCTCATCCATAAAAACGTACGAAGATTTCCAAAAATACGTTCCAATTCAAGAATATCCTGATATTCAACCTTATGTTGACCGACTGATTCAGGGAGAGCAAAATATTCTTTGGCCAACAGAAACAAAATGGTTTGCAAAATCCTCTGGAACAACTTCTAGTCGAAGTAAATTAATTCCAGTGACCAAAGAATCCTTAGAAGATTGCCACTACAAGGGAGGAAAAGACCTGCTTGCATTGTATTATGAAAATTTTCCAAATGCAAAATTATACGCTGGAAAACATTTGGTTATTGGCGGAAGCACTCAGGTAAACCAGTTGCATACGGATTCTTATTTCGGAGATCTTTCAGCCATTATTGTGAAAAATCTTCCGTGGTGGGCAGAGATACGAAGAACACCATCAAAGGAAATTGCGTTGATGAGTGAATGGGAATCCAAGATTGAAAAAATGGCATTGAGCACAATCGATGAAGACGTTTGTATCATCGTTGGCGTGCCGAGTTGGACACTTGTTCTAGCGACAAAAATTTTGGAAATCACGGGAAAGAGTAATTTAAAAGAAGTTTGGCCGAATTTAGAATTATTTATGCATGGTGGTGTTAATTTTGAGCCGTATCGAAAGCAATTTGAGAAATTAATTCCCGATCCATCCATGCACTATGTGGAAACGTACAATGCATCGGAAGGTTTTTTTGGAATTCAGGATAAAATGAATTCTAACGAATTACTCCTGATGCTGGATTATGGAATTTACTATGAATTTATTCCAATGTCTTCATATGATGGTGTGAATTCCAAAGAAATTATTAATTTGTCAGAAGTAGAGATTGGTGTAAATTATGCTATTGTAATTTCAACAAATGCAGGATTGTGGCGCTATATTATTGGTGATACCGTGCAATTCACTTCTGTAAAACCTTTTCGATTTAAAATTACGGGCCGGACAAGAAGCTTTATTAATACCTTTGGGGAAGAGCTGATCGTGGAGAATGCAGATCGCGCAATTACCTATGCCTGTTTAAAAACCGATGCAGAGATTAAAGAATATACCGCAGGTCCTGTTTTTATGTCGGATAGCGAACATGGCGCGCATGAATGGCTAATTGAGTTTCATAAAGCTCCGGCAGACTTCAATCGGTTTGGGTTCCTATTAGACGAACATTTGAGGGAAATAAATTCAGATTACGATGCAAAACGCTATAATAATTTAATTTTAGATCCGCCAATAATCCAAAAGATTGCAGTCGGTATTTTTGATCAATGGCTCAGAAATAAAGGAAAACTTGGAGGGCAAAATAAAGTGCCTCGCTTGTCAAACAACCGAAAAATAATAGACGAAATTCAGCATGTAATTTTCATGGAAAAACAGACTCTTCAAAAATGATTAAATTTGGATTAAGTTTAATTTTAATAGGTGTTGCGGCTATTTCTTTTGCTCAGAAAAGCGACTCCACGTCCTGGTTAAAAGTTGGGGAGCTGAAAATTGATCAGGATGAAAAATGGGCAATTGATGGGTTGGAAAATTGCATCATCACATCAAAAAATGTAATCCAAAAATACGATTCTGCCGGCGTTCTTAAATTTTCTCAGAGCAGTAAGTCTTTTGGTCGATTAAATTCCATTCAGTCTATTAATCCAATGAAATGGATAACTTTTTCTGAGGAACAACAACTAATATGTATCCTGGACAACACTTTGACTTTGAGTGAGCAATGCATAGATCTTTCCGGATTTGGAATTGGAAATGCAACGCATATAGCGGTTTCTAGCCAGTCGGATAAATTATGGGTATTGGACCAATTGAATTCTAGATTGCTTTTATTAAGTTTGGGAAGAACGAATCAGTTTCAGGAAATCAGTAATCTTAAAGGAATT
Source organism: Flavobacteriales bacterium (assembly GCA_947476955.1). Taxonomy (GTDB): domain Bacteria; phylum Bacteroidota; class Bacteroidia; order Flavobacteriales_D; family Crocinitomicaceae; genus M0103. The sequence continues at coordinate 7,529 of CANJSS010000101.1, forward strand.
TTAAATATTTCGATGATTGCATCCATCCAAGAGTGGGACAATCAATTGTTTTTGTTTGATGCCGCTGGTGTAATATACCAGTTTGATGTCTATGGTTCTTTGTTAAGCGCCAATAAATTTGAGAATATCAAGGATTTTGCAGTGAAGGATAATACCCTTGTTCTTGTTCAAAATAACCAGCTATTACTCCGTGATTTGGCTGTTCCAGAAAAGAAATTAATCGATTTGCCAATCAAAAATGTTTTAGAAGTGAAAATATCGGGTAATTTTTTCTATTTTCGGACTGAGAATAATTTATATAAATATACGCTGCTATTTAACCAATATTAACATCATTTGTTGTAATTTCGGCGTCTAAAATAAAGGAAACATGCATATTGCAATTGCTGGAAATATTGGTTCAGGAAAAACAACGTTAACGAAGCTGTTGGCTAAACATTACGGATGGGAAACACACTTTGAAGATGTGGAACAAAACCCATACTTGAATGATTTTTACGAAGACATGCAACGTTGGTCCTTTAACCTTCAAATTTATTATTTGAACAGCCGTTTCACCCAAACACAAGAGATTCAAATTACCGAAAAAACCGTTATTCAAGATCGTACCATTTATGAAGATGCGTTTATCTTTGCGCCAAATCTTCATTCAATGGGCCTAATGACTACGCGTGATTTTGAGAATTATTTTTCGTTATTCAACCTAATGGATTCATTTGTTTCTGCTCCCGATTTATTAATTTACTTAAGAGCAAGCGTTCCAACGTTGGTTAGTCAAATTCAACAACGTGGAAGAGATTACGAAGAAAGTATTCGATTAGATTACTTAAAAAGACTTAACGAACGCTATGAAGCTTGGATTTCAACTTATGACAAAGGAAAATTATTAATTATCGATGTGGATAATAACCGTTTTCCTGAAAGCCAGGAAGATCTTGGTAAAATAATCAATTCAATAGATGCAGAAATAAACGGCTTGTTCTAATTTACAGGCTAAAATTTCATTCTCCAAAATAAAAACATGATTATAGTAACTGGTGCAGCCGGATTTATTGGGAGCTGTTTAGTCAGTCGATTAAACAAAGCTGGATACGACAATATCGCAGTTGTGGATGATTTCTCCAAGACGGAAAAGGCAAAAAATCTGGAAGGAAAAACCATATCAGCAAAAATTGGCCGCAAAGATTTCATCCAATGGCTCCAGGATTTTAGTGCTGAAGTAGAAATGATTTTTCATATTGGCGCACGAACGGATACGACAGAATTCAACAAAGCAATTTTTGACGAGTTGAATGTGGATTATTCCAAGGCTGTTTGGGAAGCATGTGTGCAATTCAACATACCACTAGTTTATGCAAGTTCCGCTGCAACTTATGGATTGGGAGAATTTGGTTATTCTGATGATCCTAGCCTAATTCCAAGTTTAAAACCATTAAATCCTTACGGAGATTCCAAGAATGATTTTGATAAATGGGTTTTAACGCAAACGAAACAACCACCATTCTGGGCAGGATTGAAATTTTTCAATGTTTACGGCCCTAATGAATTCCATAAAGGTAGAATGGCAAGTGTTATTTTTCATGCTTTCCACCAAATTAATGAAGTTGGTGGAATGAAATTATTCCGTTCCCATAATGCGGCATATACAGATGGTGGTCAATTGCGGGATTTCATCTATGTAAAAGACGTGGTGGAAGTTTGTTTATTTTTAATGGAAAAGAAACCGAATTCAGGAATTTATAATCTCGGTTCCGGCAAAGCTCGCACATTTCTAGATCTTGCGAAAAATACCTTTAAAAATATGGCTAAAGGAGAAAATATTACGTTTATCGATACACCAATTGATATTCGAGATAAATACCAATATTATACGGAAGCGGATATGTCTAAATTACTTTCAGTAGGATATAATGGTGGATTCCATAGCTTAGAAGAAGGCGTAAAGGATTACGTTCAAAACTTCTTGATTGGAGAAAAATACTATTGATATTTATGCTGCTGTATTTGAATTTTATACGGTATAAGTAGACAAATTATTCTTTGAT
>CANJSS010000102.1 GCA_947476955.1 Flavobacteriales bacterium
TATTACTTCACAGGTATAGCTTCCACCAATCAAATTATCAAAAAAATAATTGGAGCTGTAATTAACTCCATCTACTGAAAATTGATACGGTGTTACTCCTCCATTCGCAGTGAGGGTAACTGATCCATCATTCCCTGCTGTAACTGTTGTTCCTGCGCCCGACAAAATTAAATTTGATGGTTCATTTATTACTAGATTAATAGATGTGAGGCAGTTGTTTGCATCTTTTATGGTTACGACATATGCTCCAGCAAGTAGTCCTGAGAAATTAGAATTTGTTGAAAACACTACATTGTCTAAAGAATATTGATACGGTGCAGTTCCGCCTGCCGGCACTGCGTTAATACTGCCAGTATTTCCACCAAAACACAAAACACTATCTATTGTTCCTCCAACCGTTAAAGGAGCGGATGGACCTGTGATTGTAAATACATGTGAAGTAGAAGATTGAATGGCATCGGTTACCGTAACGGTATAATTGCCAGGTAACAAATTAGATTTTGTTGCTGCTGTGCCACCACCTGTCCAAGCATACGTATACGGACTTATTCCGCCAGATGCAATTATGGTAGCGGAACCTGTTGCCCCGCCAAAGCAAAGGACATTTGTTTGATTACCAGCTGTAGCAGTCAAAAGGGCTGCTGATGCGTCAATTAGGACAATTTTACAAACTCCAGGTGCACCATAACCTTGAGGACCACCATTCCCATTTCCGCCGCCGCCGCCGCCGCCATAATTCAAGCCCGTTGCCGCTGGATTGGAAATCGAGCAATTTGCATCTGTAAATCCGGCACCTTTTCCACCGGCACCTCCTGGAGCACCTCCAGAAACACCTGCAATTCCTCCAGGAGTTAGGCAAATGCCAGACCATGCGATTGTATTCCCGCCATTCCCGCCATTCCCATTCGAACCTGCGGCTCCGCCACCGCCACCGCCGAAGTACGTGTAATAGCCACCGCCACCAGTTCCCCCAGTATAGTTGAATGTTCCACCTGAGCCAACTCCGCCGGCACCGCCACCTCCAATGGTTGGATTGTTAACGTAAACCCCTAATCCGCCGCCAGTTGCTTGAATTAACGATCCAAAACTTGTCGTTCCGCTAATTCCTCCAATTGTAACAAGGAAGGTAGAATTAGGTACTACAACGAATGTACCTCTAGAATAACCACCACCACCGCCACCGCCGGTTCCGTTTCCACCACCACTTCCGCCACCACCAATTACTTCTACGATAATAGAGGTAATATTGCTAGGGATTGTAAAATTACCTGAAGAGGTTATTGTTTGAATAGACGATTGTGCAAGTAAACAGTTAGTTATTAAAACGATTGCGGTAATTGTAATTGTTTTTTTCATAGGATTGTTTTTAAAATTATTACTATATTTTGCTGATAATCAGACTATTTCAAATAGCTTAACATTGTTCAATGTAGGGATAAAATTCCGCAAACCATTTTTTATTTCAAAGCAACTCGTTTTTTAATTGAAAATTTGCGCAATTTCCAAAAGGTAGTATCGCCTTTCTAGGTTCTTTCGGGATATGGAATTTCTAAAAATTGATCGGGAGATTCGGCGTAAAGAGACAGCGGGGTTCTGAATATCATTTAGTATTTTTTTTGCGCAGGATCGGGAGATCCAGCGCAGCGGGATATTTAAAAGAATGTAATTAAAAAACACATTTCTATTTTTAAAATTATTCTACATTTGATTGATGCAGTTGGATGTTAAAAATAGTTTCCCAAAATCACTTTTTTGGGATGTCAATTTTGAGGATATTGATTCTCAAATACATTCATTATTTATTGCAGAGCGCGTGCTTACAAGAGGATCCTTAGAAGATTTTAGAGCGCTAAAGAATTATTATGGGATAGAAAAATTAAAATCTATTATCGTAGAAATAAAAAATCTTGACGAAAGAACATTAAGTTTTTGCTCTGTTTATTTTTCTATTCCTAAAACAAAATTTAGATGTTACAACTTCAAACAGTCGAACCAAACACACTCGAATTATTAAGATCTTTGATGCAAAAAGATTAGGTTAATTATAATTAGAGGATTTAAACGAATGTTTACTTCCTCCGCTTCTCTTCCAACCATTTAGGAACTTTTTTCTCGCTCGTCTTAGGCTGATCTCCCAATAATTTCTCCACCAAATCTGGTCGTTTTGCTTTGGTTAAGCGCTGCCGAATCCAATCTTGATTTTCTCGTTTGTACCAGAAGAAATACTTATTTTGGTTTTGTTTTTCTTCCTTGGTTTTAACCGTTTTAACTGGTTTTAACGTGTACGGGTGAACGCCAGTATAATAAATAACTTCGGCTACTGTCATTGGAGTAGGCATGAAATCCTGCACTTGTTCCAGTTGGAAACCCATATCCTTGGTTTCTGCAGCTAAATTTGCCATATCTTCTTCTTCACAACCCGGGTGGGAGGAAATGAAGTAAGGAATCAACTGCTGTTTTAAGTTGTGTTTCTCTGAAATTTTATCGTATTTCTCCTTGAACTTGTGAAAGTATTTAAACGATGGTTTCCGCATCATTCGCAAGGTATTGTCTGCCGTGTGTTCCGGCGCAACCTTCAGCCTTCCACTTACATGGCGCGTTATTACCTGCTCAATATATTCATCGTGGTTTCCGTCGTCGTTGTTTTTATTAAAATCATCTACTAAAAGATCGTAGCGAATTCCGGAGCCAACAAACGCTTTTTTCACATTTGGATTAGCATCGATTTTACGGTATAATTCCGTCATTTGTTTGTGGGAAGTATCCAAATTATTACAAATAACAGGGTGGATACAGCTTGGAGAAGAACATCGCGCGCAAATTGCTTCGTCCTTTCCTTTCATCTTATACATATTCGCCGATGGGCCGCCCAAGTCGGAAATATAGCCTCTAAATTCCGGATGCTTCACCACTTCTTCCACTTCGTTTAAAATGGATTTTTCACTGCGCGAAGCAATAAATTTTCCTTGGTGCGCGGAAATTGTACAGAAACTGCAACCTCCAAAACAACCTCGGTGCATATTGATCGAAAACTTGATCATATCGTAGGCTGGAATTGCACCGCGTTTCTTGTATTTAGGATGCGGCAAACGTGTAAATGGCAAATCAAACGAGCGATCAATTTCTTTTTCGGTCATTGTTTTGTATGGCGGATTGATAACCAGCGTTTGGGCACCAACTTTTTGAATAATTCGGTTGGCTTCCCATTTGTTGGATTCCACCTCTACTATTTTAAAATTCGCAGCATATTTTAGTTTATCAACCTGACATTCTTCGTGGCTGCTTAATTCCACTGTTTCCCAGTTTTTATTTTTCGGTAATTCCACAGCAGTATCTTGCAAAAAAGCTACTTGTTTTATCGTATGAAGATTATGGAAAGGGACGTTTTTTTTTAGCAGTTGAAGCATTTCTCGCAAGGGTTGATCGCCCATTCCGTAAACTAAAATATCTGCGCCGGATTCTACTAAAATGGAAGGTTTCAATGTGTCTTGCCAATAATCGTAATGCGTTACCCGGCGCAAGGAAGCTTCAATTCCACCAATCATAATCGGAACGTCCGGATAAAGTTCTTTTAATATTTTTGAATAGACAATCGTTGGATAATCTGGACGAAAACCAGCTGCGCCCCCAGGAGTATAGGAATCTGTGGAACGCAAACGCTTGTTTGCAGTGTAGTGATTTACCATGGAATCCATACAGCCAGCAGTTACGCCGAAGAAATATTTTGGTTTCCCAAGTTTTTTGAAATCCCGAAGATCATCTTGCCAGTTTGGCTGCGCAATTATACCAACACGGAAACCTTCATCTTCCATTATTCGGCCGATAACCGCTGTTCCAAAAGATGGATGGTCAACATAAGCATCCCCAGAAACTAAAATAATATCTAATTCATCCCAGCCCCGCTTTTCAATTTCTTTCTTTGTTAAGGGCATCCAATCCGTTATGGGTCTTTCGTCGATCATCTCACAAAAATACAGATAATAATTTTCCTTAAAAAATCCAAAAAATTTAGGTTTTCAAAGATTGTTCGTATCTTAAACGCTCAAATGGGAAAAATTGTTTACTCTATCGGATTGATTGGCATTGTTTTGCTCTCTTGTAGCCAAGATGTTACGGGTGAAAATTCTATTTCTTCAGGAAATACTATTCCTTTTTTATTTCGAATGAATGCGATGTTTACGGATGCCGAACAAAATGTTTCTTTTCCAATTTGGTTCAATGACTCCATCGTTTCAAAAAATAAAATTTCGAAAATAACGCGTCGATTTTATCTAATTGAAAATGGCGAAAATGAGGATGATGGGTCCCAAGAGTCATTTATGCGGAGAGAAAAGAAAGAGTATTTTTTCGGGAAATCTGGACAACTAGAGCGTCTAAACGTCATTTACTATTTTGACGATCAGAAAATTGGGAATGTTTCATTTATATACCAAGGAAATAAAGATCAATATGGTTTTGCGCCGGTAACGAGAATTTCTGACCAATCATCTATTGAGCAGGAGGAAGGCGATGAATTGAACTTCTACCATGCTATTCATAAGAAAGTAAAAGTTACGGATAAATTTTTGGCATTTCAACAGGTTCAAACTGGAGATTATTTGTTTTACATGTTGAATAGGAAATTTTGGGGTCCGCTTTCGGTTGATAGTATTTTGCGACCAACTCCTAAGGATGTAATTGTTTTGGGAAGCCCCTATTTCCCAAGTAAAATATATCGCGTACAAAATAAAGTGAACGAAATGGATGTGCAGAGTTTTGTGTATTGGACAAATACCAAAACCAAGCAGAAAATAAAGAGCAAGAATATTCAGACCTTCATTCGACAAGAATATCCTTTTGAGAACAAACGTACAATATTGACAGACAAGGAAGGAAAATGCGGCGAATATATAGATTCTACCTTTTCGGAAGGTAAATTTTTAACCCGTACCTTGTCTGAAATACATTCAAATTCTAAAAATTTACCGGTTAAGATTATTCATAAAAAGCAAGTTAAATCCGCTTCTAAAAATCGCTTATCTATAGAAATATTAACCTATGAATTCCAAAATTAATACTGTAAAAATGAAGTTTTTCTTGCGTCTTTCAATCTTGAATGTTTTTCTTTTTGGGCAAATCTCAGCCGTTTTCGCCCAAAGTGTGGAACAGGATACCATCCAAGGAGAAGTCTTTTTTGTCTACCCTTTTTCGAATGAGATTACCATGCATTCCAACTACCACATGGCTGTAAAAGGCCGGCGCGGAGAAAATAAATATACCTACAAAGACTATTACATAGAAATGTTTGGTGCCGACTATAAAAAAAGAGACTTTAGATTAAGTAAACGCAAAATGCTTTATAGCCAGCTAAAATCTTTCAAATTTCGGAGGGAACAACCACATTTAAATCGAAAATTTAAAAAAGCTGTTCGCAAAAATCCTTTCCCACTTCTAGAACAGCGCTATTCATTGGAAAACGATGTCGTTCCTTGCTTGGATAAAATTCCGGATGGAAAATATGTTCAATATTTTGAAGAGTACTATCCAATCGATAAAAAAGGCCGTTTGCATTATTCAGAAAAAAAAGCAAGCGGTTATTTTACCATTAAAAACAACCTTTTAGAAGGCGATGCAGTGTGGTTAAATCTTAAAGGAGACACCTTGAAAAAAGGGCGTTTCGAGAATGGATTGAAAGTTGGCGAATGGTTTCTGGAGGTTCGAAAAGTTGCCTTCTCTATTTCTAAATTAGACGCAAAATTATACAGTGAAAATGGCTCCCCAGCTGTGGATACTACGAAAGAATACGCATCGTATTCCGAGGGTTTTCAAAATGGTCCATATACTTATTATTTGAACTCTGAATACCCTATTTTACAAGGTTTTTATACAGATAATGCAGAGTCCGGAGAATGGCAAGCGCGCGGTATAGGATTTACCGGAAAAGGAAAAAATAGAAAACGCAATCGAAACAATACTATTATCACTGCAACATATTCTCCGAAGTTGAATGGCCCAGTTGTGAAGCAGCCAATTATCCGCAAAAGACTCCTTTCGGATATGGATTATTTGATGGAATATAATTTTGACTCGAAATATAATCCATCTGTTTCCTTTTCGCAAATGTACAGTATTAATATCCCCAAAGAATTGGATATCGAACTGGATGAAGAAGCTATTAACGGCTATGAAGGGGAAGAATATGAAGAAGAGTATTATGAGGAGGAATATTACGACGAGGAAATGTCTGATTTTATGGAAGCCGAGGAAGATTATTATTACGAAGAAGATTATTACGGAGAGGAAAGCGCTCCTTATCTCAGCATGATTTACGATCCGATCAAAGATATGTATATCAGTAAAGCAAAAATGATGGATAGCCTTGGCATTGTATTTAATTTTCAAGGAGTATACGAAAAACGCTATCCAAATGGTCAATTGATGCTGCGATATGAATTTGAAAACGGAAAATTAGTGGAGGAAGACACAATTTTTTGGGATAATGGAAAACCGTATGATGTTATCACGTTTAATCTGGACTCGAGTCAATACGTTCAAAAAGTATACGATTACGATGGCAAATTATACAATGAACTGGTTTTTGACTCAATAGGGGAGTTTTTGCGGGTAAATTTTGAACCGAAACGGGTTAAATTTATTCAAATCGGTAACCTTTTGGCGGAAGATAAAAACCAAAGCAACTTTTACTTCTACGATAAAATGGATACCATGCAATATGAACTGAAGGATTCGCTCCTGCTTTTCCGAAGTTGGTTAAAAGAAGATACCAGTTTATTGTATACAAGGTCATATAACCCAAATACGCGTTCCTTGAATTTTGAGTCGTTCGCAATAACTGGAAAACAAGTATTATCTGCAGAAGTGATTTTTAGCGATTCCTTTGAAAGCTGGACTGGATTCAAAGATTATCACTTGGGAAATCTCACAACGCATACAACTTCATCCGCATCGTTAAATCCCTACCAAGAAAAAGATACAATTCCCAAAAGAAACGTGAATGATTTCTCCAGACTTTTCGATATAACAGATGAATTCGTCATCCAACAAAATAAAAAACCATACACTGGAGAAGTAAAAGTAGTAATCAATGAAACCAAATTTGAGCTAAATTCGGGAAAGAAAATTAAATTAGTCTTGCCGAGACCGAATGTTTTAGCAGAGAAATTGATTCGCCAAAAGGAAAAATATGCTGAAACAGGTAAAAATAAGCAGGAGATTCTCTTCCATACATTAGATGCTTCTGAGTTGGGAGAAAATTTTAGCACTACAATTTTCTCCTCTCTTTTTGGTGGATTTTTGGATGAATATGTTAATTTCCCCTATTCAGAATATGACGATTATGGCATGCAAGATAAAGGGTATAAGGAGAAAAAAGAAGAGCCGTTTTCGAAAGATATCTCCGGTTTTATGTTGGATGGACAGCCGCACGGGACATGGATTATTAAAGACCAATTTGGAAAAATGTTGTACGAAATTCCATTTGAAAAAGGAGTAATCAATGGTATTGTTAAAGAATATGACACTAAATATCCGAAGAACAACGAAGAATATTATTATTCCAATGAGGAATATTTAATGGATTCTATTCCTAGAAAGAAAACCCATTATTTATTCTCAAGTAGCAACTACAAGAACGGTATGCCAAATGGAATTTTTAATCAATATAATTGGCTCGGACAACAAACCAAACAGACCATATACCAAGATGGTTTTCGCGAAGGAAAAGCATTTGAACGCAATAATCTTGCATATACGAGTTTGAATTATGCAAATGGCGAGCTGGATGGATACATCCGAACTTATTTAACGCTGAAAGGACAAGATTCCCTACTTTTATTTGATTTGAATTTCCAGAATGGTTTGATGCAAGGCGAATCCCGCTCTTACCATACCAATGGAAAATTGGCGAAAAAAGGATTTTTTCTAAACGGAGATCCAATAGACGATTACGAAGCTTTCGATACGCTTGGTTTCAAGTACCATTATGTCAAATTCTTATACTCTTTTCCAGTGGAAGAAAAAATTTGGGAAGAAAATCAATTGAGCGCACGTTATCTCTTTGATTGGAGAGATTCGATCTATTTTGAATCCTCGGATATTACATCGACCCAAAGCTTGGACCGTATGCTTGTGCAATTAGGAATTAACGGCGATTTCTACGAAAAACCATATTATGGTCGCCCAAGTATGGTGGATAAAACGAATATCGATTACCAAATCACGAAGTATTACCCGAACGACGAAGTCGCTCGCGACGGAAATATTTCTGCCGGGAAAAAAGTTGGTTGCTGGAAATATTTCAGCTACGACGGAGAGTTTTTATACGAAGTGGATTACTTCGATTCCATTCTTACCATTACAGATTCCGTTCAGTTCAAATCCAAGGGAATACTTACCGATTATGATGCCAAAGGACGTAAATTGAGCGAAAGTTTTATCATTGAGAAATTCGAAAAATACGATTGTTCCCATACCGACCATTATGAAATTCGGCAATTGAGAACGATCTTCCAGGAAAATGATTCCATTGATCGTATGAATGGCTATGTGAAGAATTACTTCGATAATGGTGTAATTCAAAACGAAGGCTGGATGAAAAACGGCTTGCCTTCCGGCATCTGGAAATTTTATGACCCGTATGGTAAATTAAACCAAGTAGGAACTTATGTCTTAGGGAAACGCGATGGGCGCTGGCTTGGTGGCGATCTTTCCAAAACTAAATATCTGGGAGATATCTGTTTGAATCCGAATTTACCAAATTTAGAAGAAGAAATTAAATACCGCGAAAATTTGCTGGATATCGTAATCACAAATTATAAAATGGGACAGGCCTTGAACAAAGAATTCTACGATGTAAATATGAATGATTTTGAACAGGAAGAAATGGTGGAAGAGGGCAAAGATTTAGAAGAAAAATAGCTGCTCATTCAATTTGTTTAGGACGCCGTTAAGTATAACTGCGGACAATTAAAACGTATAAACAATTTTTGAATTCATTCCCCGAACTTCATTACCTTTGTTAAAACAAAAAAAGCAGTATGATCCATCTGAAAACATACACAGAATTACCGCTAGATGCGTCTATCGTTATTGTATCGGACAAAAAAACAAAGCTAGATAAATCCCTGCCGGTTGAGGTAATATCTTTCCACAAGAAGTTTCAAAAAGGAGAGGATAAGTTTGATTTTCTGAAATCTGAAAAAGGCTTCGTTTTCTTTGTTAAAGAAGACCAAAACAAAGAAGAATTGCGGGTTGCGGGCGCAACATTGTTCGCATCGTTAAAAAAAGATAATGCATCCCTCATCCTTATCGGGGAAACAGAACAAATACTTTTGGTAGCCGAAGGAATTTTACTTTCTTCGTATCAATTTATTGACTATTTCAAGGACGCAGCAAAAAAACGACATGGATTGAAAGAAATCTTCTTTCCGACAGCTGTTCCTCAGAAAAAAATCGACGAATTAAATGCCGTTTTGAA
>CANJSS010000103.1 GCA_947476955.1 Flavobacteriales bacterium
GCAATCGGACAGCGTTACCGTAATTTTTGAGATGCAAGACAAAACGTACTATGAACCGGTTCAAAATGTGCAAGGAACTTTTGTGTTTGGAAAAACAACTTTGTATGCAAAGTCTTCTTCCAAAGGTAAAATTTCACTACAAATCCCGCAGAATTCAGTTCTACTTATTTCACTGAACCATCCTGTGTATGAGCCATTTTCTGCTTCCAGAAAAATTAACAGTAAAACATCGGATTCACTCATAATTGTGGTGGATTTAATTCCAATTAAAAGTCAGTTTTTAAAAGAAATCATTGTAAAATCTCCGGGTGTTCCGGATACAATTTTCCAATCGAACCGTTTAAGTGTGGCAGATTTCGAGATTCAGAGGGATGGCAAATTAATCTTACTCACATACCCAAAACAATTGAAAAAAGGCTGTGAACTACTATTGTATGATGGTTTGGAAGTTTTAAATTCGTTTAACATTCCAGGAATAGCGGAAGAATTGGTGCATGATTATCGCGGTAACACACATGTTGTTTGCAAAGAAAATGTTTTTGGTATCCATCTAAATAAAGAAAGAATTGGAATTTCAACATTGGAAAAGGATTATTTTTTTAAATACCTCGCACCGATTTTAGATACAAATAAATCGAAAATGTTCTTCTCAAATTTTAAAAAAGATTATCCAGCTTTCGATTATTATGCATACGATCAAGAAGATTCAACCTACCTAAAAATTGTGGAAATTAAAGATATTTTGATGATGGAATTATACCGTTCAGAATACAAATGGGTAGATGTTCGAACAAAATTATGGGCGAAGAACAAGGAAATTGAAACTGGAGTAGATGCTGAAATCTGGGTTGGAGCAAACTTCTTCACGCAATCCATTTACTATAAGGAACTCTATGCGCCGTTGTTTTACCGAAACGATTCTATTTTTGTATTTGACTATTACACCGACAAGTTGCTTGTTTTCGATGGGAGAGGGGAGAAAATTGATAGTATTTCAATTTACCACCATTACCAGCCAAAAGCAAGTGGATGGAGTAAACAGCTCATTCAAGATAGAATAACTGGTGAGATTTATGCCGTTTACAACAAAGCAGGATTTACATTTCTCGGATTAATTGATACAAAAACGGGAGAAATTAAGGAAAAAGTTAAACTTGAATTTCGCTATATCGATAAGTTAGAGGTGCACAATAATTTTGTTTATTATGTTTACCGACCGTTCGAATCCACTCAAAAGAAATTTTTGTACAAGGAACGTTTGCCTTATGATTTTAAAAAATCGGCTGTACTTTACGGCATAGAAACTTCAATGGAAACTGGCAAGTGATCTGAATAACCTCCAAGGTATTTTGAACCGCCATACGTTCTAAAAGGAACAGTTTGCCCTTTATATTCTTCCAATAAATAGTCGAAAGAATGAATCTTTCCTGAATTTGGAACCAAACTTATTTTTCGTCTGAAACAACTTTTATTAGTCATTCCTGGAGAAACCAAAATATGGTCTAAAATATTCCATTCCGACTTGTAATTATAGGTTCCTCCAAAACTTCCAGAAGAGGTAACAATTTGAGGAACAAGCTTTTCTGCCACTAGCATGGGTGCTTTGTCTGTCGGATGGTCGTTCAAATCACCAATGAAAACAATTTTATAATCTGGAGAAACGCGGAGAAGGGAATCGATAAATTCACGTGCATTTTTTGCCGCTGCAAATCTATTTGCTTCACTAGCTTCCTGACCTCCAGTGCGGCTTGGCCAATGGTTTACCATAACGACAATTGTATCTTTTTTTGCGGCAAACTTTCCCCATAAAATATCGCGTGTTGTGCGTGCATTTTCACCGGGCAATGCAAATCGGATGAACCCGGATTGTGCAAGTTTCAAACAAGAACTATCGTAAAGTAATGCAACATCGATTCCTCGGGCGTCTGTACTCTCATAGTGTAACAGTCCAAAGTTATTTAAATTGGCAGAATAATTTTTTACATCTCTCACAACCTTTGCGTTTTCAATTTCACACATACCAATGAATATAGGCTTATTTAGTTCTTGGATGACTTTATTGATGTGTTGTAGCTTTTCAGTATATCTTGCGGAAGTCCAATTGTTTTTTCCAGCTGGTAAAAATTCTGCATCGTCATTTATACCATCAATGGTATCAAATAAATTTTCCACGTTATAAAAAGCAATACTTCTTGTTTTTTGGGAAAACAAATTTATTCCGAAGAAGGTAACAAGGAAACAAAGAAATAGATATTTCATAGGGTATTTTTTTTGGACAAATATAGAGTTTTGCACCATAGGATAAACGAAGTCTGTATAAATTTCAGATTAATTTTCTCAATGCAGATTGCATTTATAGCGTGTATACAACTTGATATTAAATTAGGACTGAACCACCCAATTTCGGGCCAACGGTCCTTCACAAAAAATGAGATCCAAAATGGAAAGGTGCGGATTAAAATTTTCTGACTTGTTAAAAACTTGATGGTAGGATTTAATGCCTTTAGAATTGGAAAAGTCAGAAGCCCGAAAGTCAATAAAGTCAGTAGAATAAAGGTATTCGTCCGACGTTTTCAATTCAACCGATAAATCTAGCCAGCTTAAAATACGTTGTGTAATCTTCAAATTAAATTGAACAAGATTTCTTTCATTTGAGTAAATTAATTCTTCCACTTCTGATCCAAAGTAGTCAAAAAATGGGGAAGAAGCATATGCACTTTCAATTGCTTTCCAGTGTGATTTTCGCCAATCTGTATCGTACGTAATTTCAACCGCTTCGAGAGCCGTTTTTGAACCATTAATGCGAACCACAGGAATATTTAATTGCAATAAACCATTTGCAGTCGCAATTTCACAGCGCGTGCGGAGTGTTTGCTTCACAAAATGTTCTTTGACTTCCAGTATGCACTTTTCTGCTCGAATCAATTCCCTGAAATAGGAAATATTTCCAAAATAGGCTAGCGGAAAAATTGTTGTCACTAGTGAATCATTTTAAACAATCTTTCCCAACGGATACCGATTAGTGGATCGGAACTTTTGGAAAACCAAACCATGGATGCACGACCTACAACATGATCTTCCGGTACAAAACCCCAAATTCGAGAATCAGCAGAATTATAGCGATTATCTCCCATCAGCCAATAGTAATTCAGCGCAAAGGTATAGGAAGAAACTTTTTTATTATCGATGTAAATTCCATTCTCTTTTTCTTCCAATTTGTGTCCTTCATATGCGGTAATAATTCGTCTATACCACGCAATATTTTTCGATGAAATAGCTATTTTTTGTCCTTTTTTCGGGATTTGAAAACGTGTATAATCTGTGATGGTGTTGTTGATGTACAAATCTTTTGGAAATTGTCCTAAATTATTCAATAATTCCATCGGACTTGGTTTATAGGATGAAACGCTTGAATATTGTGGGCTCAAAACCAATTCAAATTTTGCTTCTGGATTGTCTTTCTTTAGTTTTATTAATTCCTTCGCTGTTAAATTCATTGTGTATGATTTTCCGTCGGAAGAAAAATAATCGCCACGACTCGCTTCTAATCCATAACGTGTCATCATATTTAAATTGGAAGAAACAGTGAAATCCGTTACGGTATACTGAAGGTTTTGAAACTCCGGAACAAATGCTGGTTTTCCATTGACATACAGAACGGATTTTTTAATTTCCATCCAGTCTCCAGGCAAACCAACACAGCGTTTAATGTAATTTTCTCTTTTGTCAACTGGACGATAAATTACCCCAAAATGTTCTATTAATTCACCACCCTGATGTGCAATCTTTTCTTCAGCGAGCATTTTACGGGCTTTGTTTTTATAGATTTCCAGCTCCTTAAGCATCTTTTTATTGATATAGGAATTAGCTAAACTGTCGACGATAGAAACATCCTTTCCCTTTCGTGTTAAACTATCTGTATAGAATTTTGTAGCGATTTGATAAGCGCGAGCAGTCTCAGGATCATTTTGGAAAAGGTAAAATGCTTCATTATTTACAATTCCATGGTAATCGTGCCCCATCAATCCATCCGGCATACGCGGATCGTAAACTGCGGTATCTCCCGAAGGATAATTAAAAACGACAACATCGTTGCGATTGATTTTTCCAAATCCAGGTAATCGTGTATAGTTGACCGTTTCTAAGGTAGAATAGGATTTGATATTCACCCAAGGAACCGTATTGTGAACCAATGGAAAAGACAATGGCGTAACTGGAACTTTTGGGCCGTAAGCTAATTTATTAACGAATAAGAAATCGCCAACCAAAAGTGTTTTTTCCATCGAACCTGTTGGAATTTGAAATGGTTCAAAAACATAGGTTCGGATGATACTTGCAGCAATAAGTGCAAATAAAATGGAATCACCCCATTCCTTAACTTTTGATTTTGAACCCGGTTTTTCTCTTGAAATCGCATTCAGAATAAGGGCAATTATATGTCCAATTATCGGTAAAGACAGCAAAAGCACCAAATGGTCTCCAAGCGCACGCGCTCCAATTTCTCTGCTATTTGCCCAATTTGTTACCGGTAAAATATCTTGGTTCGATTGTGCAATTTTATAGAGAATGATATATGGAAAAAATATCCCCTGAAATGTATCTGCAAGCGAATAATATCCGAATCTTCGGATATAAGAAGTATTTACAACCGACCACATAACAATATGGATTCCAGGAAATAAAAGTAATATGGACCAAAATGGTTTTTTACAGCTGATTTTAAACGCTACATAATAATTGTATCCAGGAATTAATGCTTCCCAAGATTTGTGTCCGGCTTGTTTAAAACTTTTAGACCACATTGCAAGATATGGGTGAACTAAAATGATTAAGTAGAAATAAAGTGCGTTCATGGTATATTTAAGTTTAAAACATCGTTCATTGTATAGATTCCTTTTTTGCCGAAAAGCCATTCTGCAGCTATTACGGCGCCAATAGCAAAGCCATTTCTGTTGTGCGCTTCGTGTGAAATTGTTAAAGTATCCACACTCGAAGAATAGCGGATTGTATGTGTTCCAGGCACATCTGGTTTTCTGTAGCTTGTAACACCAAGTTGTCCAATATTGGTATGCGGAATTTTCTCCTCGCCCAAAACCCAAGAACCGTAATCTGGATTATTTTCTAAAATTGCATTTGCGAGAGTAATGGCAGTTCCACTCGGCGCATCTAATTTTTGTAAATGGTGAATCTCTTCCATGCAAGCGGAATAGCCAGGCTGTCCCGACATTAATTGTGCCAGCCGTTTATTGATTTCAAAAAAAATATTTACGCCAATACTGAAATTAGAAGCATACAATATACTACCGTTCGTTTTGTTAACAGCGCGTTCG
Source organism: Flavobacteriales bacterium (assembly GCA_947476955.1). Classification (GTDB taxonomy): domain Bacteria; phylum Bacteroidota; class Bacteroidia; order Flavobacteriales_D; family Crocinitomicaceae; genus M0103. Next base: position 5,331 of record CANJSS010000103.1, read on the forward strand.
ACTTCTTCCAATCGCTCTGACCAGCCAGTTGTACCAACGATTATTGGAATTTGCAGTTGCAGACAAGTAAATATATGTTCCACTGCAAGATCCGGCTTTGAGAATTCTATTGCAACATCAACTAGCGATAAATCTACCTCTGAAATAGGAAATTCACTGGAAATTTTCGCGACAATTTTATGCCCACGTTCCAAGGCGATTTCTTCAACCACCTTTCCCATTTTTCCATATCCAATTAATGCGATATTCATATTTTTCTGTGCATGTGGAACAAATATAATTTTTTAGAATGCTTTAGCAATTTATTTAACGAAAATTAAAACTTAAACGCAACCCAACAGTATTTTTTCCAAAATAAGCTGGTTTTATTGCCATACTTAAGTCTTCTGAAATATCGAAATGAGCAAAATGTGCCTCAATTCCTGCGTCAACAACTTGGAGTAAATAAACAGCGGAAAAAGCTAAAATAGATAAATCCCGAGCATCCAAATATTGATTATATAACGTTTCAACTCCTTGGATATCGTATTCTTGCCATTTAGGATCTAAAGGATTTCCCTTTTCCCTATTGATATATTCTTGTTTTAATGAAAGTTGTGTCAATTGATTATTAATCAGAAAAAAACCCGTTGCACCTAGACCTGCGTATATCAATGGAACTTTCCAAAACGCTTTTTTTTTACCTTTGGGCATTGCGAGATGGTTATAAACTTGACCAGCGCCAGGGAGTACCGCAGATAAAATAACTGCTTTTTTTGGAGAATGAAGCTTTACAGAATCAGAAACTATTTCAGAATCACTGTTTTTCTGTGCATTGAAACAGAAGGAAATCATAAAAAATAAACCAAGTGAAAACAGTTTCATTTAACGGTTTAGAATTTCTATTATTCGATTCAAATCTACTTCTGAATTAAAATTTAGAATAATTTTACCGGAACCGTTGGTTGATTTCTTGATTTCTATTTTTGCGGATAACCGATCGCCTAAATGTTCTTTAAAGGTAATTTGTTTTGAACTTACACTTAAAGAAGTTGCTTTTAAGGTTTTAATAGCTGGTTCTCTTGGTTCAACGTAACCTTCTCTAATTAATTCTTCTGCGTTGCGAACGGAAAGACCATCCTCAACAATTCTACTGAAAATAGCCATTTGTAATTCCTCATCTCCAGCAGAAACTAGCGCACGCGCATGTCCCATGGAAAGTACATTGTCACGGACACTTGCTTGAATATCCGCAGGTAATTTCAATAAGCGCAAATGATTGGTAATACTAGAGCGAGATTTCGCTACTTTTTGACTTAATTGATCTTGTGTAAGGCTGCATTCTTCAATCAATCGAGAATAAGAAAGAGCAACTTCAATTGCGTTTAAATCTTCCCGTTGGATATTTTCTACCAATGCCATTTCTAGCATCGTTTGGTCATTTGCAACACGAATGTATGCAGGAACTTCTTTTAATCCAGCTAGCTGAGAAGCTCTAAATCGGCGTTCGCCTGAAATTAATTGGAACTTATCTCTTCCCAACTTTCTAACCGTTAAAGGTTGGATGATTCCATGAATAGCAATAGATTGGCTCAATTCCTCTAATGCTGCTTTTTCGAAATGTGTACGAGGGTTAAACGGATTAGCTTCAATACTTTCTATAGAAAGCATGGAAACAGAACCGACTAAACCTGAATTACTCGCGGATGCAGTGATATCCGTTTCCGCATTTTCAAGCAAAGCACTTAAACCTTTTCCTAAAGCAGAACGTTTTTTATTGTTAGAGTTCATCGTTTATTTCAATTGATTTTTCGTCGTTTCCAATTTTCGTCAAATTGTTTCTTTGCAGAATTTCGCGGGCAAAATTAAGATAATTAATTGAACCTTTGCTTGCCGCGTCGTGCATTATTATCGTTTCTCCAAAGCTAGGAGATTCTGCTAGTTTAGTGATTCTATGAATTACAGTATCAAAAACTAGTTCCTGAAAATGGGTTTTAACCTCGTCAACGACTTGGTTTGCTAAACGCAAACGGGTATCATACATTGTAAGTAAGATTCCTTCAATCTCCAATTCTTGATTGAGACGTCCTTGCACTATTTTAATCGTATTCAATAGTTTTCCGAGTCCCTCCAAAGCAAAATATTCACATTGAACTGGGATTATTACAGAATCTGCAGCCGTAATAGCATTCACAGTTATTAGTCCGAGTGAAGGTGAACAATCAATAATAATAAAATCGTATTGGTCCCGAACCTTCTCTAATGCCAATTTCAACATATATTCTCGATTCGGCAGGTTGATCATTTCTAATTCTGCACCAACAAGATCAATATGCGAAGGGATTAAATCCAAATTTGGATTTTGAGTGCGAACTGTAAGTTCCGATGGGTCAACGCCATTAATCAAACAGTCGTAAATATTATTGGTGCTTTTTGGATCAAAACCTAATCCAGAAGTTGCGTTTGCCTGCGGATCAGCATCAACAAGAAGTGTTTTGTATTCCAGAACACCCAAGCATCCAGCAAGATTAATTGCTGTTGTCGTTTTCCCAACTCCACCTTTTTGATTCGCAATTGCAATAATTTTTCCCATTCGCTCTTTTTTGAAGGCTAAAGATACGATTAACCATTAGGATAAATAAATATTTTTGGATAAATTATCAACTATTTGTTTGTTCAAATAAAGCTAATTTGCCCTTTTTAATTATTTGCGATATTAAAGATCTTCAAAAGAAATAGAGGTGGAGTAGGAATCGTCTATAAGCGAATCCTCCGTTTCGGAATTTTCAGTATTCTTTAGTGCGTCTATTTTCGCAAGCACATCCTCTAAACCTTCCCGAAATTTCTCAAAATCTTCCTTGTATAAAAATAATTTATGCTTTTGAAAACTTTCACTTCCATCGGAGTTAGTTGTCTTTTTACTTTCTGTTAAAATAATGTACAAATCATTTCCTTTAGTGGATTTTACATCAAAAAAATAGGTCCTTTTACCGGCTCTAACAACTTTCGAATATACTTCGTTATTGGTGTCATTTTCCATCTCTGCTTCGCTTTAGTAAAAACAAATATGCTATTTTTTATTAAAATCTACAAATATTAGAATGTGCATATTCAAAAGATAAAAGTCAAATGGATGTTGCGTTTTAACGAAAACAGTCTCTGTATTAATCTTCCGTGAGTTGTTTCAAGTACATCTCTGCATATATTCCGCCTGCGGCAAGCAATTGTTCGTGTGTACCTTCCTCGATTTTTTGTCCGTTTTCAATCACAATAATTCGATTTGCATTTCGAAGTGAAGATATTCTATGGCTTACGATTAAGCAGGTATTGGTTTTGGTGCTTTCTTTTAAATTGGACAAAATTATTTCCTCTGTTTCGGTATCTACTGCGGATAGACAATCGTCGAGAATTAATAATTTCGGATTGCGAATCAATGCACGCGCAATGCTCAATCGCTGCTTTTGTCCACCACTTAAATTTACGCCTCGTTCTCCAAGTAAGGTTTCAAATTTTTCTGGAAATCCCATGATATTATCGTAGACATGTGCTTTTTTGGCACTAGAAAAAATTTCATCTTGCGAAACAGTTTCAGCTGTTGAACCGAATCGAATGTTGTTCGCAATTGAATCTGAAAATAGAAAAACCTCTTGCGGAACGATACCAGTTTGATTTCTGAAATCACTCAAATTAAGCGTTTTAATTGGCTGGTCATCGATTAAAATTTCCCCGCTCTCAACATCATATTGCCGCATCAGGAGATTTAAAATAGTTGATTTTCCACTTCCTGTTCTACCGACAATCCCCAATGTTTCCCCAGTATTCAATATAAAACTTAGCTTTTGAATCGCCTCGATACCTGAGTTGTTATAGGTAAATGAAACTTCTCGGAATTCTATTTTTCCTTGGAAATCAAAAGTTTCATCTGTAGGATAGGTAATCGTTGGCTGAATCTGCAAGAATTCATTGATGCGCGATTGAGAAGCTGCAGCGCGCTGGTTAATGGACGTTACCCAGCCAATGCTAGCAAATGGCCAAGTAAGTTTGTTTACGAAAAATATAAAGGCAAGAATTCC
>CANJSS010000104.1 GCA_947476955.1 Flavobacteriales bacterium
CCGATAATATAAAAACTTTTGTTGGCAAGGATGGAGGTATAGCTACATTGTATTGGGGTATGTGGTCTGGAACGGGGAGATTTACAAAAAATAAATGTACAGTTCCCGTTCATATATATTTCTTTTGGAAAGGTGATAAAATTATAAGTGGAGGTCGTTTTGTAGATCCTACTGTATCAAAAGAGGAGTTTGCAGCATCTCAAAAAAAATAATTACTTCAATTTAAGTTTGTAAAAATACGACTGAGACCTCTAGTGATAGAGGTCTCTTTTTTTTCTACAACCCCGCGCAAAGTAATAAAGTATTTATGGATTAGCTTCAACCAAATTCTGACCTTGAACCCAAGAATAGTGCAAACTATTTGCAGCTTACTTTTTAAAAAATCAATATTTTGACGGGACTTGCAGATGGATATAAAAAAGGGGATTCCGACTTTTTAGCCAAAATCCCCACTTGGGTGGTCCCACATGGGCTCGAACCATGGACCCACAGATTATGAGTCTGTTGCTCTAACCAACTGAGCTATAGGACCAAAACAAGCCTAGCTTGCGAATTTTGAGCGTTAGTAAATAATTTATCGACTAACATTCGTTCCCTGGAAAATATGCTACAGTTAAAATAACACTCTCCTTTCGGGTTGCAAATATAAGTTAATCAATTCAAAATTCAAATAGTGATTTGAATTTAGTTGACAACAATTTTTTTAAAATTTCTGTTGTTTATACCCACCAAATAAATGCCTCGTGGTAAATCTTTTATTTCCACTGTATTATTAAGTGTGTTATCCAATTTTAGTTTTTTGATAACGTTTCCATCAATTGTAATGATTTCAATTGTTTGTATCGGCTCATCATTAGATTGAATACTGAAATTTCCTGAAGATGGATTTGGATACAACTTTAATGCAGTAGATACTAAATTCGTCACATTTAAGAAAGGGTTTAGCCTAATGCGTGAGGCACTAGCACAATTGGTGCTGTTTCTAAATAAAATAAATTGTGAGCCGTCTTCAAAGTTTTCAATGCATGAACTTTCAACTAAACCTGTTGAAAGTGAAACCCCAATGTATTTTTCACCATCGTTAAAATAATAAGCCATTATTGCAGGATCAACTGCTCCGCCTGAATTCATCACATAACTACTCAAACAATCAATAGGATTCGGTCCAACAGAACTAACTTGACCTGTTGCAGGATCAACAGTACCTAAAAAAAGTTTTGTTGAATCCAATTGATTTATAAAATTCCCAGGATTAAATGGATCAGGTACCGATGTTGTATATTCTCTAAACAACAAACCGTAAATGGTATTATTTGCGCAACTGTATGCAAAATTACCAAATTGAGTAAAATTTGGCGGATATACGAATGTTGCAGAACTATAAATTGAACCGTCGTACAAATCAATACCTACCATCGCAGAATCATTTGCAAAATAATAAACCATCTGATATGGATCGATTGTCGCACCTGCCATTAATATCGATTGACTAATTGAATTAGCGGAAATTTCTGTTATTAAACCCGAAAAGGGATTTATACTCGCCAAATAATTTCCGAAAAAACCAGCGCTATTTTGACGAGTTGATAATCCATAAATAGTGGTATCGGATGGATTGAAAATAAAATTATTAAAATAACTTGGTTCGGAAGTATTCACCAATGGATTGAACAAATCTAAAGAAGAAATGACAGAACCATTGGTTAAATTAAATTGGTGCATTTTTGATTCTCCAATAAATATAAATGTACTATCAACTGAATTAATAGTTGAACCAGTCGAGTTAATGGATTCATCTTTGAGATAAAAATCCCCAACATTTTCAACATAACAAGTCGATGCATTTGTTTTCGCTAAACGAACTACGTTTGAATCATTTATTTGATACAATACAGACGAATCTTGGGGATTGTAGATGGTCGTGTTGTACGATTTATAAACCAAACCATAATTGTAGGATTGCGCAGAACTGATCGAGACAATTAACGAAATGAATACAACTAGAAAAACCTTCATAATTATTTGATTTTAGTCTTAAACATTGTGGTGGGCGTTTTGTTCTTCAACTGCTTCATTTGCTGTGCTTAAACGAAAGATGAGCATTGTGAGTATTCCAAACAAAATTGTAGCAAAAATCAAATGACTGGTTTGAACTAAGCCTGGCATATTTGCATAGGCTAATAAAACGCCAGAAATTAATTCTAAGGCCAAAATAATATAGGCGGAGCGCAAAACCCAATGCTTCTGTTCTTTTTCGTTTTTCCAAATTATAAACGTCATTAACACCAGAACGAGCCACGAAAAACTTCGGTGAATATAAAAAGTTAAACCAAGTTTTTCTGTCCAAGTTTCCCGACCATAACCGGATTTTGTTAATTCATCAATATATTCTCGCACCTGGGTTCCCAAGAACATTTGGTAAAAGGTAATTGCTAAAACAGCAATGGCCAACCATTTTACTGTTTTGGAAACGGGAACTGATTTTTGCTGCGCTGGACTTACCATTCGAATCAAGTACAGCTGCAATCCAATAATTACGAGTGCTAAAAACAGGTGAACGGTAATCGTCCAAGGAACTAAATTCGTCGCAACAACAATAGATCCAAACCAGGCCTGAATTCCCATTAATACTAGATTCACGGCAGAAATAAGAATCAGCTTTCGTTTTCGGTATGCTAAAAGTATCCATATAAAAGCGGCAAGCATGGCGTTTCCAGCTAAAAAACCAAACAATCGGTTGATGTATTCCGTCCATGTTTTTTGCGCGTTGAAATCCTCTTCTGTTAGTAAGGTTGGGTCGGCATGAATTTTATCAGCGGTTTCTTTTAAGCCAATAGCGGTTAAAAAGCTGCTGAATTTATCTATTTTTTTTGCGCGTTTCCCAGCATATATTTCTTTATAATCTGCAGGTAATTCAGTTGCTTTTGTAGGCGGAACCCATTGTCCGAAACATTTTGGCCAATCCGGACAGCCCATCCCGCTGCCGGTTATACGCACAAAACTTCCTGCGACCACCACCAAATAGATTAGCACCAATGCAACCCAATTAAAACGTACAAATAAACGTGAATAAACCATGTTACAAAAATACAATAAAGCAGAAACCCGCGAACAGTTAAATTGGGAAAAAATCGTGGCGATTGGTTAAGCAATTAATTTATTTGTAACTGGTTTCTCATCTCTTCGTAAAAACAAAACTTCATTTTTTTATCAGGTGAGGGTAAGGATGAAAATACAAAGTAGGATTTAACACATGCATATTAATTAAATTTTTTCCAGTTTCCTTTCCAGTTCAAAAACTTTTATTTCCAATTTTTGAATACGCTCTTCCATTTGAACAATAAGTTTCTTTGAAACGGCGTGGATTAAAATTTCGGAACTATCAGTCTCCTTCCTAGAATTTTTCAAATTCAGTTTTTCATCCTTTAAAAACAAAGAAAGATCTATTGAGGAGAGATCTATATGGTAGAGATCTATCAATTGTTTAATGGTTTCGATAGGAACAGCGCTCTTGGCATTTTCCATATTTGAATATGTTTTTTGAGAGACTTGAATTATTTCTGCAACGTATTCTTGCGAATAGCCGTTATCAATTCTGTATTTTCTTAAATAATTGCTGATTTTCATTGTAGAGTAAGGTTAAATGGTTTGTGTAAGTTAAATATACAAAAAAAATTAAATTAAAGCGAATCCAAACTAGATTTAGCAAATAAGCACGTTAATTAAACCTTTATCTTATAATTATACTGAAACAAGCAAATTATTACTAAATATAGGTAAAAAGTTACTAAAAAAGGAAGATTATTACTAATCAATCACTTGAGTTTGGGCGTATTTTTGGGTAAACCTTTAAACATCAAACTATGAAATCAGATTAAATAATATCCGCCCTGAAATTGTTCAATTGAGAAAATTGGAAGTTTCATACTCTAAACAATAAGTTAATCATTCTTGTGATTCTTAATTGGTAATCAAGAAAAATCACTTAGGAAATGTCCGAAGCATTTCGCATCAATTATTTATAAATAATCTAAAATATTAAACTATGAAAAAGTTAATTTTCGGCGTTTTATTCTTTGCCTTGGTAGGAATTGGAGTTGTTGGGTGTAAAAAAGAGTCCGATTTAAATTCAAACAGAGAGAAAACATTAAGAATATCTCAATTTAAATCAATTGGTATAGATCACAACAAAGGTCTGGAATTTACGTTCAATTATTTGAAGCAAAACGGAGCGTCAGATAAAATGTCGATTAATGAAATTAAAGAACTAGTAAAAGAGGGTGCATTAAAATTTTTATCAAATAAAATGTCTAATAATGAATTAATATTGTTCAGAGAATTTGCAGACAAATCATTTGACAACTCCAACACAAAATCATCCTCAGTAGACCTATCCGACTTAATTGGTGAATTTAATGTTTCTCCTGAGTTAGCTAATATTTTTGAAGAGCTTGATGATATTTGCGATAACAATGATGTTTCTAAAAATATATCGTTAATAGAAAACCTTGAGTTTAAAGCTTTGGATATTCTGAATAATGATGAGGAAGTTGTGTTTTTTGGTGCTACAAGTGTTGCAAAAGCAACTTATGATTATTGGAAACACCATCAAGATGAATTTAATTAATAATTTAGGAAAAGCTTCGCCCTCATCAGTTGCTAAAGCAGATGTAGGTGGAGCAGTAGGTGGAGCTATGGCTTATTGGTGGCTAGGAGGCCCAGTAGGTTGGGGAGCAAGTATTTTAGGAGGTGCATTAATTGGTAGCGCATCAGAAGTATTTAATTAATGTTAAGTATGAAGAATTCAATTTTAGGAGGATTTGTAATCCGACTTATCATTATTGTTATACTTTTTTTACTTTTTTTATGTTACAATTTTCTGTTTGAAAATTACACTAACATCCTTTTAATGACTTTAAAAGATGTTTATCCCGTGGCTTTAAGTGTTATACCTGGGACTTATATTTTAAATTGGATTTTAAAAAAACGCTCATAACCTCAACAAGTGAAAGCGGCTAAACGTAAACTCGTGTTAGCCGTCTGCACCTTATGATGTTGTTAGAAAACTAGGATTAAAAAGTAATTTATTGAAAGTTGGCACCTATAAAATCATTTATAACGAAAGCATGAAACAAAATGAAATTAATTTCTAGATTTCACACTTCACCCTTGAATTTCAAGGGTGGAGTTTTCGCAATTTTATTGCTTGTATTTTCTTTAACGTCATGTACTTTTTTAATAAAAAAAATGTACCGAGTAAAAAAACCTAAATTAGAAAATATTGAATCACTGACTAAGTATTTAAATAAAAATAAGTTTGATACTTCTAAATTAATTTTATTAAAAGATATTGTGGCATTTAAGCAATACTTGAAGATAAATAGTGATGTGCCGAATGCTATGTTTTTTAATAATATGGGTGAATTTGTGGATTACCGAAAAAGTCCAGAGGATTGTAACGGAAAAGTAAGTGAATTTATAAGTTCAATTGAAGAAATCAATAAAGTAAGAAATGAAAAGAGTTTAAAACTGAATGAGATTAATCAATTGCTATCTAAAAGTATAGCGGAACAAGGAGAAATTACAATAATTATAACTTGGGTTGTTTACATAGGTAAATTAAATAAAAAGAAATCTTTTGAATGGATCAAACTTATTAAAGAAGCGCAGCAAAAAGGTGTTAAGATAAATTATTATCTTCTCAATTGCGATATTTTAGAAAGTTGGGAAGGTGACTTCGATGATTTAAAAAAGACTAAAATGAAATGATGATTGACTTAAACTTGAAAAATTTCTTATGTAGCAAATAGTATAGGATTATCAATGTGCTTGGGCCTGTGTAAATCTTCAAATGAAAACTCGTTGTTATTAAATCAATGCATTCGCTACAATCTCCTCCACAACCGCTGGATCCAACAAAGTGGAAGTGTCTCCTAAATTAGAAACATCGCCTTCTGCTACTTTCCTCAAAATACGGCGCATTATTTTCCCTGATCTGGTTTTTGGAAGTCCTGTTACAAATTGTATTTTCTCCGGAATAGCGATTTTTCCTATTTCCGCAACCACGGATTCAACAATTTCGCCTTTCGTCATTAGCGCATCTTCCGTTACTTTATCCAATACAACAAATGCATAAATTGATTGCCCTTTCACCGGATGTGGATACCCAACCACGGCAGATTCAATCACGTTTTTATTGGTGTTGATAGCATTTTCAATTTCAGCTGTTCCAAATCGATGACCTGAAACGTTGATTACATCATCAATTCTACCGATAATTCGATACATACCATTTTCGTCTCTTTTGGCGCCGTCACCGGTGAAATAATAGCCTTTGTAATGCGAGAAATAATTTATTCTACAACGTTCGTGATCGCCATAGGTAGTGCGAATTATCGAAGGCCATGGCGCTTTTATGCATAAGTAACCTTCTACATTTGCAGCCGTAATTTCATTTCCTTCCTGGTCCAACAAAACGGGTTGAATTCCAGGCATTGGATAACCTGCAAATGTTGGTTTCATTGGAGATAGATTGCCAATTCCTGAAATCATTATACCACCGGTTTCCGTTTGCCACCAACTATCTGCTACCGGACAACGTTCCTTCCCAACGTGTAAATAATACCATTTCCAAGCTTCCTCGTTGATTGGTTCGCCAACAGAACTTAACATTTTTAAGGAATCCAAACTATAGGAAAGAACATGATCTTCTCCATAAGCCATCAACGAACGAATAGCAGTTGGCGCAGTTAAAAATTGATTCACACCATGTTTGTCAATAATCTGCCAAAACCTTCCAGCGTCAGGATACGTTGGGATTCCCTCAAACATAACTGTTGTTGCACCGGAAATCAAAGGCCCGTATACAATATACGAATGCCCGGTGATCCAACCAATATCTGCGGTACACCAATATATATCGGATTCTTGGTACTGAAAAACATTTTGAAACGTGTACGCTGTATATACCATATAACCGCCGCAGGTATGCACAACTCCTTTTGGTTTTCCAGTGGAACCGGAAGTGTACAAAATAAACAACATATCTTCCGCATCCATTACTTCGGCCGAACAAATTTTCGCCTCGTCTTTCACCACATCGTGCCACCAGTAATCGCGGTTCTCCGTCATGGAAATATCCCAACCCAAACAATCATACACGATGACACTTTCTATTGAAGAGCAGGTAGCGAGTGCTTCATCAATTACCCGTTTTAGCGGAATTTGTTTTGCTCCACGGTTGAGTCCGTCGGCGGTGATTATCATTTTTGCTTGTGCATCATTTACACGATCCGAAACTGCAGTAGCCGAGAAACCTGCGAAAATAACAGAATGTATCGCGCCAATTCGTGCACATGCCAAAACGGCTATCGTCAATTCCGGCACCATTGGCATATAGATGCAGACGCGGTCACCTTTTTTTATTCCTTTGGTCTTTAAAGCATTTGAAAATTGACACACCCGTTCATACAATTCGCGGTATGTGTAACGCACAAATTGCTCCTTCGGATCATTTGGTTCCCAAATCAATGCTAATTTATCTCCTCTTTCCGCTAAATGGCGGTCTAAGGCATTTTCAGTAATATTTAATTTAGCACCTTTAAACCATTCAATTTTTGGTTCGTCAAAATTCCACTCCAAAACACTGTCCCACTTTTTTTGCCAGAGAAAGTCTTCCGCTATTTCACTCCAAAAGCCTTCTGGATCTGCTACACTTTTAGCATATTTTTCTTTGTATTCTTCAAAGGATTTTATCTGTAGATTAATGCTCATCGTCGAATTTATTGGTGTTTACTCTTTTATTGAAATTAAATTCGGTAATTATTTATAAATTCTCTCAAAAGGAAATAAATCTTTTCTATCCTTCAAAAATTCAGTTAAAGCTAAATTAATTTTAGAAATAAAGTTCTAATTATAAGAAGAAATAAAAGTATTTTGGAGTCTTCTTCTTACCTTTGAGAAATGGTTAAAATTGCAATTATTGGTTGTGGTTGGCTGGGAATGTCGCTTGCTAAAAAATTAATACAGCAAAAGTATGTTGTTTTTGGCTCAACGACCAATCCTTCAAAACTGTCTATTCTGGAAAATACAGGAATTCTTCCTTTTCTTTACGATGGAACTTCGGCGGATAACTTGCCAGACTGGAAATCAGAAATAGATTATTTAATTCTAAATTTTCCGCCCTCTAAATCTGAAAATTATCCGAAACAAATCGCATCTATTCTGAAACAATTCCCCACGGCATGCAAGGTTATATTTACCAGTTCAACGGGCGTCTACCAAGAAATTGAAGGGGAGGTAACAGAAGATTCTGCTGTTAAAAAAGACCATCCTGTTTTTTTAGCGGAAACAGAAGTTCGCATCGCTCATCAAAATTTTACGATACTTCGTCTTGCTGGCTTAATCGGACCCAATCGCCATCCTGCTAAATTTTTTAGCGGTCGAACGATGGCAGATGGCAACATGTTCGTGAATCTGGTGCACCTTAACGATGTTATTGCTGCAATAGTGCAAATTATTAAACAGGGATGCGAAAATAAGACATTCAATGTTTGCTGGCCAGAACACCCTAAAAAAGCAATATATTATCTAGAGAAAACAAAAGAATTTCAAATGGACGCTCCATTAGTTGAATTTTCGGATAAATTAGGAAAAAAAGTCGATGGCACTAGAATTGCCAAAGAACTGCATTTTAATTATTCTTTTGAGATTTAATCTGCTTAAATAGTGATATTTGTAATCAAATGAAACAACATTTGGCGTATCTTCACGTCTTAAATTAAGCATGAAAACAATTGTATTAATTCTGGCACTCATAAGCGTGTTTGGAGCGAAAGCTTCTCACATTGTTGGTGGCGATATTTACTACGATTACATCGGTGGAAATAATTACCGTTTTTATATTACTGTATATCGAGATTGTAATTCAACTGGCGCGGCATACGATGATCCTCTTGTTCTCACTGTTTACCTTCAAAATAGTAGCAGTTTTTTATATAATCTCTCCGTTCCGTTTCCAGGGAGTACTATTTTACCAGTTGTTTTTAATAATCCTTGCGTTATTCCGCCAACGGATATTTGCGTGCAAAAAGCGGTTTATACTACAGTAATTAATTTACCGCCAACAGTTGGTGGTTACACGGTTACTTACCAAAGGTGCTGCAGGGGTCCAAATATTACCAATCTTCAAAACCCAGACGATACTGGTTTAACACTGACAACCCATGTTCCCGGTTCTGAAACCAATGCAACCATAAATAGTAGTCCTAGGTTTTTAAATTATCCGCCATTATTATTGTGTAACAACGATGATTTGATTTTTAATCATTC
>CANJSS010000105.1 GCA_947476955.1 Flavobacteriales bacterium
AAAATAAAAAATACAAGTATAAACTGCTTCATAATTTTTTCATCAAAACGTATTAAGCTGCTAAAGGTAACACGAGAGTTGGTATTTCGGAACAAAATCGCACAAAAAAAGCCGTTCCTTTTAAAAAGAAACGGCTAACGTATTTAGATCAAATCTGAAAAAACATTCCTTATTTCAAAAGTACCGTAGCTGTTTTTTGTTCGCCGTTATTCAAAACTATAACTGAATAAATTCCGGGATTTAAAAATGAAATATCTACTGACTGGCCATTATTCAGGCTTTCTATCGTTGCAATTTTTCTTCCCGAATTATCAAAAATTCGTGCACATGCATCGAAACTAAAATCGCCGGAAAAATGTATCGTTCCCTCGGAAGGATTAGGGAAAATAGTTAAAGGCGTTTGGTCAAGAGTTGCTAAACTCATTTGTAGCGTTGGTTCAACCGAAGAAACAACAACCGTTTGTTCTAAAAGCGGCGTAGACCCTCCAAGTTGTTGAACGAGGATAGAAGTGTGCATAAAAACAGGCAAATTTCCAGTGGCAAGGTCATAATATTCATATTGATTGCGTACAAATTCAATATCCAAAAGACCAAATCCTGGATCTACTTGCGTAAAGATTGTATCTGTTAGCTTATAGCGAATTACATTGGAAATGGATGTTGCATTAGGCAATAACAAAGTTCCTTGGCCATCGATTGTCGCAAGTGAATTTCCATTGCACAAGGGTGTTTGTGGAGTTCCGTTGAAACTGAAATCCAATGAACCACTAAAAATATCCGAGAAAAAATCGTTTGCTCCAAACGGATATTGCATCACAACTTGATTGTCAACATCGTATTTTGCAATTACAGTTCCCAAAGTTGCTTCTTGAAAAACAAATCCTTGAGACGTTCGTTCGTTTGCAGTAGATGAAAAATAATTTGTAATGGAATTTTGAACACTTAGTGCTTTAGTTGATAATGGAAAACTGGCTGCATTTGGCAACGTTGCAGGATCCATAACTTCTACTATTTGTTGGGCATTATTCATTCCAACAATCGTTGTGTAATCCCATGTTACGCCAGTCCCAGTGATTGCACTTAAATTGGATGTCAATGGATCACACGAAAACATTTGTTTTGAATCGCCAAGGTTTGGTTCGTTCGAAAAGTTCAACGTTTGCGCAGTCATACTGACAGAAGTTAAAACCATTGCAGCAAAAAGTAATCTTTTTTTCATAGCTAGCTATTTTATTGTTTTAACAAACTTACTTAATTGTAGTGGAATGAAAAACATATTTTAGCATAAATGGTTATAATTCTTTATTAAAGGAACATGCTGATTACATTTGTACTCAATTAAACGCAATGAAACGATTTAAAATAGGAGAGGAGATTTTTAGGAAAAATGCAACCAAAGCGTTGGCAGTTATCTTGCTTTTATCTGTTTTTATAGGCTTTGGTTTGTCTTTTATTCGCTTCGATTACGACTTTGAAAAGTTTTTTCCGGCTGAGGACGAGGATACCGTGTTTTTTAATCAGCATCGGAAAAAATTTGAATCCGACAATGATTTTTTATTAGTTGCAATTGAACGTAAAAAAGGGATTTTTAATGCTGCATTCTTAGCTAAGATCGAACGATTTTCAAAAGACATTAAAATAAAAGTTCCTTATATTCAATCTGTTGTGTCCATCACTAATCAGAAGGAACTTTTTTTATTCTCAAGCGGATTAA
Organism: Flavobacteriales bacterium; assembly: GCA_947476955.1. Classification (GTDB taxonomy): domain Bacteria; phylum Bacteroidota; class Bacteroidia; order Flavobacteriales_D; family Crocinitomicaceae; genus M0103. The sequence continues at coordinate 1,715 of CANJSS010000105.1, forward strand.
GCAGCGAAAAAGCATATATTGATTTAAAAGATTTGAATCTTGAAAGGGATTCTACCCGCATTTACGCTTCTAAAATACTGGTCAATTCATTGGTTTCAGAAGACGCAAAATCTGTTTGCTTATTTATTCGCCATGAAGATTATATTTCCAAACGAAAAAGCGACCAATTAATTGTGGAACTTCAAAAACTACTGGAAACCTACAATTTTGAGGATGTGCATATTGCTGGAAGAACTGTTGGACAAAAGTTTTACGTGCAAATCATGCTACGCGAAATGGTATTCTTTGTTTCTCTAAGCGCAATTTTAATCATTCTGTTTTTATTCATCGCTTTTCGATCTGGTTGGGGAATTATCATTCCGCAATTCGTGATCTTTCTCTCAAGCCTTTGGATTGTTGGAATAATGGGTTGGCTAAATGAACCAATAAATATTTTGTTGATTACGTTGCCCATAATCATGTTTGTAGTTGCAATGTCGGATGTAATTCATCTCGTATCGCGCTATCTAGATGCCTTGCGGCATGATTTCTCAAAATATGAAGCAATTTCCATGACAATCAAAGAAGTTGGATTTTCTACTTTTTTAACTTCGCTTACAACAGCAATCGGATTTTTTACGCTCTATTTTGTGAATGTTCAACCAATTAAAGTGTTTGGAATCGTAACAGGTTTCGGTGTCTTAATTGCCTATGTCTTAACCATTGTTTTATTGCCAATTCTTTTCTACATTTTCCCATCACCTAAATATATTCACCAGAAAAAAAACACGAATTTCTGGCACAACAAATTGAAGAAAACGTTTCGATTTCTTTTTAAAAGAAGGCTAGCAATACTTATTGTTTATGGCGTTTCGACGCTCTTTTTTCTTTTTGGATTACTAAAGATTGAAGCTAATAATTTCTTGATGGACGATCTCTCCGAAAATGAACCATTGAAGAAAGATTTTAACTTTTTAGATGAACATTATGGCGGAATTCGACCTTTTGAATTAGCAGTGACCCTGAAAGATACCAATGCATCGGTTTGGGAACCTTCTGTCTTGTCTCCAGTTGAAAAAGTGGAAAATTACCTAGTCAAAGAATATGGTGTTTCCGTTAAAATGTCCTTGATAACAACTTTAAAAGTTCTAAATCGTTCGGCACATTCGGGATCTCAATCCTACTTTAAATTGCCAGATTCTGAGCGCGCTTTAAAAAAATTCAAACGAATAATCAGGATTGTCGATGGTGGAAAATTTGCGCACACAATAGTAGATTCAACCCAGCGAATTATGCGGATAAACGGAACAATTCCAGATTTTGGAAATAAAGTTGTAACTGCTAAAAACAAACGTTTAAATGCGTACATCGCTGCAATAGGGGCGAATGATAAAATTGATTTTAGGGTAACAGGAACAGCGCATTTATTGGATAAAAATATGCGTTATTTATCTATGAGTTTGGTGAAGGGACTTTCATTATCCATCTTGCTAGTTGCATTAATTATGGGACTTGTATACCGATCCGTTACGATGATGGTAATAAGTTTGATTCCCAATATTATTCCGCTTCTTGCAATTGGCGCTCTGATGGGATTTGCAGGAATTGAATTGAAAACAAGTACTTCTATTATTTTTACAATTGCATTTGGTATTGCTGTGGACGATACAATACATTTACTCGGTAAATTTAAATTTGAATTGGCAGCGGGACATTCAAAATTGCGTGCACTGAAAAACGCTTACGTTACAACTGGTAAAGCTATGGTTTTGACAACCTTAGTGCTATGTAGCGGATTTCTACTTTTGATTTTCTCCAGTTTTTTAGGAACATTTTATATGGGGGTAATGCTTAGTTTTACCTTGTTTATTGCTTTAATTGCTGACCTCACGTTGTTGCCAATTTTAATTATTCTTTTTTATAACCCGAAGAAATAAGTACTAAGCTTACTTTTTTTTCTATTTTTGAGAAGAACGAATTTAAGAAACGATAATTATGTTACATAAAGAATCAACCAAGGAACCTTCCTTTCTACTTGCTCTAGTTCCAATTGTTTTTTTGGTAACTCTTTTATCCATCAATGTAATTATTTTCGGCGATGATGCTTTGGGTGGCGCAAACCAGCTAGCTCTGCTTTTCGCTGCAGCAATGGCCGCAATTGTTGGTGGACGTTTAGGCTTTTCATGGGAAAACATTCAAAATGGAATCGTTTCAAGTATAAAATCTGCATTACCAGCTCTGCTTATTTTACTTTTAATTGGTGCTTTGGCAGGAACGTGGATGATTTCAGGAATCGTACCAACTATGATTTATTATGGTTTAAAAGTATTAAATCCTACTATTTTTCTTTTTGCTGCTTGTGTTGTAAGTTCAATCGTTTCGCTTGCAACAGGAAGTTCCTGGAGCACAGTTGCAACGGTAGGAGTGGCATTACTTGGAATTGGAACGGCGCTAGGAATTCACGAAGGAATGGTGGCTGGTGCAATTATATCAGGTGCTTATTTCGGCGATAAAATGTCTCCGCTTTCCGACACTACAAATTTAGCTCCAGCGATGGCGGGAACGGATTTGTTTACACATATTCGATACATGATGTATACAACGGTGCCAACTTTGATTATTACACTTCTTATTTTTCTTGTTTTAGGATTTACAATCGACACAAAATCAAATGAAGCTGGCGTGGACGCTATGATTCAAGCATTGGAATCGAGATTTTATCTCTCTCCAATTCTGTTCCTTGTTCCTGCAGTTGTCATTTTTTTAATTATTAAAAAAGTAGACGCAGTTCCTGCATTATTACTTGGTGCTCTATTAGGAGGCGCTGCTGCTATTATTTTTCAGCCGGATATTGTGAAAAATATTGCTGGAAATAAAGGGGATTACTTGAAACAATCATACGTAGCTCTCATGAATTCTTTATCTTCCACAACCTCTGTTGTCACAGAAAATCAGCAAGTTAATGGTTTACTCGAAACCAAAGGAATGTTTGGTATGATGAATACTATATGGTTAATTATTTGTGCAATGTGTTTTGGCGGAGCAATGGAAGCATGCGGATTACTGCAAAAGATAACTCGGTCAATCGTTGTTTATGCTAAATCTACTGGATCATTAATTGCAACTGCGGCAGGAACGTGTGTTTTTTTCAATGCAACTGCATCTGATCAATATCTTGCAATTGTTGTTCCGGGTCGAATGTTTGCTGGGACTTTCAAAAAACGGGGATTAAAACCTGAAAATTTAAGCCGTACATTAGAAGATTCAGGCACTGTTACTTCTGTTCTCTTTCCCTGGAATACCTGTGGAGCAACGCAAGCAACGGTTTTAGGTGTTGCCACAGGAACCTATTGGATGTATTGTTTTTTTAACTTGATTAGCCCAATAATGACAGTGATTTTTGCGTATCTTAATCTAAAAATCGCTCGTTATTCTGAAAAGGAAATGGCGGAATTCAAAGAAATGGCAGAAGAATAAATATATTCGCAGCAATTTTGACCTAAAATCAATAGCGTATTTTGTTTAGAAATTTGAAATTTCAAGCCTAACTTTAATGTCTAAGTAATCTTTACTTGTTATATATTGATTTCTGCTTATTTAAGCAGTTAAAAAATTCGGAAAAATCAATCAAGATTTTGTATTTTTGTAGGCACAAAATTCAATTACCATGTTTGAAAATCTTACCGAAAAGTTTGAAAGAGCGTTTAAAGTTCTTAAAGGCCACGGACAAATCACCGAAATAAATGTTGCAGAAACATTAAAAGAAGTGCGTCGTGCCTTATTAGATGCGGACGTTAACTTTAAAACGGCAAAAGATTTCACGAATACAGTAAAGGAAAAAGCACTTGGTCGCGACGTTTTAAAATCCGTTTCCCCATCCCAATTAATGGTGAAAATTTGCCACGAAGAGTTGGTCGAATTAATGGGTGGTAACGAATCCGAAATCAACATAAAAGGGAATCCAGGGATCGTTTTAATGTCTGGATTGCAAGGTTCCGGTAAAACAACATTCTCTGGAAAACTGGCAAGTTATTTAAAAACCAAAAAAGGTAAAAATGTTCTTTTGGTTGCTTGCGATGTATACCGACCTGCTGCGATTGACCAATTGCATGTGCTTGGAGATCAACTTTCAGTAGAAGTTTATTCCAATAAAGAGGAGAAGGATCCCGTTAAAATCGCTACTGCAGCAGTTCAATATGCTAAAAGCAAAGGTTTTAATGTCGTAATTGTCGATACTGCTGGACGTCTGGCAATCGATGAACTGATGATGGATGAAATTGCGCGCGTGAAAGAAGCAATTCAGCCAACTGAAACATTGTTTGTGGTGGATTCCATGACAGGACAAGATGCCGTTCAAACCGCAAAAGCGTTTAATGAGAAAATAAATTTCGATGGTGTTGTTCTTACCAAATTAGATGGCGATACCCGAGGTGGAGCGGCCTTATCCATTAAAGCAATTGTTGAAAAACCAATTAAATTTGTTGGAACAGGCGAGAAAATGGACGCTTTGGATGTGTTCTATCCTTCCAGAATGGCAGATCGAATTCTTGGAATGGGAGATGTTGTTTCCCTAGTGGAGCGTGCACAAGAGCAATTTAACGAAGAGGAAGCACGGAAGCTCCAAAAAAGAATTTCGAAGGATCAATTTGATTTCAATGATTTTCTTGGTCAACTGCAACAGATTAAGAAAATGGGTAATGTCAAGGATTTGATGGGCATGATTCCAGGAATGGGAAAAGCAATGAAAGATGTAGAAATTGAAGACGACGCATTTAAACATATTGAAGCAATCATTCTTTCTATGACACCTGCAGAACGCTCAAATCCTCCGCTAATGAATAGCCAACGTAAAATTCGAATAGCAAAAGGAAGTGGATTGAATATTCAGGAAGTCAACAAATTAATGAAGCAATTTGAGGATACAAAGAAAATGATGAAAATGATGAGCAATCCAAAAAATATGATGAATATGATGAAGCAAATGAAAGGCGGAATGCCAGGAATGTAATTTACTTCATGCGCATATGCATTGGCTCTGTTTCAAATGAAGGATGCATTTATTCATTCTTATTTCAGTAATTTTTTCAATCCGATAAGAAAATTATCCTCTAAAACATCACGGTGACGATCTGCGTCAAATACCAATTCGATGTCTTTAATCAATAGATGCAGAGATTCCTTGGAATAACTGTATTTCTCAATGTTATACAAAATCTTTTGGATACTCTGGTAATCATTGTCTCGATCTAATTCTTTGTGAATTTCTTTGTAAAGAAATGGGTCTACACTTGAAAGGATGATTTCTTTTTCTTCCTCCGTTTCAAAAAAGTCCGCATTTGCCGCGTATAACAATACATATGCTTTGAATTCTTTTTTTGTCCAGTTTGTTGCAAATAGGTTTGACATACAGATTGAATTTATTCAACCTAATATAAGCAATTAATTTATTTTAAAAAAGTAAATTCAACGAGTTGAACTTATTCGCTCCGAACGACATTTTGATTGATCGTTTTTCGAAGGTAAGATTATTTTCTCACCTATTTATAATAGTTTCTCCTTCTGCAGATAGGTAGGAAATTAATTTTGAGATCGTTGGTTACAGAAGGCTTTTAGTGGTGATTTATTTGTCTAATTCTTCAATCGGTATATTCGCTTTTGAATTACTTATTAATAGCGCATAATCAAAATAATCAGTCGTTGTTTTACCCTTCAAATCATTTTTATTTGACTTTTTAAGAAACAATTTTATTTCCATCAAATCAGTTTGATTTTTTTTATAAGGTGAATTTTCATTATTCAAACGATAAAGAGTTAAATTTGATAATCTGTTTTTTTTAAGTTTATTTATTCCTTTAAAATATTCTTTCCAATAATCTCCAATGCCATAACCACCTTCCGTTGTGTAGCCAATATATTTCTTTTTTTCGTCATATTTTACAGCCCAAAACACTCTACTTTTAGTTAAAAATACAGCAATTGAAATAATTTCTTCCTTTTTGTAAATGTTGTTTTCTATTAACCTTGTGAAAAATGATGGATAATTATTTTCTCTGTCCTTTTCAATGTGGAAAAACCCAAATCTTACAAAATGCGGATTAGACTTGAAATCATATAATTGATTTAAATATAAATAATTGTCATAAATCGTTTTTTCTCTATCTCGTTTTTTAAAAGTTAGATTTATATTTTCAATTAAGTTATCCGTGGTTTTTTGATTTTTTGAAATAGATTGAAAATATGGCTTATTATTTTCAACGTCTTTCATAAAGTTTTTTAAGATATTTTTAGAATAGCTGTCGTAGTTTGGTGAATAATCGGTTGTGTCAATTTTCACCATTGCCACTAAATTATCGTAGGATTCATATTTACCTTTTTCTGTTTGAAATAACTCAATCATAAGTTTTGAAGTATATTTATATGTTACAATTAAGTCAATTCCAACAACTTCAATTTTGTCTTTTATTAATTGATTATCATTTATTTTTTTGATATTTTTCCATTTATTATAAGTTTCTATAGTTTTTTCTTGTGGCACTCTTGCCCCATAATGTTTCACCAAGTCTTTTAATAAAATAGTGTCACCTGATTTTAAATACTGATTGAAATAATATGCAATTCCAAAATCTGTTTCTGGTAAGTAATATTTAATACTGTTTTTTTTGATTAGGTTTTCAAGCAAAATATTTTCGGCATTCTCTGTTTCCTGACTTCCATGATAAGCACCGAAACCTATTATTTTAAAATCTTTTTGAGGAAATTCAAAATCTGATTTTAATAAGTCGAAACGATTGTTTTTTAAATATTCGTTTTTTGATTGGGAAAATGCTGATTGGATAAATAGAATCAACAGTACTAATGTTTTAATTTTCATTTTATTACGTTCGGTTTTCATTAATTGTCGCACAATGTTTCGCGGCTTAGCGATGTTGGGTACTTCATTCACTGACAATTACTAATATAGACAAAACTTTGATTCAGTAATTACCATTTCTGATAAATCCCAAGCCTAGCAATTTCTTGTAACTGCTGTTGTAGGCAGTGCTTTTATTTATATAACTTTGGTTCTGTTATCCCAATTTTTAAAAGATATTCTTTATTCATTTCAAAATGGTTTGTTGTCATCCAATTGTAATATTCCTTAAACTTAGGTAGATTGTATTTAATTCTTAAGCTATCTATATTTATTGTGTCGAGTAAACCATTTTTTGGAACTGCTTGTCCCATTTCATTATAAGTAACTTGTGACCCAAATCTTTGTTTTTGATTTAGATTAACTGCAATACGATCTTCGAGCATTGCATAATTAGATTTTTCAGCGTTATTTTTCTTAATTTCCGTATCTAATTCTTTAAGCATTTTCTGTTGAAACTTGATGTTATTATCAGCGTGTTGTATTGTAATCCAAAATTTTTTTGAGTATTCTTTTCCAATCTTGTCATACCCTAAATAGCCATATTTAGAGTATAACTTTTTAATTTTTTTTTGATTATCAAGTGCAACACTGTCTCTTTTCATTTCAAATATTTTCCAAGCTTCTTTTATTTCATATTTTTTAGTAAGATATTCAAAAGGACCTCCTGCATATTTCTGGTCTATAT
>CANJSS010000106.1 GCA_947476955.1 Flavobacteriales bacterium
CACGAAAGTATTCACACCTGGCACCAACGTCACGCTAGTGGAAAGCATATTGTTTGCAGTATTGAAATTCACCCCATTTATGGTTCTTCCATTTTGTGTAAACCCAATTCCTTGTCCGTTATTGGAGTTTAGAACAGATGCCGTAAAATTGAATGCTGCAGTTGCAAGGGTTGTTCCGTTAGAAGCTGGCGCAAGGATTGAAATTACTGGCGCAAGACACGGTTGGTAATTAATTGTAATCGTTTCGGTATCGGTTCCGCAAGAATTTGTTGTGGTAAGGAGAAATGTATTTACTCCTGGAGTTAAAATCACCGAGTTTTGAAAAGCCCCTGTTGTTGTATTAAACAAGAAATTGGTGATTGCTCGCCCATTTTGCGTTATTGAAACCCCTTGTTTACTTGCCATGTTTTGAATGGTGGCAGTCAAGGAGTAATTGACATTTGCAACGGTTGTTCCGTTTGCTGAAGGAGCACTAATATTAATAGTTGGCAAAAGACAATTTTCGTATTTTATGGTAATTGTTTTTGCGTCCACGCCACACGCATTTGTTGCGGTAAGAACAAAAATATTTGTTCCATTTACCAACGTGACGTTGTTTTCAAATAAGTTGTTTGCCATATTGAAATTCCCGGAGGGAAGCACAATGTTGTTTTGGGATAATGTTATGTTCTGAGCGTTTACAGCATTTTGTATAATTGCGCTTATGGTATAATTTGCTGTTCTTATAGTAGTCCCATTTGCTGTAGGATTTGTGAGAGTAATTGCAGGTGGAACACAGGTATAATTTAGGTTTGTTGTTTGAATATCCACGCCGCATGTATTTGTTGCACGAATCTCAAAGGTGTTTATTCCTGGGCTAAGAACCAGAGAACATTCCAGCCTATCTGTTGTTGGATTGTAGGAGAAATTTGAAGTGTTTACACCATTATGTGTGAAACTAATATTGTCTCTTCCAAGCACATCTTTTATTTCTGCTACAAGAACATATTGCATTTGCAAAGAGCTAAGTAGATTGTTCGCTGGTGTAATAAATTTTATTTTTGGAGTGACACATCCGCCAGCGTTATTTTGATTGTAATTATCTACATTATTTAAATTACTTCCTCCATTTCTATCGGCATTACCTCCTTTGAAACGAAATTGAATGTAAGCAGATGTATAATGGTAAATATCTCTGTATTTGCTTGGCGCAACATATCCATCAAAGTCATCAATTAATGTAAATGTGGTTTTATGTTCTAAACCAATGGAAACTCTTTTTCCTACTTGATATCCTAGCCCAAAACCAAGACTTGGCATAAATCCAACTCGAAACGCATCTTTTTTAGAACCATCTAGTGGCGAATCATAGATTGCATCAAGGGTGGAGTTGATGTAAGAATTATTTAAAATAGATGGGTCGTAATTGTAAATAGATCCAAGAGAATCATTGTTGTAAAGATTCCCATTTGTTTGGTGCCATGTGAATCCGACGCCGCCAAAAATATACGGATCCCACCCGCTTCGCTCTCTAATTCCATTTGCATGTATTACTAATTCAAAACCAAGTCGGTAAACATCCGCCTGAAAATTATTGACAGAAAAACCGATAGAATCTTTGTAATTATTCAATGCGCTTCCAGAGTAGGAGGCTAAAGAGGTTGTATCGTAATCTTGGCCATACCAAAACCCGCGCAGGTAGCGAGCGCGCAAATCGAATGTTAATTTTCTACCGTAATCGTAGTTGAATGATTTCCCCAAGGTCAACCCATATCCAATGTTCGTTTTGTTTTGAACATCTGTTGTTTGCCAAGTTCCACCTAGATTAAATCCTAAGAACCATTTGGAACTATTATCGTAATCAATTTTTTGCGCGAACGCTGCGCCAAAAGAAAAAAATAGACAAAATATGAGCGTAGTAAAATTTTTCATCGTAATTAATATTAATTTGTTCGCTTAAAAACCTATTATTGTGCCAAAAATCTATAACTTCAATATTTTAGCAAGAATAAAACTATCTAAATTAAGTTAATGTAATTTATTTTTGTTGCAAATGTAGGCAAAATAGGGGGTAAAAGTATATTTTTATGAAAGGTGTTATTTTATTGTTAATGTTGATTTTACATGTAAAATCGTTCGCTCAACCGGCTTATAATGATTGTAATTCGGCATTGGAATTATGTCCGAATAAACTTTTTCCTTTAACGAATAGTGGCGCAAATAAAACCTTTTGTCCCGGCTGTGAAGATGATTTTTCTTTTTGTTTTTCTGCTAATAATACTATTTGGCTTACTTTTACTACTAACAACGTAGGCGGAGATGTACAAGTGGATTTCTCGAGTTTGAATTTTGAAACAAATCCCGCTCAGGGAGATCAATTAGAGGCGACTATTCTGGAAGCATCAATTCCTTGCAATTCAGCATCTTACACGGCCATTGGCAATTGTGTTTCCAACAGCACATCACCGTTTTCTTTAATCGCACTTGCATTGCCTGCAAACACAACTTATTACATTGTACTTTCCGGTTCCACTAATGGAGTTGGAGTAACTTCCCCTGCGGCGGCAGATTTCGATGTTTCGATTAGTGGCCCAGGGATCAATAGATCCATACCAATCGTTAATGTATTTGGTAGCGCCATCAATATTTGTAAAAATGTAGTATTCACCGCTACAGCGCAACTTACAGATTGTCCGGATACCACAGACTTTAAATGGTTTATAAACGGCATCTTGACTGCCGAAACCACGGGCCCAATATTTCAAACCACCAATTTATCCGATGGCGATATTGTTTCGGTGGAAACAAGTTGTTATATTTTGTGTCCAGAAATTGTTACTGATTCCGCAACCCCAGTTCTTGTTTACGATTTTCCAATAGACGCCGGTCCGGATCAACTTATTCAACCAGGTGAAACCGCCCAGTTAAACGGAACTACTTCTGCTCCAATTTACAGTTGGTCTCCCTCCTTTTCAGTAAATAACGTCTTAATTTTAGATCCGTTTGTTACGCCCGCTGTAACAACAACCTATACGCTTACAGCAACCGAAAATGGCTGCACAAAGCAAGATTTTGTTACTGTAACAGTTGACCTGCAATTGATTTTTCCTACGACATTTTCGCCAAATGACGATGGCACAAATGATAAATGGGAAATTAGCGGCATCGAAAAATACCCAAATTGTTTTGTTCGAATTTATAACCGTTGGGGACAGGAAATTTTTCAGTCTACAAGTTATTCAAAAGCAAAAGCCTGGGATGGCACGTCCAATTCAGGGAAGCTTTCGGAAGGGGTATATTTTTACATTGTAGATTTGCGCGACACTGAAAAAAGACAATTTAAAGGCAGCATAACATTAATTCGATGAAAAAAACTAAGGCACTTTTTATTCTGATTTGTTTCCTTGTTTCTGTGCATCATATTTTTGCACAGCAAACGCCGCAATATACGCAGTGGTCTTCCCATCAATTTGCATTGAATCCTGCCCACGCCGGGATTAAACCTTGTTTGGACGTACATTCCTTGTATAGAACTCAATGGGTAGGATTTGAAGGAGCGCCGCAAAGTGGCTTTTTAACGTTTAGCGCGCCAATCAAATCTCCAAGGAGGAAATATTTGAGTGCGCGGCAGGGGTTTGGTTTGCGTTTTGAATCGGATAAAATTGGACAATTCAATACCAATAGATTTAATTTTGCGTATGCTGCACATTTTAATTTTACAGCGGACACGCGACTTTCTCTCGGTTTATATGGCGGGATGATACAAATGGGATACGATCCTTCCAAAACAATAACGCTTCAACCGGATCCAAGTATTTCAAAAGAAGCATCCTTTATTTCTCCCGACGCTACTTTTGGAGCTTGGTGGAATGGTAAAAACTACTATTTTGGACTCGTAATGCAAAACCTGATTCCTGCAAAATGGGAACTTGGTTTGGATTCGAAATACCGATTTCATACCATAATTAACGGCGGTTATAGAATTAGGATGAATGAAAAAACAACGTTATTACCTGCAGTTTTATTAAAAATTCCACCAAGAGGACCAGTTGCTGCTGACCTACAAATTATTTTGGATTATAGTAATAAATTGAATTTTGGTGTAGGGTATAGAAATACAGATGCCCTATTGTTTTTCGCAGGATTCAAGATAAATCAGCGATTTTCAGTGCAATATTCCTACGACGTTACGCTTTCAGCATTACGCAATGGCAGTAATAATTCCCACGAAATTGCAATAAGTTTTTCTACGTGCAAACCAATAAGTATGAGCACTTCCAGTTGCCCGTTATTTGAATAAATTACTGGTAAATTGATTTTTGAATGTTATTCAATTTTGGTTGTGCATAATTCCTTTCACTAACCCTATTTGACGTGCTTTGCTTTTGCATATTTGTAATCTAAAGAAAAAGGTTTATGGTACGTTTTGCAATTCTAGCGGTAGTGTTTTTAGGAGCTTGTGTTCCTGCAAAAAAATACAAAGATTTAGTTGAAAGAGAAAAAAAATGTAGCGAAGAATTGGCGCAATTCAAAACCAGTTCATTGGATTTTGAAGGTAAGGCAAAGGATTTGGAAGCGCGCTACGACGTGGTGAAAAAAGAAGTTTCCAAATTAAAAGCAGATACGAGTTCAATAGGATCATCTTACCGAATTCTGCAGACGCAATACGATAAAATGGCGCTTCAAAATGAATCACTGGAAAAAGCATTTGATAAATTACGCATCGCAGGATCTAAAGAAACAGCAATTTTGCAAGCAGAATTGGAGGGTAAGAATATTGAATTACAGCGCAAAGAAGATGCATTATTGGTTTTGGATTCGGAATTGAAAAGCAAGGAACAGTTATTGGCGGAGCGCGAGCAACGGGTTAATGAATTGGAAGAAGCAATAAAAAGAAAAGACGAAGCAACACGCTTATTGAAAACGAAAGTTGCAAATGCATTGAAAGGATTTGAAAGTCAGGGATTGACTGTGATTCAAAAGAATGGTAAAATTTACGTTAGTATGGAGGCAAAATTATTGTTTGCTTCGGGAAGTACGTTAGTGGAACAGAATGGAAAAAATGCCCTTATCGAATTAGCGAAGGTTTTAGAAGTGGAAAAAGAGTTGGAAATAATTGTGGAAGGCCATACAGATTCCGATAAATTAGTAAGTCCAAACCATCCAAAATCGAACTGGGAACTATCTGTTCTCCGCGCAACATCCGTGGTGGATATTCTTTTGTCTAATTCGCAAATGAGTCCTTCTCAATTAATGGCTGCAGGGCGGTCTGAATACCATCCGGTAGATCCAAAAGACAAGGCAAAAAACCGAAGAATTGAGATTATCATTTCCCCTAATTTAAATGAGTTGTTTGAAATTATTTCAAAGGATTAAAAAACGGTATTTTCAAAATTTTCGGATAATTCTTCGCTACTTGTCGCTTGCTATTTCAACTGTAATTTTTAACACGGTTAGGACGCTTTTTCTTAACTTTGCTATATGTCCTCCATCAAAGAGCTGATTCAGTTAAAACTTAAAACACTTCCTGAAAAACCGGGAATTTACCAGTATTTCGATGCATCTGGGACGATTATTTATGTTGGGAAAGCAAAGAATTTAAAAAAGAGAGTTTCTTCGTATTTTAACAAAACGCAGGACAACGGCAAGACAATTTTACTCGTGAAACGCATTGCAGACATTCAATATATGGTTGTCGACTCGGAATTGGATGCTCTTTTACTGGAAAACAATCTGATTAAAAAGTACCAGCCCAAGTATAATATCCAACTGAAAGACGATAAAACGTATCCTTGGATTTGTATTAAAAACGAACCTTTTCCAAGGGTTTTTTCCACCCGAAATGTTTACCGTGATGGTTCAAAATATTTTGGTCCTTACCCAAGCGGAAAAGTCATGCATACGCTTTTGAACTTAATCAAGGAATTGTATCCTTTGCGCAATTGCACCTTTGATCTTTCCGCAACAAAAATTAAAGAAAAACGCTATAAAGTTTGCCTTGAATACCATCTTGGGACGTGTTTAGGGCCTTGTGAAGGAAGGCAATCCAGCGCTTTATACACTGAAAATATTGCGCAGATTGAAAATTTATTGAAAGGAAATATTTCTTCCGTAATCCATTTTTTAAAAGGAGAAATGGGTAAATATGCTGCGCAACAAGAATACGAATTGGCACAAGAAATGAAGCAGAAATTGCTGATTTTGGAAAAATACCAAGCGAAATCAACTATTGTTTCTCCGAGTATTCACCAAGTAGATGTCTGCACATTAATCAACGAGCCAGATAGTGCATTTGTAAATTATCTGTGTATTCACAATGGTTCAATTATTCATGCGTACACTGCTGAGGTGAAGAAAAAACTGGATGAAACCAGAGAAGAAGTGCTTGGGTATGTTTTACCCGAATTGCGAGCACGTTTTGCCAGTGAATCCAAAGAAATTCTCGTAGATGAAAAACTGGATTTACAGCTAATGGGTTTACAATTTACCGTTCCAAAAATTGGAGATAAAAAACACTTGGTAGAACTTTCACTTCGGAACGCGAAATTCTATAAACTTGAAAAGCAAAAGCAAGAAAAAATAATAGATCCCGAGCGGCATTCAAAACGTATCCTTGAGCAACTGCAAAAAGATTTTCGGTTGCAGGATTTACCCGTTCACATGGAATGTTTTGATAATTCCAACATTCAGGGAACGCATCCTGTTTCTGCGTGTATCGTATTTAAAAACGGAAAACCAAGCAAGCAGGATTACCGCCATTTCAATGTCAAAACGGTGGAAGGTCCGGATGATTTTGCATCCATGGAAGAAGCGGTTTATCGCCGTTATAAAAGATTAAAAGAAGAAAACCAATCGCTGCCACAACTCATTGTTATCGACGGTGGAAAAGGGCAACTTAGCGCTGCGCTAAAAGCATTGGAAAAATTGGATTTACGCGGAAAAATGGCAATTGTAGGCATTGCAAAACGCCTAGAAGAAATTTTTTTCCCCGGAGATTCGTTTCCTATTTATATCGATAAGCGATCCGAAAGTTTGAAAGTAATTCAGTTTATGCGAAACGAAGCGCACCGTTTTGGAATCACGCACCACCGCAACAAACGCAGTAAAGCGGCGATAACTTCTGAGTTAATAGACATACAGGGAATAGGACCTAAAACGCAAGAAGATCTGATGAAAGCTTTTAAAACAGTTGCTGTAATTAAGAAATTACCAGTAGAAAAATTGCAGGAAATAATTGGCTTAGCCAAAGCCAAAATTGTCCACAACTACTTCAAAACAGAGGTTTAGACTGGCTTGTTTCACGAATTAACATTTTCTTCTTTGTAAACATTTTCAACCTAATCCAAACAGTAATTTTCTTTCTATAGATTTGTAGAATGAAGTTTTTACTCCTTTTCATGAGTTTTATTGTTATTGCAAGCGGACTAATTGCTCAAAAAACGACAGTTACAGTTGTAATTGATCCAGGACATGGCGGAACAGATCCTGGGTTTTTATCCGAAAACACGAAACTACTTCAGGAAAAAGAATTGAATCTTTTAATTGCTAAACAACTTGGCGCTTATATCGAGCAAAACCTTCAAAACGTAAAAGTGGTATATACCCGAACCGATGATTCATTTCCGAGTTTGGAAGACCGCGTATACAAGGCAAATGCTATTCAGGCAGATTATTTCATTTCCATTCATTGCAATGCAAACGACCAAAAAAAAGTCCACGGTACAGAGACGCATGTGCATAGTTTGCAGTCAAAAAAATCCGTTGCTTTAGCCAAAGAAGTTGAAAAAGAATTTTCCACCCGCGCCGCAAGGAAATCAAGGGGAGTGAAAGATTCGGATGACCGGGAGCATTCTCTGCAAGTCTTAAAATATACGAGCATGACGAGTGTATTGGTTGAATGTGGATTTTTAACAAATGATAAGGAATCAAATTATTTGAACACAACGTATGGACAAGAAATTATTGCATCTGCAGTTTACCGCGCTTTCAGAAACACCATTGTGCAGGAATTCACGTCAATCGATTTTGTGAAACCCGAAGCAACAGCTGCTAAACCCAAAAAAGAAGGAGCGGAAGACACTAAAAAAAGTCCCACAGAAAAATACACGATACAGATTATGTCTTCTAAAGAACCTTTAAATATGAGCGCAGAGAGTTTTAAAAAAATTGGGTTGCCAGTATCTCGTACAAAATTGACGACAACTGCGGCATACAAATATCTCTATACCGTTGGAACCTATACTACTAGAGATTCTGCAAAAGAAGACTTAAAAATGGTTCAAAGCAATGGGTTTAAGGACGCTTATGTTATTAAAATAGATTGAAAATCAGGAGGATGACGTTCCTTTTGGATGGGTTTTCTTTGGTAAATTGAATTTTTTATTTTGTGTTATATCGTTTGTTTTTTACTTTCACACTATAAATCAATCGAAATGGCTACTGTATTTGAAACAAGATTAATCGGAAACATCGGCAAAGATGCTGTTGTGAAAAATATGGAACGAGGCGTTATTGCTATCAATTTCCCAGTTGCTCACAATAAAAATTGGAAGGATAAGCGTTCCAATGAGACGAAGACAAAAACTACTTGGATTAATTGTACCATTTGGAAAAAAGAAGGCGTTAATTTACGTATTCTTGATTTTTTGAAAAAAGGGGCATTAGTTGAATTGGAAGGAACGCCTTTTGCCAAAGCCTATGCGCAGGAAGATGGATTTATTCGCACTGAAATCCGCTTAAATGTTTCCAAAACAAATATCCTACGCCCAGCTAAAATAGAAGACGAAGGCGGCGAAGACTTAATTGACCGGGAAGATTGTGAAGATTCATTTGAAGCGTCAATGGATGATTTCACACTCGATGAGGATGATTTCTAACTAATTACCGCTAAATCGAGACTTTCAATCTAATTTTTTTCTTTTTTTAGTCTTGAAAAATAAATTCTTTCTTTATATTTGCATTCGCTTTTCAGAAATGGATTGCAAATTCCTCCTTAGCTCAGTTGGTTAGAGCATCTGACTGTTAATCAGAGGGTCCTTGGTTCGAGCCCAAGAGGAGGAGCAAAAAGGTCAATCGTAAGATTGGCCTTTTTTGTTTTTAGGAAAGAATGAATTTGATCTATCTGTTATG
>CANJSS010000107.1 GCA_947476955.1 Flavobacteriales bacterium
AAGTTAGCATGAATTTTAAAGACAAAACCGCTGAATTTAGGCTCATTCGGCTCGATGAAGCGCATATCTGTTTCTCTTCCAATTGGCGAAGGAGAAATTTCTATAAAAGTGTCCAATAATTCCTGTACTCCAAAATTATTTACGGCAGAACCGAAGAAAACAGGCGCTATTTCTCCCCTTAAGTATTTTTCTCGGTCAAATGTGTCAAAAACACCATCAATAATTTCAATTTCTTCCCTAAGTTCATTTGCAAATGCTGGAGTAACCAAATCATCCAACTGTGGGTCATTGAGGTCTTTAATCGAGACAATTTCTTCTTCGCGTTTTGTCTTATTGGATTTGAAAAGGTTTAAACTTTGGTTGTGAATATTGTAAACTCCTTTGAAGCGATCGCCGATACCGATTGGCCAAGTTAGAGGTCGCACTTTAAGATCTAGTTTATCTTCCAATTCATCTAAAAGAGAAAACGCATCTTTTCCCTCTCTATCCATTTTATTTACAAAAATAATGACTGGTGTTTTCCGCATGCGGCACACTTCCATTAATTTCTCGGTTTGTGTTTCCACACCATTTGCGCAATCAATTACAAGAATTACACTATCTACAGCGGTAAGCGTTCTATACGTATCTTCTGCAAAATCCTTGTGGCCAGGAGTATCTAATATATTCACCTGCTTACCACCGTATTCAAAAGCCATCACAGAAGTAGCAACCGAAATTCCACGTTGTTTTTCGATTTCCATGAAATCGGATGTGGCAGTTTTTTTTATCTTGTTGTTTTTTACAGCTCCAGCAGTCTGAATTGCCCCACCAAAAAGCAGCAGTTTTTCCGTTAAAGTTGTTTTTCCGGCATCGGGATGCGCAATTATTCCAAATGTCCTTCTTTTTTCTATAGCTTCCTGATTCCGCATACAGTTCTTTTTTTCAAATAAGGAAAACCAATTTTTTTCCTCAAAATAAGTTGATAAAAAAAGGCTGAGTAATTACTCAGCCTTCTGGTGGGGTGGAAGATGGGGCTCGAACCCACGACCCTCGGTACCACAAACCGATGCTCTAACCAACTGAGCTACAACCACCATTTTTGTGAGTGCAAATATAGTCAAATTCTATTTTTATCAAAGATAGAAGCAAGTTTTTTTTTATTTTTAGAAAATCAAATGAACCAAGGCTGCGCTATGAGCTCTTCAGAATTAGTAATAAAAGAATTTGAGAATCGTGTTTTTAACGAATCGTATGAAAGAATTTATAGATGCTTGTCAATGATTGAAGACAACGATCTATGGAAATCCCCTAACCCTTCCATCCCTGCAATTGGTAATTTAGTATTGCATATTTGCGGAAATGCAAGACAATGGATTTTATCAGGGCTTGGTAACCGGGAAGATAACCGTGACCGAAACATGGAATTTATAGACCATCCGAAAATAAAAAAATCGGAATTAATCTTTTTATTGGAAAACTTGAAGGTGAATTTGAAACAAACATTATCGGAACTTAATGGCGATGCTATTGATAAAAAATATACCATTCAAGGATTTGATGTAAATGGATTTTCTGCCATGGTGCATGTAATTGAACATTTTTCTTACCATACAGGTCAAATTACACTCCTAACAAAATGGCTCACCAATAAAAATACCGAATATTATGGTGGTTTGAATCTAGATCAAACGAATAATTTGAATTAATACCTTTAATTAGGGATGGATTGTTGATAATTCAATCTGTCTTTCTGAAATTTTCAAAGTGGTAGCATTAACTTTGTAAAAAAAAATCGGATACATGTTAAAAATTGGCGTTTTTGGTTCGGGGCATTTGGGGAAAATTCATATTCGCTTATTGCTTGAGTTAACAGAACAGTTTGAAGTTGTTGGGTTCTATGATCCGAATGATACAAATGCATTGGAAGTAATAGAAAAATTTCAATTAAAACGTTTTCCATCCATGCAGGAATTATTGGACGTGGTAGAATGCGTAGATATTGTAACACCAACATTGACACACGCAGAACTTGCTTCACTTGCACTTCGAAACAGCAAACATGTTTTTATTGAAAAACCGGTTACAGAAACAGTTGATGAAGCACGTTCTTTAATGGGATTGGCACGAGAAGCGAATGTAAAAGTGCAAGTTGGCCACGTAGAGCGATTCAATCCTGCATTCCAAGCTGCTGTGCCATTTTTAACCAAACCAATGTTCATAGAAACCCATCGTTTGGCACAATTTAATCCGCGTGGCACAGACGTTCCAGTTGTTTTGGATTTGATGATACATGATTTGGATATTATTTTAAGTGTTGTAAAATCTGGCGTAAAACGGATTTCTGCCTCTGGAGTAGCTGTTGTTAGCGATACACCAGATATTACAAATGCACGAATTGAATTCGATAATGGTTGCGTTGCAAATTTAACAGCTTCCAGAATTTCGATGAAAAACATGCGTAAATCGCGATTTTTTCAAAAAGATGCATACATCAGTGTTGATTTTCTAACCAAAGAGTTGGAAGTTGTTCGTATGGAAACGGTGGAAGGAGAGCCAAACCCACTCGATATAGTTTTTGATATGGGAGAAGGAAAGCCAATAAAGAAAATCTTCTTCGATAAACCAGATATTGGGGAAATCAATGCAATAAAAGAAGAACTAAATTCTTTTCACGATTCCATCGTATTGGATACAACACCATTGGTTTCTTTGGAGGACGGTTTCAGAGCGTTGGATGTTGCACAGCAAATTTTGGATAAATTAAAATCAACTTCTTCTATTTTAGTGGACAATAACCAGTAAAAAATAGCGTTTTAGTCTCAGATTACTATTTATGAAACAACTTCTATATTTACTTTTTGTTGGTGTACTTGCTTCATCTTGTATAAAAAACAACCCAGACCCCTCTTGGCTTGAAGTGACAAAATGGACTTTGGTTGCCAATCCAAATTCAGAAAATCAGACAGGTGAATTGACGCAAAACTTCTCGGAAGCCTGGGTTTATATAGATGATAAAATCGCTGGTGTTTTCGAAGTTCCTTTCAAAATTCCAATTTTACAGAGTGGAAATGTCAATATTAAAATTTACCCAGCAATAAAAAATAATGGCATTGCGGCAACTAAAAAGATCTACCCGTTCGTGGAAGTTTTTGAAGTAAATACAACCTTGGTGCAAAATCAAACACTCACGCTTAATCCCATAACGCGCTATGTTTCTGTCACAAAGTTTTGGATTGAAGATTTTGAGGATCCGGCAGTAAAAATTATTACAGATCCAAATTCCCAAGCAGGTTTATCGCAGGGTTCTGACCCTTTAATACTGGAATATGGAAATAATTACGGCGAAGTAAATTTGAATTCGACGGATTCAACCTGGGTAGCTTTTACAGAACAATTACCCTATATTCCAAGAGGAAAAGAAGTTTATTTAGAAATTGATTATTACAATACGAATGCGCTAATTACAGGCTTGATAGCGATTTCTCCAAGTTCAGTAATCAATAATCAGAATGTTCAATTGAATCCACAAAATCCCACTTCTGTTAAGTGGAAAAAAATATATATTGACTTAAAAGAAGTTGTTTCCAATTCCTCTGCTCAAGCTGATTTTAGAGTTTCGCTTCAGGCTCAGATTGATGCGGGAGATAGTGAAGGTAAAATTGTTATTGATAATATTAAAGTAGTTCATTTTTAACGTATGAAAAATCGTCTTTTGGTTGTTTTTTTCATTCTAATGGATTGGTTAATGGCGACTTTTGCTTGGGTTATTTTTTATTATTTTAGAAAAACATCCATTGAAAAGGTAGAATTCACGATCGGAGATTCTTTTTATTGGGGCGTTTTCATACTTCCAATTTTATGGCTTTTACTTTATTATTTCCAAGGAACTTACCATAGAATCAAGAGATTATATCGGTTTAAATTACTTAATCTTACTTTTCGAGGTGCATTAATCGGTTCGGTTTTTATCTTTTTCACTTTGCTATTGGATGACGATATTTCTGGTTATCAACTGTATTATAAATCTATATTTCTGCTTTTTGGGATTCATTTCCTATCCACCTTCCTTCCTAGATTATTGTTTATTTCCATTATGGTGAATAGAATTCATTCTGGAAAAAACGGATTTAAAACCTTGTTGATTGGCGGCAGCGATAAAGCGGTAGAAGTGTACAATGAAATTATTGGATTGCGAAAAGGAACAAATAATTTTGTTGGTTTTGTAAATATCAATGGCGTAGATAAGCTTTTAGAAGATAGGTTACCATATCTTGGTCATGCTGACAATCTAGAAAGGGTAATACGGGAGCAAAATATCGAAGAAGTTATTATTGCGCTGGAAAGTGTGGAACACGATAAATTAAAATCCATTATTGGTCGGATTGAAGGAGGAGACTTGAGCATCAAAATTTTGCCAGATATGTATGATATTTTATCTGGATCTGTAAAAATGACAAATATTTTCGGGGCACTTTTAATTGAGGTTAATGCAGAATCCATGCCTATTTGGCAGCAAGCAATCAAACGTTTTCTCGACGTGGTAATTTCATTTATCGCTCTACTATTTTTAATTCCTTTACACATCGTTTTAGCAATTGGCGTTAAAATGTCTTCTCCCGGCTCCATTTTTTTCCTTCAGGAAAGAATTGGCTTAAATGGAAAACCATTTCAAATAATTAAGTTCAGAACTATGTTTGTTGATTCGGAAAAATCTGGGCCTCAGCTATCCTCTTCAAATGATCCTCGAATAACACCAATTGGCCGTTTTATGCGCAAATTACGACTAGATGAATTTCCACAGTTTCTAAATGTTTTGATGGGAGAAATGTCTTTGGTTGGACCGCGACCGGAACGACAGTTTTACATTGATAAAATTGCACAAATAGAACCACAATTCTTGCATTTGACTAAAGTTCGTCCAGGAATTACTTCTTGGGGGCAAGTTAAATATGGCTATGCTGAAAATGTAGACCAAATGCTGCAGCGAATGAAATTTGACTTGCTGTATCTTAAGAATCGCACCTTGGCCTTAGATATTAAGATTATGCTCTATACGGTTATAATTATCCTAAAAGCAAAGGGAAAATAAAAAATAGTATGGTAAATGAGGAAACGAAATTTTTAGTTCAAATTTTACCGTACATTGAATTCAAACATCTTTTCTGCGTTTAAATAACCTTCTAACTTATCGCCTATTTGAACTGGACCAACACCTGCCGGTGTTCCAGTAAACAGAAGATCGCCTGTTTTTAATGTCATGAATTGAGAAACATAAGCAATAAGTTTATCTATAGAAAACACCATGTCAATTGTGCGGCCTGTTTGCACTTTTTCACCATTTTTATAGAGTTCGAATGTTAGTTTTTTAAAGTCCATAGAACTGATTTCAATGAATTTATTCGAAATTGGAGCACTGTGTTCAAATGCTTTTGCAATTTCCCAAGGCAATCCTTTTGCTTTACAGTTTTGCTGCAGATCCCTCGCTGTAAAATCAATTCCAAGTGTGAGTTTTGAATAATACTTTGGCGCAAATTTTTCGGCAATATTTTTTCCCACTTTTTGAATCTGCACCACCAATTCACACTCATAGTGCAAGTCTTTTGTGAATTCCGGATAAAAGAATGGGTTGCCATTTTTCAGTAATGCTGTATCCGGTTTTAAAAAGAAAATTGGCTCAGTTGGCAACTCCGATTTCATTTCTTTTGCATGATCTGCATAATTCCTTCCGATACAAATAATTTTCATTTTCTTTACTTTAAAGGGAATTTCGTGCTACTAAATCTATTTAAATTTATTTTTTAACTCTTCTAATTTCGCCTCGAGATTCTGCTTATTATCGCTTGTTTTTTTTTGATTTTCTTTGGATATTTTAATTTTCTCCATTTCTTTTCTTAGGCATTGTTTCGTATATAGTGGAAAGTCCGCATCCAGCATCCAACCATAATAGCCGGGCTCAATTAAAGAAACCTCCTGAATGGTTTTTCCTTTATGTTTACCGAAATTATATAGTGCATTTCCATTTTCGTCGATTGCAAGTCGTCCTGCAAAGTCCAGTAAGTTAAAATTTCCCGCTTTAGAAAATTCTGAAAGAAAAGAAATATCGTTAGACAGAGCATCGTAGCGTTCCACTTGTGCTTTCAATACATCCCAAGTGGCTTGGGCGTCGTATAAAGCATTATGTGCATTCTCAATGTCTTTTTTACAGTAAAACTGGTAAGCGGCAGCTAGTGTCCGTTGTTCCATTTTGTGAAATATATTTTGAACGTCCACAAATTTTCTTTTTGAAATATCAAAAGTGCTACCAACACGCATTAATTCCTCTGCTAAAACTGGAATATCAAATTTATTGGAATTATATCCTGCAAGGTCAGCTTCTCCAATGAATGCAACAACTGTTTCAGCTATTTCCGCAAAAGTTGGTTCGTGTAGAACGTCTTCATCGTAAATTCCATGAATTTCGCTTATGTTTTTCGGAATAGGCATTTGTGGATTTACCCGTTGGCAATAACGTTCTTCTGTTCCATCTGCATGAACTTTAATAATAGCTATTTCAACAATTCTATCGCTCGTGATATTAATACCAGTCGTTTCTAAATCGAAAATTGCTAGGGGTTTTTCTAAATTTATGTGCATTGTATACGTTGTGTTATTCTGTTTTTATCAAGCAAAAAAAATCCGGCCAAGACCGGATTTTTTTTAAAATTTATTCTTTATTCTGTTTTCAGACCTACAAATTGGTATGGTAAATATTTTTTCTTATTCGATCCGTCTTTGACATATTCAGGACCATCCACAATCGTTGTAACAATTACGACATTAACTTTCCCTTTACATTTTGGTTTCCCTTCATAATAGTTCAATATATCGTATTTAAGATTTTCAGCTCTAATTTCTGAAAGTTGTTGATTGGATTCAAAGGCATTTGTTGGAACTTGAGAAGCGGAAGAATAAATATTTATCGTTATTTGCTCCCTACCATTTTTTAATTGGGTTTCAATTTCTTTCAAGAACGCCTTTAAATCTGATTTATGGGGATTTATTTTGTTTCTATTGTAGTCAAAATAGTGCATATATTCCAAATTTTTATGCGTTTTGACAGTCACAACATCTAATACTTTTACTTTGTCTTTGTTTTTAGACGAATTTTTAGCGACAGATGGTTTTTTAGCAGTTGGTGTTTTTGCGGCAACAGGTGCTTTTTTAGCAGAAGGTTCTTTTTTAGCAGCAGGTGTTTTTTTGGCAGCAGTTGGCTTTTTATTTGCCGTTGTGTTTTTATTAGTTGGTATTAATTTTTTATTTACTGGATCCAACTTGAATTCTCTCTTAATTTCTTGCAAATCATCCTCTGTATTGGTTTCGAATGTTTCCTCATACAGTGGGGTATTATCAGCTGCATTAACGTATGTAGCAACGTACGTTTTTCCTGGTTTTAATCCAGTATAGAGTAGTCCGGTATTAACATTTTTTTCTTCATCTTCACAATCTGTGCATTTTAAATTAACCTTCACTTTACTTGCAGCAGCAGAAAGAGGAACATCATCCATAGACTTTATTCTTACATTCAGAACAGAAATTTCTTTTACACCTAAGAAATCGTTTTTAATCTCATAGATATCCAAATCGCCTAATCCACCTTGTCTAGAGGAGGTAATGAAACCGCTCAAACCATCTAAAGTACTTGTGTAGAATATATCATCACTTGTAGAATTGAATGGATATCCGATGTTTTTGGAATACGTCCATGCATTCGATTCATCCATTGTACTCGACATTATGTCAAATCCACCGATACTTTTCGCACCATTTGATGAAAAATAAAGCGTTTTGTTATCAATCGAAAGAAATGGTGAGTCTTCATCATTTTCTGAATTAACTTTAGGACCAAGATTGATTGGCACAGACCATGAACCAGTTATTTCTTTAATACAATAGTAGATGTCTTTTCCTCCAAATCCACCAGGTCTATCGGATGAGAAAAACAATTGATTTCCATCATGATTTACAAATAAATGTGCCTCCCAAAATTCAGAATTAATTTTTTTGTTTTCTTCCGTGTTAAGGTTCTTGTTTTCAAGTAATTTAATATCACTGAATTTATTTGATGTAAAGTCAGAATAATAAATATCACCATTACCGGTTTTATCTTGGTATACATAAACCCTACCCTCATCTGTACTTATTGAAACCGTTGCTTCGTTTCTTTCAACTCTACAAAAGTCGAGTTTTACTGGATTTGACCAAGAAGAGTCATCTCCTAAATTACTTCTGTAAATATCTTCTGTATACTGATTTGTTCCAATATTTCTGTAAGGTTCAGAAACACCATTTTTCCATGGTCTTCGGCCTGTGAAATAAAGTGAAGATCCATTTGACGAAACAATAGCTGAATAATCTGCGAAAGTGGTATTTATATTTTTACCTAAATTTGTTAATTCAGCATTTACAGGGTTATCCATTTCCTTTAAAGCATTGTCGCATTGAACTAATCTCAATTTCGCTTCTTTTGTTAAGTCGGTTTTAATTTTTGCTTCTGCAACGAACTTTGAGAAATAACTACTCGCCAATGCAATGTCATTGCTTAAATGGTAGCATTTCCCTAAATAAAAATAAGCATCAAGAGGTGCGCTTTTTTCTTTGGCGCTAAATGCATCGAAATTAAGATCCGTATTTGTAATAGCTTTTTCCAAATATGGTATAGCATTTTGGAAATCGTCTCTAAGCTTTAGAATGATATAGCCTTTTCTGTAGTTGTAATTCGAACTTTCTGAATTATATGTCAATAATTGATCTGCTAATATTTCTGCATGATAGTAAAATCCTTCTTGCATCATTCTTGAGTTTTCGGCAA
>CANJSS010000108.1 GCA_947476955.1 Flavobacteriales bacterium
ATCTTAGGGTTTTCTAATCTCAACAGCCATATTGAGCTTCTCTTTTAACGTTAGCGTTTTGCGGTCTGGACGGGACTCGAACCCGCGACCCCATGCGTGACAGGCATGTATTCTAACCAACTGAACTACCAAACCAATTTTTTTATCTTGCGATAATCAGCAACAGCTGAAAGTAAAATTGTGTAATGCTTCTCGTTAAAAGCGTGTGCAAAAGTAAGACAAATTTCCATTCGTGCAATACAAATAACAGAAAAAAGTAAAAAAACTTTTTAGAATCGAAAAGTTAGTGTGGATCGGCTTTTGTGAAAAACAATCTATAAACCCTAATCGAATAAGAATCAATTCAATTGCAAAATTTGAAAATCAATTTAAATTAAATTTCAATCAGATTATTCTTGATTGCATAGACAACTAAACCAACACTACTTTGAACATTTACTTTTAAGAACATTTTAGATCTGTATTTTTCGACTGTGCGGGAACTTCTAAAAATGCAATCTGCAATTTGTTTAGTGGTAAACTCTTGACTAATTAAACGAATGATCTGGATTTCATTAGATGAAAAATCTTCAATTTTGTTATCTAAGTTTTGACCAACATTTCCTTTTGCCATAAGATTGTTGATTAAAATTTTAGATACACGGTCGTTTATGAAATAAACATTATCAAGTAAACCTTGAATGGCTTTTTTAATTTCATTTAGACTATCGTCTTTCGATAAGTAAACACTTGTGCCATTTTCAATCGCAGCCAGAATCTCTTTATCATTTATCTCTTGAGAGAGTATTATTATTTTTACCAATGGAAATTTTTCTCTTGCCATTTGCGAAGACTTTATTCCATCAATTCCAGGCATATGGTGATTTAATACAAGAATATCTGGAATATAGTTATTTATGGCTTGAATAAGTTCCTCGCCATTGTTCATTTCGTGCAGTACAATTACATTAGGCATCTCTTTTAAAATTGAAACTAAGCCATTTCTGAAAACTGTTTGATGCTCTGCGATTCCTATTCTTATTGTTTTTGAAGGTTGCATTTTAAATTAATGGAAATAAAAGTAATGTTAATTAAGCGTATCATTTTTTATCAAAATTCGTTGATTTCAACGTATTGTCTAAAGATACTTTCTTTCACCTATGATTCGTTCGCGAAAATAGTTCATTAACACAAATTAATATGTTTACTGCTTTTATTTTGGGTATAAACCGACTATAAAATTCAAATAGCGCATCTTTGTTAATTATAAAATACCTATTAACGAAATATAAATTGCGCAACAACGAAATAAAAAAAGCGTGTTTTAACTCTTTTATTTCTTGATGGTTGAAATTATTTTTGAAAATGCTCGTAACTAATAAATTAAATAACGAATTGCTAATTGATGTTTCAGATTTCAATGAAGTAACTTATTGGTGTCAATTTCTCAATTGTTCAGAAAATACGTTGTTTATTTGTATGTATTTTTCAGGAAATTCGATTGTTTTAATTCAATCCTTTTTATCAGAAAATAAAGAATGGTTGGAAAATAGCAATATTCAATTTAATCCATCGTTGTAGGGTACAATTATTACCATCAACAAACCTAAAAAATTTCTTATGCCATTACAATGTGTTTTTTATAAATGAATAAACATATTCTAAAATTTAATAAATCAAACTAAAAGGTAGTTTAATACCTCATCTCATTCATTTTACCCGTTTGTTTAAAATAGTTGTTGCAGGCCTCAAAAATTATCATTGGTTATAAGTAAATATTCATTTGAAATAAGGAAATGGTAATCGTTACAACAAAATGCGTGAATTTTATTTAATATTAAAAATGAATATACTTTGTGTTGTGAAAAATCGTGCCCTTATTCTATTTGTTTTTTTGGGATTTGTTTTTAATAGTAATGCACAACTGCAAGTCAATTCTGTTGCACGAGAATGGAGCAATATTTTGTTGGATGCCATTCGATCTGATTTTGCTCGTCCTACAAGACATGCCCGAAATCTTTTCCACCATTCTTTAATCGCATATGACGCTTGGGCGGCATTCGATGCATCAAAAAAAACCTTTCTACTTGGAGATACCCTCCACGGGTTTAGTTGTCCTTTCAATGGCATTGTAATTCCTTCTAATATTGAGGAGGCTAGAGAGAAAGCAATTTCCTACGCTTCCTTTCGATTCATACAACAGCGTTTCGCCAATTCACCTGGATATGCTGGTGTTTTAAATACCATGACCAATTATATGAACGACCATAATTATGACATCAATATTGTATCTGTCGATTATGGAAATTTAGGAGCGGCAGCATTGGGTAATTATCTTGCACAGCAAATTCATCAGTATGGACTTGTAGATGGTGCAAACCAAGCGAATAACTATCAAAATCAATACTATATGACTGTTAATCCGCCTCTTGTGGTGGCTCAACCAGGAAACCCGTCTATCGCAGATCCAAATCGATGGCAGAGAATAACACTTTCGACTTCCATAGATCAATCCGGAAATGTTGTCGCAAATACGCCAAATTTTTTATCTCCTGAATGGGGTAATGTTAAACCATTCAATTTGCCAGATTCCTTAATTACAGTTCATTATCGGGATGGACACGCCTACAATGTATTTATGGATCCTGGGGCTCCTCAAATGCACTACGATCCTACAGATACTAGTGGTATGGATGCTTTTTACAAATGGAATTTTACCATGGTTAGCGCCTGGCAGGCACATTTAACTCCGAACGATACAGTAATGTGGGATATTTCTCCGGGAAGTATCGGTAACAATACATGGTATCCAACCGAACCGGAAGATTATCCGCAGTTTTACGACTATGTAAATGGGGGGGATGTGAGCCAAGGGCATTCAGTCAATCCAATTACTGGTCTTCCATATGTTTCCCAAATCGTTCCAAGAGGCGATTATACTAGAGTTTTAGCAGAATTCTGGGCGGATGGGATCAATTCTGAAACGCCACCTGGGCACTGGTATGAAATTTACCACCAAGTTTCCAATCATCCGCTCTATGAATTTAAATGGATGGGAGAAGGAGAAGAATTATCTATTTTGGAATACGATGTTCTGATGCAATTAACATTAGGTGGTGCTTTACACGATGCAGCAATTGCCGCTTGGAGTATAAAAGGTTATTACGATTGTATTCGCCCGGTTAGCGCAATTCGATTCCTAGCGGATCAAGGTCAATGTACCGATTCAACTTTATCCAATTACAATCCAGGTGGGATTCCATTGATTCCAGGATTGTTTGAAGTAGTTGGTTATGGCGATCCACTCGTTGGTGCAAACAATGAACATTACAATAAAATAAAGGCTTATACCTGGCTAGGACACGATAGTATCACAAACCAATTGACAGACTTTGCAGGAGTTGGTTGGGTATTAGCAGAAAATTGGTGGCCTTACCAAAGACCTACTTTTGTAACACCGCCTTTTGCAGGATATATTTCCGGTCATTCCACCTTTTCTAGAGCAGCTGCGGAAGTGATGACACTTGTTACTGGAAGTCCTTTTTTTCCAGGCGGATTAGGTGAATTCGTAGCAGTTCAAAATGAATTTCTAGAGTTTGAAGATGGACCAAGTGTTCCCGTTACGTTGCAATGGGCTACCTATCGCGATGCTTCTGATCAATGCAGTCTTTCAAGAATTTGGGGAGGAATCCATCCTGCAATTGACGATATTCCCGGCAGATTAATTGGAAAAGAAATTGGCGAAATGTCTGTTGCAGCTGCACAATTGGTAGTGGAGTTGGAATTACCTGCAATTGCTTCTATAACAGTAACAGATACGCTTGTTAATTGTGCAGACAATACTTCCGCATTCAACGTAGATATTCACTTCAATAAACCAATGGATATTTCTGTAATTGGTCAGGGAAACTTTTTGAATAGTGCTGTTTTAGCTGTCTTGGTACCTGTTCAAACGTATTGGATAGATTCACTGAACTTTCGATTGCGATATGCTGTTTCCAATAATTTATTGGAAATAGCGGATATCAAAATGAAGTTTTTGAATTTTACCGCAGCATCAGGATATGCTCTACCCGATGCAACTCACCAACTCCCATTCTTAATAGATACCAAACGTCCATTTATAGAGGATGTGACCGTTTCCACAATTTTAATTAACGATGACGCAGTGACTTCTGACTTTATTTTGGAATATACTTTTTCAGAGGCATGCGCAGAAAACAGTATTCCAGTCACACAATTTTCTGCTCCGGTAAATGTTTCAGGAACCTTTGTTTTGAATGCTGGATTAAGTCAGTGGATTGCTCCGGATATTTACAAAGCTGTTTTTACCCTATTGGATATGAATAGTTGCGTTCCAGATGTTAATGTTAATGTTAATAATGCCTTGGATCAAAATGGGAATAGTCAATTTCAGTATTCGGAAGCTTCAGTTTTTGGAATTGACACTCAGAATCCTGCCATTCAATCGGAAACAATTAATGATTTAGTATTGTCCATAAGCGATGTTGGTGCCAACGAACTTATTCTGTCGATGGTTTTCAATCAGCAAATGAATACATCAGAATTACCTGAACTAGAATTCACCAATGCAAGTTCAGGCGAAACAATCAATTCTTTGGCACTAAACAATTCCATGAGTCAATGGACTAGTTCTAATGCCTGTCAATTGAAATATGGATTTCAGAATCAGCAACAGGAGGTGCCAGAGGTTGAAATTACGTGCCTAAATTGCAAGGACACTTCTTTTAATCTTCTAAGCAATCCAATTTTGAATACTAATTTTAAAATTGACACGAAAAAACCAAGTGTTTTAAGTGTGCAACCAAACAAGGATTATATTGCTGACAGCTTGCTAGGAACAGGAAACTATTGGGTAGATATTGCCTTTAGTGAAAAAATGTCTATCGGAACCATTCCTTTTGTTAACCATTCTGGTGGATTAGAAGTGGATGGTTCAATTGCCTATACTATCGGAGAAAGTTATTTTCTTTCAGACAGTATCTTTAGAGCAGTATTCACTGTGCAGGATGGAAATGTAGAGATTGAAACGATTGATCTGGAGGTTAATTTCGCAAAGGATTTAGCACTGAACACCCAATATATTCTAGAAGAACCAAATTTCATTGAATTGGATACAAAAAATCCTTTATTGGTTGATTTTTATGCTAGTTCCTCCGAAATATCCAACGGCACAGCTGATTTTTCAATTTTAACAGTGTTTTCAGAGCCGATGTTTCCGTCAAATATTCCGCAATTAAACTTTTCTGAAGCAGTATTACCAGTGCTGCAGTGGAATGAATTAAATTCTATTTGGCTAAGTGAATCTATATATAGAACTAAATATTTCGTAACGCCTCAGGACATGAATTTTCAGGCAGTTAATGTAGGAATAGACGGCGCAACGGATCTTAAGGGTAATCTTATGGTTTTTGCTAACCGTGAGGATGTTTTTGATGTCGCAACTTCCTATGTTTCGTTGCATGAAAACACGGCGTATGCTTTTAAAATTTTCCCTTCTCCAATTAGTAGCGGGGGGGATTTGTTTATTCGCTATAACGAAAGTATCGAAGAATTGCAGATTAATTTATACACTTCTGCGGGAAGCTTAGTGCAAAAAGGATCTGCCTTTAAATCGAATGATAAAGGCTTGTTTAAGTTTAATCTAAACGATCATGCGGCCGGATTTTATTTTATCTCCATTAACAATTCAAGTAGTCTTGAAAAAATAGTTTTAGTAGAATAATACTTTGAATTTAACGTATGAAAATAGGATTGAAATTAGTCGTTTTTTTAAGTTGTTTTCTGCTTGCTAAAGCACAGGCACAAATGTATGTGGATCAGGCTACAAATCTAAATATCAACGTCCAAACTCCAACATTTAACCAATTTGGAACAGGTGTTTCATTCTATGATTTTGACGAGGATGGTTGGGACGATCTTACAATTGTTGTGGAAGAAGCCAATCCAATCTTTTATAAAAATATCCAGGGAACATTTCAACTTCTGCCAACGTATATAAATTCGATTGGACGAATGCGTCACTTGCTTTGGGTGGATTACGATGATGATGGCGATTTAGATTTATTTGCAACGTATTTTGATGAAGGAGTTAGATTGTATGCCAATAATGGGCAATTTGTATTCACAGATGTGACAGCTGCCGCAGGAATTACCCTGAATAACATGTATGCCTGTGGCGCATCGTTTGCGGATTTTGACAACGATGGCCTTTTAGATTTATACGTTTCGATATACGAATCATCGATTTATTTCATTGGTGTTCCGCATGGGAACTTACTTTACCGAAATTTGGGAAATGGAACATTTCAGGATGTTTCTGCGTCTTCTGGCACAGATAATCCATTTTTTATGAGTTTTCAAAGTACGTGGTTCGATTACAACTTAGATGGTTGGATGGACATGTATGTGGTTAACGACAGATACAATGGTTATAGCGCCCTTTTTAAGAACAATGGTGATGGAACGTTTACCGATATTGCGGATAGTGTAGGCGTAGAAAATTATGGTGGAAACCCAATGACGAGTTCCGTCTCAGATTTTGATAACGATGGAGATTTTGATCTTTTTGCAACATATAGACTCTATAAAAAAGAATCCAACGGATTGTTTTCTCAAGTGGAACAAGCGTATAATGTGGACTATTACAACGTAATCGGTTGGGGAGGCTTGTTTGTGGATGTAGACAACGACCGTTACCAGGATTTATATAGCGCAATTGCTCAAGGTATACAAACGAATAGTCCATCTCCAAGTTATTTGTTTCGAAATATACAAGGAACAAATTTTGAATTGATCAACGATTCTATTTTGGGAAATCTAAATGGTTTGGCGTATTGTCCTGTGAAAGGGGATTTGAATAATGACGGATTCTACGATATTGCAGTAAATAATGAAGCGCCGAACAACCTTAGTTTATGGGTGAATTCTGGTAATCAGAATAAGTATGTGAAAATTAATTTGGAAGGAACAATTTCCAACAAACAAGCAATTGGATCAATTATTGAAGTTTTTACGGATACAATAACGCAGATGCAAATGGTTCATTGCGGAGAAAATTACTTGGGTCAAAATTCGCAGCACTTCATTTTTGGACTTGGAAATGCAACAACCATTGATTCCATTCGCGTAAAATACCCAAGTGGAATTGTAGACGTTTTTGAAGATCTCGAGATCAACATGGAATACGATCTTGTGGAAGGTCAACCACTTGTGGTAATTATCCCATATTCTTTCGCTACTGGCGATACCTTGGAATTTTGCTTGGGAACAACGGTAACGATTGAAGCACCGGGATTCTCAAATTACATGTGGAATAACGGTCAAACGACGCCAACGATTGTTGTTACTGAGCCTGGAATCTATTCGTTTACGGCTAATAATAGTAATGGAGCAATAATCCAATCGGAAAATATGGTGGTCAACTTGCTTCCTATTCCATTTATCATTGAAGAAGTATATTCTTCTTCCTGCGAATCCACGAACGATGGTTCAATACAATTGGATTTATTGTCGAATGATCAACAAATTGACTCCGTGATTTGGCAGCATGGGGATAATGGCTTATCGATCTCAAACTTGGAATCCGGCTGGTATTACTACACTTGCTATACGTCGATAGGTTGCCAAATTTCCGATTCCGCGGAAGTTTTTCCTACTTATTCTTTCGAAGTGATTTATTCTACGACACCACAAACGCTTCAAAACATGGGAAGTATTTCCTTTAATGTATTTGGCGGAGCAATGCCGTTCCAATATTTACTTAATGGCTTAACAATAAACCCTGAAACGCAAACTAACTTACTTTCAGGAGAATATACGTTGGTAATAATCGATGGAAATGGCTGCGTAGATTCTACATGGATTACAATTGAGGATCAAACGGATCTTGGCGTTGGTTATCCAGAACAAGGTACAGCTGCTTCTTGCATGTATACCAATAATTTACTTACCATTTTCAACGCTAAGAAGGTTGAAAATCTTCAAATCCGAACGGTTATCGGACAAACTATTTTGGTAGGAAACCAAGATTTCATTCACCAGGATTCTAATTGGTTTATGCCAATTCACTTGTCTTCCGGAGTATATTTTTTGACTTTTACAGAATCGGATATCCTTGTGAGCAGAAGGTTTACGGTAAATTGATTCTAAGCAAACTTTTTAAAGGGAGATATTTTTTTAAAACATAGGTGGAATTAAACTTCAATAAACTTTATATAGGACCTATCGCTAGCTCAAAATCTAAAGTGAGTATTAGCATAAACCCTTTCACAGAGGAAACTTTATGTATGGTATAAGATTTTATTTAAAAATGTTGAAATAAAGCCAAACCATTGATTAACAATAATTTGGCTATTCTAACAATGACCCCGAAAGAGTATAGAACCAAGCGCATTGCTCTTAACAAGCATAGAACCCCGAACCGCTATCGCAGTTCTCGGTTTTTCATTCGCCAGCAATTTTCAAAATAAATTTTGAATACGCTGTAAAATGAAAAACCCCGACTTTTACAAGTCGGGATTCCTTTTGTGACCCTGAAGGTCGAGAAATCAAACTTTTATACCGATTTGGAGGGGGTTTTGGATTGGGAAGAACCAAAAAAACCACTGATAAAGAGCGAGAATCAGAATGAAAATGATGTAAAACAAAAACGAGAATGACGCTCTCGCTCTCATTCTCGTTTTGTTTTGTGACCCCGAAAGGATTCG
>CANJSS010000109.1 GCA_947476955.1 Flavobacteriales bacterium
ATTAAGTGTTGCAGCTTCAACAACATTCCGCGTTCCAATAACCTCTACATCCATTGTTTCAACTGGGTTGTCTGCAACAATATCTACGCCTAAAACAGCCGCAAAATGGAAAATTATATCACATTGTTTACTCGCTTCTTTAACAATCTCAAGATCGCGAACATCTCCTTTTACAAATTGGATCTTTGAATACGTTTCCTTATCCAGTTTATTCCCTCTAAGCAATGAATCAAGCACCACTACGGAATGCCCGTCTTGAACGAGACGTTTTGCTAAATTACTTCCTATAAATCCTGCGCCACCTGTTATTAATACTTTCATCGAATGGTTCTTTTTAGGTACAAATATGGGTATTATTTTTAGTTAACTAATTATTTAAACTCTTTTAATACAACATAAATTGTGCGTTAATTGTTTAGTTTGGGCATGAATAATTCCCTCAGGTGTAATGTTGTCGATTCGAACCAATCCAGATGCATGAATTATAGATTTGTTTCCATTTAGAATTCCAACATGCATTACTTTTCCTAATTTATTAGTAAAGAATGCCAAGTCACCTTGTTTCTGGTCTTCAAATTTGACTTCCATTCCAACTTCAACCTGCTGCGATGCATCTCTAGGAAGGTTACAATCAAAAAATCTAAAAACCATCTGAGTAAGACCAGAACAATCTATTCCAAAAATACTCTTCCCACCCCATAAATAAGGAGTATTCAAATATTCCATAGCCAAATTATATGGCGTTGAAAATTCTATTTTAGGAAGATTATCTATTATTTTAAAGGAATCGTTGCCAATTTTAAATTCACTTACTTTTTCTGCTGGCACGCATGCACCTCTATAAATAGACTGAACTCCCCATGGCGTCTCTAACTTGCAGGAAATTGCTCTAAGATAATTGCTATTTTTCCTCCAAGCCAATGCTTCTTTCTCTGTTAAAATAGAAAGTTGCTTAATATCCACAAATCCACTGTAATCGTCTGAATAAGTGCGAATTTTACACCAAGGAGATTCTATTGTTTCAACCGTTAAAATCTCTCCAAATACTAATTGTGTGACCATTTCTGAAGCGTCGCTGGCCTCTAATCGAACAGGCGAAATACTAACGATACAATACGCTAATTTTTCAACCATTGGCTATTGGGAAATTTCTGTGATTCAAAATATTCAGCGCTTGCTGCAAATGACGCTCATTGTGGTAAACAACAAACAAGAGTGCATCGCCAAATTTTAGACGAATAATTTTTGAAATAGAAACGGCAATTTTCGCTTTCCGCAAATTAATTGTTGCAGCTAAATCGATTATTTGAAGTAAGTCGTTTTGTGTTTTTTCAAATATCGAAATAGAATCTGCCTTTACAAGATTTGGATTGAAAGTTGGATTATAGCTTCTAGGTGACTTAAATTTGCGTTTAATATTTTGAGCATTTCCCAATTTCATAGATTTCCATGCCGAACGACCAAGAGGAGAGGGAATGAAAACTTCTTTTGCTTCACGGAAACGCGTGCGTTCAATTTTTGAAGAAAAAGCAGAATGATAATAGGAACTAAATCCATTTAAATGCGAGAAAACCTCATTTATACTCCAAGAATCAAGGTCCTTACGCCAATTCTTTTGTTGCTCATTCAAATCCGCAAATTTTTGGTTTACCAAATCAATGTTCGATTGGGTAATTCGTTTTAATTCCTCAATTAACTGAAATGTTGTCATTTTCCCATTAGTTACCATTCAAAATTAATAGATTTCTTTGACTTTCGAACAAAATACAATTATTATTTATAATCAATAATTTATGCCGTTTTGTGAATATTCCTTACTTTCGCACAAAACGGTTTTTCACAAAAATGTCTCGATGCGCCCATTAATTTTTGTTACGAATGACGACGGAATTTCTGCCAAAGGTATTAAGTCACTTATTGATGTTGCCGTTGAATTTGGAGATGTATTGATAATTGCACCAGACAAACCACAATCCGGAATGGGACACGCAATAACTATTAATCATCCGCTGCGATTGGATAGTTCCAGATTATTTGAGGGATTAACTGCTTTTACATGCACTGGAACACCAGTTGATTGCGTGAAACTTGGTATTTATGAAGTAATGCAAAGAAAGCCGGATTTGATCGTTTCTGGATTTAATCATGGTGAAAATACTTCTACAAATGTGTTGTACTCTGGAACTATGTCGGCTGTTGTGGAAGGTGCAATGGAAAATATTCCGTCAATTGGTTTTTCCTTGTGCGATTTTGATGCAAATGCAGATTTTTCAGAAGCACAAGAAATTGCACGAAAAGTGATCAGAAAATCGCTTGATTCGTCCTTTCCAAACCATGTTTGTTTTAATGTGAATATTCCTAAATTGAAAGATCAAAAAATTAAAGGAATAAAAATTTGCCGACAAGCGCACGCATTTTGGGAGGATCGGTTTGATAAACGGATGGATCAATTCAATAAGCCTTATTATTGGCTAACTGGAGATTTTACAAATGCCGATACAGGAGAGGATACGGATCTTTTTGCATTGGAAAATGGCTATGCGAGTATTGTGCCAACACAATTTGACATGACTGCCTATAAAGTAATGGATGAAATTAAAAACTGGGGAATATGAATTTAAGAAACTGGTCAATAGATCATACAAAAGGCCTAGTACTCGGCTTGGTATCACCAATACTATTTATTCCAATCGTATTATTGCTTTTATCCTGGTTGCAGAATTTTCAATTTTCTCAGCTTCTTTATAAGTTTGAGATGGTTCAAACAATGCGCAGTAAGGTGATTTCTATTGCAATAATATCTAATTTGCTTTGGTTTTACCTTTCAATTAACAGAGAAAAGTTTGGTTGGGGAATGGGAATAATCGTTGCTACTTTCTGTTATTTACCCTATGTTATATATGTGAATTTCTTTTCTTGAAATGGCACAAATTGAAAAAATGAAATTATATATTATTGCTGGTGAGGCTTCAGGAGATTTGCATGCCAGTAATTTGATTAAATCTTTGAAAAAAGAAAATCAAACCATAGAATTTCGCTGCTGGGGTGGTGACAAAATGGAAGCTGAAGGTGTTCCAATAGTTAAACACATAAAAGAATTGGCTTTTATGGGTTTCATAGAAGTAATTTCCAATATTCGCACAATTCTTAAAAATATACGTTTTTGCAAGGAGGATATTGAAAAATTCGAACCGGATGCATTGATTTTGGTTGATTATCCTGGTTTTAACCTGCGCATTGCAGAATGGGCAAAAAATAAGGGAATTAAGGTGATTTATTATATTTCCCCGCAAGTGTGGGCTTGGAAACAATCCCGTGTGCACAAAATCAAACGCTTCGTAGATAAAATGTTTGTAATTCTTCCTTTTGAAAAGGAATTTTATGAACGTTTTGACTTTCCAGTAGAATATGTTGGACATCCATTATTAGACGCAATTGAGCTATACCAGCAAACTGCCATCAATTCAGACCAATTTCGTCAAATGAATTCGCTAGATAACCGTCCTGTTATTGCTATTTTACCTGGAAGTAGAAAACAGGAAGTTTCCATAAAACTACCCATTATGCTGAAAGCGTTAACTGATTTTCCTGGATACCAGTTTGTTATTGCTGGGGCTCCAAGTTTGGAAGCAACATTCTACACCGAGATTATCGGGAATTTGGAAGCCAATCATAATGTACGAATTTTATACAATCAAACCTACGATTTACTTTCTGCTTCTGAGGCAGCAATTGTTACTTCTGGAACTGCAACTTTGGAAACCGCATTACTCGAAATTCCTGAGGTTGTTTGTTATAAAGGTTCGGCAATTTCTTACCATATAGCAAAACGATTGATCAAAATCGATTATATCTCACTTGTGAATTTAATAATGGGTAAAGAAGTAGTGCGGGAATTGATTCAACAAGATTGTAATCCGGATGCTATTCGTCAGGAGTTGCAACAAATAATTATTGGAGGAAAAAAGCGTGCATCAATTTTGGAAAACTATAAGGAATTGAAGAAAATAGTCGGTGGAGGAGGAGCAAGCGAGAAAGTTGCACAATCCTTGTTGAAAACTATTCTTACTTAATTGTAAAACAACTTTTTGAAAATCTAATTTTGCTTCGTGAAGTATGTTATTACATTGTGTATTTTTTTTAATGTTTGGGCAGTAAATTCCCAACAAATGCATATTGGTGTCCTACGTGATCATTCGGTAAAACGTATTTCCTTTGCCTACGGGGATGGAAGTTATTCTATTATTGGCGATACTATGGAATTTGGATCAATCCTTCCAAATGAATTTATTGAAATTTTATGGGATAAAGACAAGGTGATTCTTAAAAAGGGAACAACTACTTTAGGTCGATTCAATAAGGTTTATTTAATTCAAAATCAGCCAAATACTCATTTAGTTTTAACAGCAAAGGAACCGGTTGTGAAACCCCGAAAATACAAAGATGATTTTGAGATTTCTGTTACAAGTAAAGATATATTATTAGTGAACTTAGTTGGAATGGATAATTACCTTGCTGGAGTAGTAGAATCAGAAGGCGGTGGTGGAAAGAACATCGAATACTATAAAGTTCAAGCTTTGATGAGCCGAACTTACGCACTGAAATATAAAGGAAAACATATTAAAGAAGGATTTGATCTTTGTGATCGCGTGCATTGCCAGGCTTACCATAATATGATGCGATTCACTCCCTTAATTGATT
Organism: Flavobacteriales bacterium; assembly: GCA_947476955.1. Classification (GTDB taxonomy): domain Bacteria; phylum Bacteroidota; class Bacteroidia; order Flavobacteriales_D; family Crocinitomicaceae; genus M0103. The sequence continues at coordinate 4,702 of CANJSS010000109.1, forward strand.
CCGCAATTTTACAAACACAAAATATCGTTATGTTGGATGAGGATGGAAATTTAATCGAATCCTATTTTCATGCCAATTGCGGCGGTCAAACCTGTGAGCCGCAGTTTGTTTGGAACGAAAACATTGATTACTTGCAAACCTTTGTAGATACTTTCTGCATATATACTAAACAAGCTACCTGGGAAAAACGAGTCTCTCAGGAAAGCTGGCGAAATTTTTTGGAGTCAAATTACAATTTTCCAGCAAATGACACTTTGTTTGCTTCAAGGATGTTTTATTTTGAGCAAAAGGAACGAATGGCATTTTACTTGCATCCAATTTTTGGAATTCCATTGCGCGATTTACGGGAGGAATTTAATTTAAAGTCTACTTTTTTTAGCTGTGTGCCAGATGGAAACGACGTTTTGATTCGTGGAAGGGGATTTGGCCATGGTGTTGGACTTTGTCAGGAAGGGGCAATGAAAATGGCAAAATCGGGGTATTCTTTTGAACAAATAGCCTTGTATTATTTCCCAAGTGTGCATATTGTGAATTTTGAAGAGGAACAGTTTTATAGGCAGTTAAAATCAGGACTCTAATTTTAATTGCTTCTTATTCGTAGGAAATCACAAAAATGTCTTCATTCTCCCGTTTAAACATTTTTTCTTCGCGTGCATAACTTTCTAATTCTGAGGAATAACGCAGTTTTTTTAATATTTTTTGCGTTTGGTTTAATTTCACGGAAACCTCTTGACGGGCTTCTTCTAATTTACCTAATTTAGTGTTTTGGTTTATGATCGTAAAAATATCGATATCGTCCAAAAATAGAATGTAAATGAAGAATAAGCACGATGTGAATATGAACTTGTTTCGGAAGTATTTTGCGTATTTCTTCATACTTCAAATTTAGTTTATTGAACTGTTAATTGAACAACGGGTTGAAATAGTTTTGAGATAAAAAGTGTTAAAAAAGAAAAAGCCCCATAAGACGGGGCTTTTTCGGGTATCCATTCAAAAATTATTTCATTAATTCCGCACATTTTGTTTTGAAATCCTCATCCTCTTCAAAAAGAGGTAATATTTTCTTTAAAAGTGCATTGCTTTTTTCAATCTGCTTACCAGCAATAAAACATTCAGCAGTTTGTAAAGCTCCTAAAGTCAACAATTTCTTATCTGCTTCACTCCAACTTTCAACAGACTCTGGATCTGTTACTAGTTTAGTCAAAGCTAAATCTGCTTCTTTCCAAAGCGTGTTTGCACCTGACTTATCTGCTTTGCGGTATTTTGTTGCACCATCCAAATATTTTGCTCCAATTGGATTACGCGTAATTTTATAATATTTCATCAACCAACTAGATGCTTTACTATAATCTTTTGCAGAAATATCATTGTTAATCGTTTCTGCCATAGAGAGTTGAAAATCCGCAATAAATTCTTCATGTTCTGACAAACCCGTTCCATCTTTGTCGTTTTTTATCGCTTTTCCTAATGCGCCAACGGCATCTTTGTATGCATTTTTAAACTTTTCATTATCCGTTCCGGAAAGCGAAATTTTATACAATCCTTTCGCTAACCAAACGAATGGAAGCGGATTTTTCTTTAATTCGTCTTTGTTGGTATACCCTTCCGCTACTTTTACTAATTTCTCATAGTTTGCGTCGGCATATAAGATTTTTAAATCATCAAAATCTGGATCTTGCGCTTGCAATGAAAGTGATCCGATCAATAAGAATAATACACTTACTATTTTTTTCATCTTGTTTGTTTTTAGTATTTCGCGTTTTCTTTTAAGCTATTTGCGCACAAATTTCAATTATTTCTTAATTTTTAATTTAAATCGGCAATTTCAATAACTATGCCGAATTTACTAAAACAATTTTGTTTTGCACAATTCTACAGCTGGAAAAAAAGATTATTCTACACTTTCAATTAATAAAAGTAAAATCTCTTGAGCTGCCTTTGAAATTTTTGTTCCAGGACCAAAAACCCCAAAAACTCCAGCTTTATATAGAAAATCGTAATCTTTTTGAGGTATTACTCCTCCTGCAATAACCATAATATCTTCTCGGTTTAATCTTTTTAATTCCTCAATTACTTGTGGAACCAAAGTTTTATGCCCTGCTGCCAAAGAGGAAACACCGAGTATATGAACATCATTCTCTACGGCCTGTTTTGCGGCTTCCGCTGGCGTTTGAAATAAAGGCCCAATATCTACATCAAATCCAATATCTGCAAAGGATGAGGCAATAACTTTTGCTCCACGGTCGTGACCATCTTGTCCCATTTTTGCAATCATGATCCGAGGCCTTCGCCCTTCCAATTTACTGAATTTTTCAGTCAGTTCTTTTGCGTAAATAAAATCTTTATCTTCCATAGCTTCGTGTGAATAAACGCCAGAAATTGTTCGAATAGTTGCTTTATAACGTCCAAAAGCATTCTCCATGGCCGTGGAAATTTCGCCTAATGTTGCTCTATTTCTTGCGCAACGGATAGCTATTTCCAGTAAATTTCCGCTTGATTTTTTTGCTACATCTTCTAATTCCGCTAGTGTTTGCCTCACTTCAACTTCATTTCTTGATGCTCTTAGTTCTGCTAAGCGCAGCAGTTGCGCCTCACGAACACGCGTGTTATCAACTTCTAGAATTTCTATCTCACTGGCATCTGACTCACTCACTTGGTAGCGATTAACGCCAATTATTATATCTTTTTCTGAATCAATTCGTGCTTGTTTTCTTGCTGCAGCTTCCTCAATACGCATTTTTGGAAGTCCAGTTTCAATTGCTTTCGCCATTCCACCTAGCTCTTCCACTTCTTGAATCAATTTCCATGCTTCATCTACTAATTCCGCTGTTAATTTTTCGACGTAATAGCTTCCGCCAAAAGGGTCAATAAAGGAAGTTATTCCGGTTTCTTCCTGCAAGAATATTTGTGTATTTCGTGCAATTCTCGCTGAAAAATCAGTTGGCAATGCAATTGCTTCATCCAATGCATTAGTATGTAAAGATTGGGTTCCGCCCAAAGCTGCAGCCATTGCTTCAATGCACGTTCTAGCTACGTTATTGAATGGATCTTGTTCTGTTAAACTCCATCCGGATGTTTGACAATGCGCCCGCAATGCTAAAGATTTGGTATTTTTTGGATGAAATTGACTTACTAATTTCGACCAAATTAATCTTCCAGCGCGCATTTTAGCTATTTCCATGTGGTGATTCATTCCAATAGCCCAAAAGAAACTTAATCGAGGTGCAAATTCATCTATATTCATTCCCGTATTAATTCCTGCTCGCAAATATTCCAAACCATCCGCTAGCGTATAGGCAAGTTCAATAGCAGCAGTTGCCCCAGCTTCTTGCATATGGTATCCGGAAATAGAAATTGAATTGAATTTGGGCATATTTTTGGACGTATATTCAAAAATATCTGAAATAATGCGCATCGATGGAGTTGGCGGATAGATGTAGGTGTTGCGCACCATAAACTCTTTTAAAATATCATTTTGAATAGTTCCGGATAATGCAGCTTGCGAAACACCTTGTTCCTCAGCCGCAACAATATAAAATGCCATTATAGGAATAACAGCTCCATTCATTGTCATCGAAACCGACATTTCGTCCAAAGGAATTTGATCGAAAAGAATTTTCATGTCCAAAATGGAGTCTATAGCGACGCCTGCTTTTCCAACATCGCCTACAACGCGCTCATGATCTGAATCGTAGCCTCTATGCGTTGCTAAATCAAAAGCAACAGACAATCCTTTTTGTCCACCGGCTAGG
>CANJSS010000110.1 GCA_947476955.1 Flavobacteriales bacterium
TCTAATGCCTTCTTATGTAAATATTGGTGCTTTTGTAGATTCTGGAACAATGGTGGATACTTGGGCAACGGTTGGATCGTGCGCGCAAATAGGTAAAAATGTTCATTTGAGCGGAGGAGTTGGAATTGGAGGTGTTTTGGAACCTTTGCAAGCTGCGCCGGTAATTATTGAAGATGATGCTTTTATCGGATCAAGATGTATTGTTGTAGAAGGAGTTCGTGTTGGGAAACAAGCTGTATTAGGGGCAAATGTAGTTTTGACTAAATCAACAAAAATAATTGATGTTTCAGGCACCGAACCGATAGAATTTCGGGGATACGTTCCGGAAAGATCAGTTGTAATTCCAGGTTCCTACACAAAATCATTTCCAGCTGGCGATTTCCAAGTGCCTTGTGCGTTAATCATAGGAAAAAGAAAGGAATCCACAGATTTAAAAACTTCCTTGAACGACGCCTTACGGGAACATAATGTTGCGGTTTGATTGGATTCGAACAATGAAATAATTATGTGATTTCTCATTATACTATTTCCAAAATTTCTAGTGTCAGCCCTGTTTCTCTCTAAAAATTCATTTCTGAAGGTAAAAGAATGATGCATCTCGTAATCCAATTTTATGGATTCGTGGATTTTTCTTTTTTGCTAATTTTTTTAAAGCTATTTTAAGAAAAGTATTTCTATTGAGTCCAAAACTCAATTCAAACCGCGGGTATTTTAAAAAAATTATATTATTGTTTTAAACGCTTGTTTAAAATTGTTGATTAAATTTGTACGCTTTAAAAAAAGTAATATGAAGAAGGACACATCTACAGAAGCAAAAATTAAGGAAGCAGCCAAAACTGTTTTTCTTGCAAAAGGCTTTGAAGGCTGCACTTCTAGAGAAATTGCTAACGCAGCAGGAATGAATGTTGCGCTTGTAAACTATTATTTTCGATCCAAAAGTCAGCTATTTAAATTAGTTTTTCAATCTGCAGTGGAAGATATCGTGCTTTCAACGGTACATATTTTCAAAACAGAGCAGACGCTAATAGAAAAAATGCGCTATTTTATTGAAAAGGAATATGAATTTTTAGCGAAACACCCAGAAATACCAAACTTTATCATCAATGAAATGAATCGGGAAGATGGGTGTTTCATCGAGTACAACCACCTTTTTCAACAAGTTGCTGAAACCGGAATTTTCAATGAGTGTATGACGGAGCAAGCTGCAGGAAGAATGCGCGAAATAAGCCTTGTAAGTATGATTTTATTGATAATGTCCAATTGCCAATATCCAACGATTTCAAAAAAATTAATGCAATCTATTCATCAAATCAGCGAGGACGAATATGCAGGGCAGCTTATTTCACATAGAAGCCATGTAACGGAAATGATTATAGCATATCTCTTTCCGAAAAATTTAAGTAACACCTAATAGTATAAATTAAAGTTAATACCATATCAATGAAATTAAAATTAGTAGCCATTCTTATTTTTGCTGGGGGATTATACTCCAAAGCACAAAATTTGAATTTGGAAACGTGCATTAAAATGGCCGATACAGCAAATTTGACGATTCGAAATTCAAGATTAGACATTGCGATAAACAACAGAGAAAGAAAGGCGTATGAATCCGCACGATTGCCAAAAATCACTATCTCCGGTGATTACAAATACAACGCAATTATTCCTGGACAAGTTGTTCCAGGACAATTTTTTGGTGGTCCAGCAGGAACTTTTTCAACCGTGCAATTTGGCGTTCCTTTTAATTTAAGTAATACCGCACAACTTACGCAAACATTATTCAATTCTCAGGTTAATTATGGTCTAGCGGCATTGAAAATAAATGGTGAATTGACAAAAATTCAACAACAGATAGTGGAGCAAAATATAAAACACCAAGTTGCTGAGACATTTTTCAATTTACAAGCAATCACAAAGCAGTTGTCGTTTGTGGCAGCAAATATTGCGAACATGGACAAATTGCTTAAGAACATGCAATTGATGGTTGATCAGGAATTAGCGATTCAAACAGAAGCAGATAAATTGCAAATCAACCGCCTGACTTTACTTAATTCTAGACAGTCATTGCAAGCGACGCAAGAGCAACTAGAAACGCTTTTAAAGATTTTAGTGGGAATGGAATCCAACGAAAAAATCCAATTGGAATCCGACGAATTGGTAGAAAAATCGATTCTTGTAGATAAGCAAACGACCGTTTACCAAGAATTGGAATTATTGGCTGCGCAGGAAAAAATGAATGAAGAGGAACGAAAAGGAACAAATATGGCCTATTTACCAAATTTATCCTTTTATGCAGCGTATAATTATAACTACAATATGAAGCCGGCTAACGATTACCGTGTAGGAATTGAAGGTGCATTTATCGGTTTGAAGCTCGATTGGACAATCTTTGACGGATTGGAAAAATTCCACAAGCAAAAAGTCAATGCACTAGAGGCAGAAAAAATAGATAACCAACAAAGCTCTGTTGCCCAGCAATTGGAAATGCAGACAAACAATGCCAAAAAACAAATTGAAGTAAGTTCTGGTGCATTGGCCATTTCTAAGGAACAATTGCGATTATCCGATAGAGTGTACAAACAGACACAGCTAAAATTTGAACAAGGCACAATTAGTTCGAATGATTTAATTCTTGCAGATAATAATCTTCAGCAATGCCAAACAAATGTGGTTGCAGCATATATTCAACTGCGCCAAGCAGAATTAACCTACTTGAGATCTATTGGAAATATAAAGTAATAACTAACTGAAAAATTTGAAATTCACTCTAAAAAAAGTAAAAATGAATAAACGCTTAATCACTCTATCAATTGTAGCAGTAATACTAATAGTAATTACTGTTTTAAAACTAGTTTCCAATAAGGAAGCAGTAGATAAGAAAATCTATATCCACGATATGAAAGCTGCCATTTTGGTGGAAGCAATTTCTCCAAGTATGCACGAATTCGCCAGTGCATTTTCCTTTTTAGGAACGTTTGAACCAATTCGTCAAAATACAATTGGTTCGGATGCACAGGGAAAACTTATAAAATTGACAATTGAAGAAGGCGACAAAGTTTCCCAAGGCCAAATTTTGGCAAAAGTAGACGATGAAATGCTGCAGTTGCAATTGGACAATGCTGAAATTTCTTTAGAAAGTCAAAAAAATGACGATGCACGAAACAGCAATTTAGCAAAGGAAAATGCGGTTGCAGGCGTTCAAATTGAAAAAACAAAATTGGGAATTCGCTCGGCTGAAAATCAAAAAAAGCTGCTCCAAAAACAACTTCGTAGCACGAATATTACAGCACCATTCTCTGGTGTAATCACAAAAAAAATGGTAGATCTTGGCTCTGTTATTGGTGCAGGTTCTCCCCTATTTGAAATCACGGATATTTCCTCTCTGAAATTAACGGTAAGTGTTCCAGAGCGCGATATTTTAAAATTCAAACTTTCCCAACCGGTAGCTATAAAAGTGGATATCTATGGCGATCGTTCCTTTAATGGAAAAGTGACTAATATTAGCGTGCAGGCAGATAAATCGCACAATTTCAAAGTTCAAATCACGATTAACAATTCCAACCGTGAATTGATGGCTGGAATGTACGGATCTGCTTCATTAACCAATTCAGAAAGTATAACAGCTCTTTCGATTCCAAGAAAAGCATTGATTGGTTCTACTAAAAACCCGCAAGTATATATCGTGCGAAATGGTAAATCAATTTTAACTTCCTTTAATGCTGGGACTTCAGATGGAGATTATATTGAGGTAATAAGTGGTATTTCAAAATCAGATCGCATTGTAGTGAAAGGTCAAGTGAATTTACAAAACAATTCTAACGTTAAAACGAAATAACAAGGACCATGACATTAACAGAATTATCTATAAAACGCCCGTCGTTTATTATTGTAATCTTTACGATTTTAATTGGTGGTGGACTAATATGCTATAATCAGTTGAGTTACGAATTACTTCCTGACTTTTCGCCACCTATTTTAACGGTTACAACAGCATATCCAGGAGCTTCGCCTGCAACGGTGGAAAGCCAAGTTTCGAAACCAATGGAAGATGCATTGAGCGGACTGGAAAATATTTCTGAGGTTACGGCATTTTCTTTGGACAATGCCTCCGTTTTGTTGCTAGAATTTAAAGCATCCGCAGATATCGACAAATCGTTGGAAGATGCGCAACGTAAGATTAATACTATTCTAAATAAACTCCCTAACGGCTCTCAAGCTCCTGTTATTGCGAAGATTGAACCAAATGCTTCGCCAGTATTACAAGTAAGTGCGATTGCAAAAAATATTCCTGAGCGCGATTTCATGGAATTAATGGACGATCAAATACTACCGCAGATAAAACAAACGAAAGGCGTTGCAGCCGTGTTAGTTATTGGCGGAGAAAAACGCGAATTCCGAGTAAATGTAGATAAGGATAAAATGAAATTGTACGGCTTATCCTTAAACGGTATAAATCAAGCAATTGCATCCTCCAATGTTGAGTTTCCAATGGGGAAACTTAAAAATGAAAATGAACAAATGACCGTTCGATTGGCAGGTAAATTTAAAACGGAAGAAGATCTCCGAAATTTAATTGTTTCTGCAAACGGAACGTCTACGGTTAGATTGCGCGATGTTGCAGATGTGCAAGATGGATCGGAAGATCAAATAACGGTTTCCCGACTAAATGGCTTAAATGGAATTGGATTGCGCATCACGAAGCAAAGCGATGCAAATGCAGTAAATATGGCAAATGCCACGAAGGCGAAATTCAAAGAAATTGAAAAGAAATATAGCAAAGAAGGAGTTACCTTCACTGTTGCAACCGATACTTCTATTCCAACTATTGAATCGGTTGATGCAGTATTACATGATCTTGAATTAGCAGTGCTATTAGTTGCTGCAGTAATGATGTTATTTCTCCATAGTTTAAGAAATGCATTTATTGTATTGATAGCAATTCCAGCATCGCTTATTTCAACATTCGTTGCGATGTACCTTCTTGGGTTTACGCTGAATTTAATGACTTTACTCGCAATGTCTTTGGTAATTGGTATTTTGGTTGACGACTCGATTGTGGTTTTGGAAAATATTTACCGACACCTTCAAATGGGCAAAAACAGAAGGCAAGCAGCTTTAGATGGTAGAAATGAAATTGGTTTTACCGCCTTGGCAATTACGTTGGTGGATGTTGTAGTTTTCTCGCCCGTAATATTTATTGAAGGAACCATTTCCGATATTCTTGAGCAATTCTCGACTGTGGTGGTGGTTTCAACTTTGATGTCGCTGCTCGTTTGCTTCACTTTGACTCCTTGGTTAGCTTCTCGCTTCGCGAAAGAAGTTGAGTTGAATCCTAAGAAACCGTTCCAAGCTTTCTTAAGTTGGTTTGAACGTCGTGTAACCATTTTTACAGATCAATATGTGAAATTAGTAGCTTGGTCTTTACGCCATAAAATAATAGCAGGAGTGGCAGTTTTGATTATTTTCTTTGGAAGTATGGCAACTATGGGACTTGGAATTGTGGGACAGGAATTTGTAGCACAGGGAGACCAGGGGAAATTCATGATTAAGTTAAAATACGATAAAAGCACAACTTTTGAGGAAAATAATGCTACAACCTTAGAAATTGAGCAAATGATAGTTGGGCAAAAAGATGTTGTAGCAATTGTTTTTGCAAATGTTGGTGGACCAAGCTCAGGAATGGGAGCGGCATCGTTTGGTTCCGAGAACCGTTCGGAACTTACCGTTAAAATGCTTCCAGGAAAACAAAAAGAGATTCCAACAATGCAGTATATGACTGCTATTCGCAAGAAGATTGAGGATAAATATCCAGGAATCGAAGTGAAAGCGATAAATATTGGAATGGTAGAATCGGAAGAAGCGCCAATTGAGATATTTTTGTCCTCGGAAGACAATGAATTACTGATGAAAGAGGCGCGTCGACTAAAAACTGCAATTCTAGGAATTAAAGGAGCCAAAGACCCGACTATTTCAACCGATGATATAACGCCTGAGGTGCGAATTGAACTCGACAGAGAGAAAATGGGACAACTTGGTTTGCCAATTGCAATTGTTGGTGTTCAACTGCAAAATGCATTAACTGGAAATGATGATACACAATTTGACGATAAAGGCCAGGAATATGATATTCGTGTCATGGTGGATAAATTTGACCGTAAAAATGTGGACGATATAAAGAGCATGACCTTCATCACCAACGATGGAAAACAGGTGCGATTGAGTGAATTTGCAGCGATTTCTGTAGAGAATGGAAATGGCTCTTTAGAACGGAAAAATAGAATTCCCAATACAACTATTCGTTCTTATGTAATGGGGACGGCTTCTGGAACAGTTTCCGCAGAAATTGAAAAATACCTGAAAGAAAATCCATTGGATGAAAACGTGCGCATGCTTTGGGGCGGCGAAGTAAAACGGCAAAAAGAATCGTTTGGTGCTTTGGGAACTGCGATGGGAATTGGTTTGATCTTGGTTTACCTCATAATGGTTGCTTTGTACGATAATTTTGTTTACCCGTTTGTGGTGTTATTCTCCATTTTGATGGCTTTGGTTGGAGCAATTCTAGCTTTAAACCTAACTTCTTCCAGCATGGGAATTTTCACGATGCTCGGAATGCTTATGCTTCTTGGACTCGTCGCCAAAAATGCTATTTTGATTGTGGATTTCACTAACCACTTAAAAAGCGAAGGAAAATCAACTTACAATGCGCTTTTAGAAGCTGTAAAAGAACGAATGCGCCCAATTTTGATGACTACCATCGCGATGGTTGTTGGAATGATTCCAATTGCAACAGCATCCGGTTCTGGTGCAGAATGGAAAAATGGTTTGGCGTGGGTATTGATTGGTGGTTTGACCAGTTCCATGTTCTTAACGATAATTGTTGTTCCAATGATGTATTACACTGTCGATAGAATTCTTTCGAAATTATCCAAAAAGAAAGCAAAAGAATTGCACTTCGAAGAAGATCCTATTTAATCTATAAAAAGTTTAAAGTTTAAAAACATAAAAACCACAGGAAATTAGAAAATATCTGATTCCTGTGGTTTTTTTGTTTAATTATTTTAATTTTAATAAATATAATTTATATTTGTAATATATAAATATAAAAAGATGTCAACTTTTACAAGTACACTTCCTGACGATTTGCTTCAATTGCTTTCCAAACATGCAAAGCAGCTTTCCGTGCCAAAAAATAAATTAATAGAAAAAGCACTTCGTATCTATTTAGATCAGTTAAATAGAGCTGCATATGCAAAGTCTTATGATTCAATGCGGGAAGATACCGATCTTTTGACCATCGCGGAAGAGGGAATGGCGGATTACATACAACAGTTGGAAAATTGAAACAGGGAGAAATCTGGTATGCCAATCTCGATCCTACAAAAGGAAGTGAACAAGCTGGTTTTAAACCATTATTGATAATAAGTGGGAATTTACTGAACGACCTTGCCCCTGTTCTTGTTTGCTGTCCATTGACAACTCAAATTAAAAATTACCACGGAAATCTTGTTTTAGAACCAAATAAACAAAATGGTTTAAAAACTAAATCAGAAGTTCTAACGCTTCATATTCGTTCTGTTTCGAAGGACCGCTTCAAAGAGAAGATTGGTAAAATTGACCAAGAACAAATGAATATCGTTCACAAATGCCTAGAAGATATTTTGAGATATTGATTTTTAGGACAACTCGGTCTAAAATTAGAACGAAGAGCCGAGACTTCGACTTTTGAATTCAAAAAATGGAAATGAAATACCGTTTTTTAGAGCAGTTTATTTGTTAAGCGTATCATTTTCAAAGAAAAGTAATCTAGCTTCTCTCCGCACAGAAGTCGATTTACACTCTATTATAATCTCCTTGCCAATCCGTAATAGCTGATTTGATTTCTTTAACCGATAAGTTTTCAGCAATTGTCCTTTCCATTAATGGAAGTATTTCAGCATCGCCGGCAAATCGCAAAGCAATAATCTGACTCAATTTCAATTGTTTTTCTTTCGAGGAAAAAGATGTTCCTGTCATTTCAAAATAACGCAAACGCATTTCCAATCGAATTGTACGATCCTGATTTTTGGTAGCATACATTCTGGATATCAATGCGCAAAGAAAAACAGCCAATGCAAGTAAAAAAAAGAAAATAGAAGCGGAGTCGCTTAATCCGTATTTCACTAAATAAATGCTTGACCAAACCAGCAAAACCAAGGTAATTGGCGTTAAAATGAAATGGTGTAATGGATTTAGTTTTGCGTGATTTTTGAAGTTTTGCATAATTCTTAAGTTGTTAGTGTACTAGTTAAACGCAAATATATTATTGTTATTCGGCGAAAATAGGTAAAATTCAA
>CANJSS010000111.1 GCA_947476955.1 Flavobacteriales bacterium
GAAAATGGGTACATCTATATTGCCACGCCGCCATTGTACCAAGTGAAAAAAGGAACAAAATCGGATTATGCATGGAATGAAGACCAACGTGATATATTAATCAATGAATTAAAGGGCGGAGGAAGTGAGTCTTCTGTAAATGTTCAACGTTACAAAGGTTTAGGAGAAATGAATGCGGAACAATTGTGGGAAACTACAATGAATCCAGAAACGCGAACCTTGCGTCAAGTTACAATTGACAATGCAGCAGAATGTGATCAGATTTTCTCCATGCTGATGGGCGATGATGTTCCTCCAAGAAGAGAGTTTATTGAGAAAAATGCTAAATACGCTAAAATCGATATTTAATTTGTTTTTTTAGATTTATTTAAAAACGCCTTTCTTAAGGCGTTTTTTTTTTGAATTGAATTTTTAAATACATTTGAATTAAATGCAAGTTTATTAAATAAATATCATCTTAATATAAAAAAATCATTAACAGAGTTAATACAAACATTTCAAATATGCTTAAAACCAGTTTATTTAGTATTTTACTATTCGTGTTGAGCCAAAAAGTTATTGCACAAGGATTCTATGACCGCGCAACCGTTCAGACAATTGAAGTTTTCTTCTCAGCAACAAATTGGGACGCACAATTAGATGCCCTGGCATCATCAACAGAGGATTATCTCCTTGCTGATTCCGTTCGTGTAAATGGAATTGTATACGACAGTGTTGGCGTAAAATACAAAGGGAATAGTTCGTATAATGCAAATAACAATAAAAATCCTATTCACATTGCGTTGGATTGGGTGCATGGAAGCTACGATTACCAAGGATATACAGATATTAAGTTGCAAAATGGTTACCAAGATCCATCTATGATTCGCGAAGTGCTATCCTATGCAATTTTAGAACAATACATGGATTGTCCAAAAGCAAATTTCGCCAATGTTTATATTAATGGAACATTAAGAGGTTTATATTCGAGCGCTGAAAGTATCAACAAAAAATTCTATGGTGATCATTACTATACTTCAGACGGCGCAGCTTTCAAATGCAATCCAGTTGGTGGTGCCGGACCTGGTTCTACCATTAGTCCGGATTTAAAATACATCAACTCCGATTCTGCTTCTTATGCAAATGGCTACGAATTGAAATCTACTTATGGTTGGAATGCACTAGTGGATATGATAGATACATTGAATAATAATTTCAATGCAATCGAATCCAATTTAGATGTCGATAGGGCTTTGTGGATGCTGGCCTTCAATAATGTTTTAGTAAACCTAGATTCCTATTCTGGCGCATTTCGACAAAACTATTATTTATACAAAGATCTTAACGAACGCTTTATAACAACTTGTTGGGATTTAAACATGTCTTTTGCAGGTTTTCCCGGTGGAACAGGAAGCGGCGCATCCGTTTCTACTACTTTAGATCCAATGTCCAATAGCACTTCTTCCATTCATCCATTGATTGTTAAAATGCTTGGAAATGCAATGTATAAAAGAATGTATTTGGCCCATATTCGAACTATTGTTCAAGAGATTTTCGCTTCAGCTGATTATATTACTACAGCAAATACAATTCGAGCTACTATAGATGCTTCTGTTCAAGCAGATCCGTATAAATTTTATTCTTATACGCAGTACCAAAATAGTTTAACCACTGCCGTTTCCGGTGGCGGTGGTGGACCAGGCGGTGGATCTACAATTCCAGGAATTCAAGCTTTGATGACTGCTCGTGTGGCTTATTTTAATACGAATGCGAACTACGTTTTGGTCGCGCCAACAATTACGGGAATTACCTCTAGTAATGCTTCACCAAATTATGGTCAAACAATTACAATTTCGGCAACTTGTTCCAACGAAACTGCAGTTTATTTAGGCTTTAGATTGGAACATCCATTGAAATTTAACCGAATCCCCATGTTTGATGATGGTGCGCACAACGATGGCGTAGCCGGAGATCATATATATGGTGCGGATATAACTTTAAATGGCGTGATTTTAGAATATTATATTTATGCTGAAAATGCTGTAGCTGGTTTGTTTAGTCCGCAGCGAGCGGAACACGAATTCCATACCTTAATGATTAACTTGCCCGTTCCTGCAATAGGAGAGGTTCTAATCAATGAATTAATGGCTGATAACGGAACAACGGCATTGGATTCCAACGGAGAAAATGACGATTGGATTGAGCTGTATAATACTACAGCAAATGGGATTGATCTTACAGGTTTGTATTTGTCTGATGATGCCGCGAATTTAATGAAATGGCAAATTCCAATTGGAACGTCTGTTGCTGCAAATGATGTATTAGTTTTCTGGACGGATAATGACGCGCTGCAGTCAGGATTGCATACCAATTTCAAATTGAGTTCTGCAGGTGAATTGTTAATTTTAAGCGATGGGATTACAATTTACGATCAAGTAATCTTTGGCGTTCAAACGACAGATGTTTCCTATGCGCGCTGTCCAGATGGCGGAACATTTTCTTTTACAGCTCCAACATTTGATGCGCTGAATGATTGTATTGCCACAATTACTGAAATTGAAATACCGCTTCAGATCAGTATTTTTCCTAATCCAACTGCTGAAAATGTATTTATTTCTTCTACTGAAAACAATTCGTTGCACGTGCAAGTTATTGATTTACAAGGAAGAATATTGTATAAAATAGTAACGAGTGAGCAATTAATTGAAATTCCATCAAGCAGCTGGCAAAGTGGATATTACCGAATTATTGTGCAATCGGAAACGGGAAAGATTTCTAATATACCATTCCTAAAAGAATAAAGTGTCTAATCCATTATAAAAAGTTCCGGCAGTTGTCGGAACTTTTTTTGTTTAAATATTTTCAATTAAATCAAAATAAATAGTGTGTTTAAACTTATGCAAATCAGATAAATAAGTTTATAAATCCTGCTTTTTATCTGGCGAATAATAGTTTTCCACGGTGATTGTTAAAAACAAGATTTAATTCCTTGTTCTAGCTAAACACTTTTCACTAAATTTGCTTTCAATTTAATGTATACATTTCTAAATTGATACCCAAAAGAGCATAAAATGCCAAAAGACACCTCCATTAAGTCCATTTTAATAATCGGTAGCGGACCAATTGTAATCGGTCAAGCATGCGAATTTGACTACGCTGGATCGCAAGCAGCGCGTTCCTTGAGAGAAGAAGGAATTGAAGTTACGCTTATAAATTCAAACCCCGCAACGATTATGACCGATAAGGTTGTTGCAGATAATATTTATTTGCAGCCACTTGAGCCGGAAAGTATAATCGAAATACTTAAAAACCATAAGATTGATGCGGTTTTACCTACGATGGGTGGACAGACGGCGTTGAACCTTTGTATCCAGTGCGATGAAATGGGAATTTGGGAAGAATATGGTGTACGCATCATTGGAGTAGATATTAAAGCAATTGAAATTACAGAAAACCGAGAAGAATTCCGTGAATTAATGCTTAAAATTGGAATTCCAATGGCGCCACAAGCTACAGCAAAATCTTTCTTAGAAGGAAAAGAAGTGGCACAAAAATTCGGTTTTCCTTTGTGTATTCGTGCTTCTTTTACACTTGGTGGTGCAGGAGCATCCATTGTTTACGATCCAAAAGAATTTGATGGACTTTTAGAACGCGGCTTGCAGCTTTCGCCAATTCATGAGGTTATGATCGATAAAGCGTTGCTTGGTTGGAAGGAGTTTGAATTGGAATTGCTGCGCGATGCGAATGATAATGTTGTAATTATTTGTTCGATTGAAAATTTTGATCCAATGGGAATTCATACTGGCGATTCGATTACGGTTGCTCCAGCTATGACTTTGTCGGATTCTACGTTTCAAAAAATGCGCGATATGTCTATCAAGATGATGCGTTCCATTGGAAATTTTGCTGGCGGTTGTAATGTTCAATTTGCTGTTTCTCCAGATGATAATGAAAATATTATTGCTATTGAAATCAATCCGCGTGTTTCACGATCTTCTGCTTTGGCATCAAAAGCAACTGGTTATCCTATTGCGAAAATAGCTGCTAAACTAGCTATCGGTTACCATTTAAATGAACTTAATAATCAAATCACAAAAACCACGTCGGCTTTATTTGAGCCAACATTGGATTATGTAATCGTTAAAATACCGCGTTGGAACTTTAATAAATTTCCAGGAACGGATAGAAGATTAGGATTGCAAATGAAATCTGTCGGTGAAGTAATGGGCATTGGAAGATCCTTTCAGGAAGCCCTTCAAAAAGCGTGTCAATCTTTGGAAATCAATCGAAATGGGCTAGGGGCCGACGGAAGAGAATTAACCAACCAAGATGAAATTCTAAATAGTCTGGAATTTGCAAGTTGGAACCGATTGTTTCATATTTACGACGCTATAAAATTAGGGATTCCTTTCAAGAAAATTGTCGAAAAAACAAGAATCGATATCTGGTTTTTAAAGCAAATTGAGGAGTTAATAAAACTCGAACGAAAGATTGAAAAGTTCCACCTGGATTCAATTCCTAAAAAATTACTTTTCGAAGCGAAACAGAAAGGATATGCCGATCGGCAAGTTGCACACTTATTGCGTTGTTTAGAATCGGAAGTCTATAACAAACGAATTGAACTTGGAATAAATCGGGTCTATAAAATAGTAGATACGTGTGCAGCTGAGTTTAATGCAAAAACGCCTTATTACTATTCAACTTTTGAAGAGGAGAATGAAAGTATTGTTTCGACGAAGAAAAAAGTAGTTGTTTTAGGTTCTGGTCCTAACAGAATTGGACAAGGAATTGAATTTGATTACAGTTGTGTGCATGGCGTTTTAGCAGCAAAAGAATGCGGCTACGAAACGATTATGATTAATTGTAACCCCGAAACTGTTTCTACTGATTTTGACACGGCAGATAAATTGTATTTTGAACCAGTTTTTTGGGAACACATTTACGATATTATCATGCACGAAAAGCCAGAGGGTGTAATTGTGCAATTAGGCGGACAAACAGCTTTGAAATTGGCAGAGAAACTCGAGCGTTATGGTGTTAAAATATTAGGAACAAGTTTTGAAGCTTTGGATCTTGCCGAAGATAGAGGACGTTTTTCAAAAGTTTTGGAAGAAAATAATATTCCTTTTCCACAGTATGGAATTGTGGAAAATGCAGAACAAGCGCTGGAACTTTCCGATAATCTTGGTTTCCCTCTATTGGTGCGACCGAGCTATGTACTTGGTGGTCAAAAAATGAAAATTGTAATCAATAAAGAAGAATTGGAACACCACGTTGTAGATATTATCAATGAAATGGGGAATAACCAGATTTTATTGGATCATTTTCTTGGCGGTGCAATCGAAGCGGAGGCCGATGCAATTTGCGATGGTGAAAACGTTTATATTATAGGAATAATGCAGCATATTGAGCCGGCAGGAATACATTCCGGAGATTCGTATGCCGTTTTACCGCCGTATAATTTAGGCGATTTCGTGATGCAGCAAATTGATGACATAACACGAAAAATCGCAGTTGCATTGCGGACGGTTGGATTGATCAATATTCAGTTTGCTATAAAAGACGACAAAGTATATGTTATTGAGGCTAATCCGCGCGCATCGAGAACCGTTCCTTTCATTGCAAAAGCCTACGATGAGCCGTATGTAAATTACGCTACCAAAATAATGCTTGGAGAGAAGAAAGTTACCGATTTTAATTTTAATCCCCGCAAAGAAGGCTACGCTATAAAAATCCCTGTTTTCTCCTATGAGAAATTTCCGGATGTAAAGAAAGAACTAGGTCCTGAAATGAAATCTACTGGTGAAGCAATACGATTCATTAAAAACTTGAAAGATCCGTTTTTTACAAAAATATATGCGGAACGCAATATGCATTTATCAAAATAAAACGTGGTAGAAGCAGGTATTTTGGGAGCATTTAAAATGTTGCTAATGATTGCTGGAGGTTTCGTGCTTCTGCGATTTATAGGTCAATTAATGCATGCGAAACGAAATATGGAAGCGGAGCGAGCTATGCATTCAAACGCGCGAAAAATTCAAAATGAACGCGAAGAAACGAGAAAGAAATTCGGTAAAACAAACGTTATAGCAAATAAATCGAATGCAAAATCGGAAAATTTCCGTTCAAGTAATGCAGAAGATGTTGAATTTGAAGAAATAAATGAATAAGTTTTTTAGGCCCCAATTAAACGCTTTAAATCATTTATTTGAGATTCCCATAGCATTTTAGCTTCGTCTACCTCTTCATCTTCCGCAAAATCCGTTATGGTCAATACAATCATTTTCGTCATTGGATCCACTTCAAAGCTCATTTCGAAAAAATACTCGTTTCCCGATTGCTCATCTTCTAACCACTTGAATTTGGCTTTTGAATTTGGCTTTCTGGATAATAATCTGGCTTTTTCTTCGCTTCCATCCCAACAAAAAGTAAAAATGTCGTCCTTAATATTTACATCCTCTGCAAACCACTCACTTAAGCCACTTGGCGTGCAAAGCATATTTTCAAGAACTTTTGGAGATGTTTTTAATAGATACTCCAATTCAAATTTTACTTTTTCAGTCATAGTAATCGTCAATTTGTATTAACTTTGCGTCAATTACACGCAATTTACATAATTCTTTTCAATGGCATTAGTACATTCATTTGAAAAAAACGGGAACACCCTGTTCAAATACCGTGGTCAAATACCACTATTTTTGTTTTTATTATCTATACCAACAGTTTATTTTACTGATTATCAGTTCCTTAATGATTGTCCATCGCTGGATTTATTTCTGTTGATAACTTGTATAGTTTTATCGTTTTCCGGTCAAGTGATTCGAGCAATAGCAATTGGAACGGCAAATAAATACACATCTGGCAGAAATACGAAGGAACAAGTTGCGGAAGCCTTAAATACGAAAGGAATTTATTCAACCGTGCGACACCCACTATATTTAGGGAATTATTTCATGTGGATTGGAATTGTACTCTTTACGTATAATATATGGTTTGTTTTGGTTGTTTCCTTATTGTTTTGGTTGTATTACGAGCGAATTATGTTTGCAGAAGAACGATTCTTGGAGCATAAATTCGGCGAAGAATACGTAAGTTGGTCAATGAAAGTCCCTCCGTTTTGGCCAAGTTTCAAAAACCATATTAAATCAGAGATTCCGTTTTCCATGAAAACAATTTTGAGAAGGGAATATTCTGGTATCTCCGCTACCGTAATTGGGTTTGTTTTTGTTGCCTTTTTGCGCGAATGGTTTACTGCTGGTAAACCGCAGTTTCTCGCTTCACACGGAATTATTTTAGTTTTAGCTTTATTTTTCTCCTTTGTACTTAGAACATTAAAGCACAAAACGAAACTTCTTTTTGAAGCGGATCGTTCATGATTTCACTTTGAAAATCAGTTGATTATCAGAATGCACGAAATTATCTATCATTTCTGTTAAATAAAGAAAAAATAACTCGTATATTTGCACCCGCAAAACCAACACAATTATAGATGGCGAGGTAGCTCAGTTGGTTAGAGCGCAGGATTCATAACCCTGAGGTCGAGAGTTCAAATCTCTCTCTCGCTACAAGTAAAAGCCCAGTATTTACTGGGCTTTTTAATTTTTACCCATTTTTATTTTTGAACTTTTTTCATTTGGAGTCCAGTTTGGAGTCCAGTTTTTGCAGAATAGCCTCATTTTTTGAAGCTAAAAATACAGGGTCAAAATATAGTTTTAAGTACGATTTCATTCGTTAAAAAAATCAAAATCCTTAGCGACTTGAGTAATCACTTGTTGGTCAATATAATGGTTCAACATAACCTCCGTTCCTGAGTGCTTGGTTATTATTTTAGCCTTTTCTCCATATTTAGCATATAAATGAGAAATATAGGTCTTTCTCAGGTCGTAAAAACCAATTTTTTTTCCAGTTCCGAGTAGGCTGTAATAATGTGCAAACGCCTTGCTTATTAAAACCTTCATTGAATCACGTTGCATCTTCTCATTCGGAGCAAGAATAAACATATCCTTCCCTTTGTTCTCCTCATACCCCAATTCCATCAGTAAATTCTTAAGTTTTGGAATAATAGGAATGTAAATGTATTTCACGGCTTCTTTTTCACCTAAATTGTTGCTTCTGTTCACTTTGAAGTCTTCGATTTTAATTGTTAATGCATTTCCATCCGTATCTTCAATGATTCCATTAAACTTTAGATGGAGGATTTCATCTCGTCGTCTTCCTGTTAAAAGTGCAAGTCGGA
>CANJSS010000112.1 GCA_947476955.1 Flavobacteriales bacterium
ATACAGGTGCAACAACAGCTTCCGTTTTAACAAATGATTTATTGAATGGTGTTGCTGTTCTTCCGTCACAAATCACCTTAACAGGCGTTACGGTTCCAACGGGCTTCACCTTGAATGCGAATGGAACAATTACTGTTGCTGCGGGAATCGCTGCGGGAACGTATACTGTTACGTATCAAATTTGTGAGGTATTGAATCCAACAAATTGCGATCAGGCTGTTGTCACCATAACGGTTGTAAATGATCCACCAATAGCGAATACAGATAGCGTTTCAACCGATGAAGATTCGCCAATAACTATTTTCATCCTTGCTAATGATACAGACGTTGACGGAAATTTAGATACTACATCTGTTAATATTACCCAGCAACCTTCTAATGGAACAATAAACGTTGATCCAATTACGGGAGCAATAACCTACACACCAAATTCAGATTTTAACGGAATAGATACATTAATCTATGAAGTATGTGATTTGGGTACGCCAGCTTTGTGCGATACTGCAATTGTAATTTTCACCGTTAACCCAATTAATGACGCACCAATTGCAAATGCGGATTACACTAATACTTATGAAGACACGCCAGTTCTTATAGGTATTTTAAATAATGATATAGATTTAGATGGTAACATTGATTCAACAACAGTAACAGTAATTATTAGCCCATTAAACGGTACTATATCAATTGACCCAGTCAACGGAGCAATTACGTATACGCCAAATCCAGGATTTTTCGGATCAGACACAATGATATACCAAATATGTGATAATGGCACTCCTCTTCCTGCGCAATGCGACACAGCAATAGTCGTGATTCAAGTTATAAGCTGTTTAACTATTCCAACTTTTGATTGCGATGGTGATGGTGCAACAAATGAAGCTGAAAGTGCAGCAGGAACAAATCCATCCGACCCATGTGATTATACAGAAGAATCCGTTTCACAAACACCAGCAAACGAATGGTACAATTTGGATTGTGATGGAGATGGTGTAACAAATGCACAGGAATTGTCAGATGGAACAGATTTAAATAATCCGTGTGATGTTATAATAGCTAGTCAAAATTTGGTGCCAAGTGACGAATGGTTAGATTCGGATTGCGACAACGATGGGATTTCTAATGGAGAAGAAATTGAATTAGGCAATAATATTTTCGATCCATGCGATCCAAATCCATCTTTGACCTCCTGTATAAAGGATTTAATCGTACCAGAAGCAATTACACCAGATGGGGATGGTTCAAACGATAGCTTTGTTATCCCTGGTATAGAAAATTATCCAGATAATAAGTTGATTGTTTTCAATCGTTGGGGAAATGTCGTATTCGAAAAGGAAAGTTATTCTAACGATTGGAGTGGAACAACAAATGTTGGATTAGTTTTAGGAAATGACGAACTACCTTCCGGTACATACTACTACCTTCTGGATTTAAAAATTGAAGGCATGAAAATATTGAAGGGATTTGTTTATATCCAACGTTAATTGAGTTAAAAGAAAAAGTATGAAAATCAAGATTATAATTTCGCTAATAAGTTTACTTATTTTATGCAGCACAGCAGTGAATGCGCAGCAAGACCCTCATTTTACGCAGTTTTTCGATAATACTCTTTTTGTTAATCCGGCTTACGCAGGGAGTAATAAGATGTTATCTGCAACTGGAATTCATCGCGAGCAATGGGTAGGATTTGAGGGAAGACCAACTTCTTCCACGTTTAGTATTCATTCTCCTTTGAAATACGAGTCAATTGGTATAGGATTTACGGCAGTGAGAGATATTATTGGCCCCTTGAAGCAAAATATGTTATATGCTGATTTCTCGTATACGTTGCGCTTTAAAAAGAAACGAAGTTTGGCATTTGGATTAAAAGCAGGGTTGAATATTATTAATTTGGGAAAAGATCAATTAGCGACAACTCAACTAAATGATCCAAATTTGGTAACAAATGTTTTGAACCATGTAAACCCTAATTTTGGAGGAGGTATTTATTACCGTGCACCTAAATTCTTTTTAGGTGTTAGTTCCCCAAAAATACTTGAACAAAGTTATGATGGCACCGACGCAAATATTGAAAGGAGACATTATTTTGCAATTATTGGTGGGATAATCTCATTAAATAGAGATTGGAAATTACGTCCTTCAGGACAATTCAAAATGGTATTGAACGCCCCAATTAGTATTGATTTGTCGCTCGCTTCTATTTACCGTGATAAACTTTGGATTGGAGCAATGTATAGATTGGATGCTGCGGTTGGCGCTTTTGTTCAGTTGCAATTGAGCAAACAATTTCGATTGGGATTGGCTAGCGACTTCGGAACACAGGCAATCCGAAACTATAATGATGGGACATTCGAGTTGTTGCTGTCTTACGATTTTTCATTTCAAAAAGCAGGTGTGCGTTCACCACGATATTTCTAAAGCGTTTACATTATGATTTCTATTAAACAATTCAGTTCTGTATTTCTAATTTTTCTTTTTATTGGTTCATCAACTGCTCAAACCGGAAAATTAAAAAAGGCCGACGCGCTTTATGTAAATCTTTCGTATTCGAGCGCACTTGGATCCTACACAGACCTTCTTGGCACACATATGGACGGCCCGATGATGAAAGCAAAATTAGCACATTGCTATTACCAAATTGGACAAATGCAGCAAGCGGAGTCAATTTATGCGCAGGTTTTTGTTGATGGAACAGATATTTCAACAGAACACCTTTTCTTTTATGCCCAGACGTTAAAGCAAAATGGGAAATATGCAGAAAGTGATATTTGGATGTCAAAGTTTCACACAAAAAAACAAAAGGACACAAGGGGTGTGATGTTTGTAAAAAACCCATCTTATTTGGAAAAAATAATGGAAGAAGGGTCACATTTTACCATTGAAAATGTTTCCTTTAATTCTGAACATTCTGATTTCGGTGGATATAATTATTACAAAGGGAATAATTTGTTTTTTCTCTCTTCTAGGAGAATTAGTGCAATAAGCAGAAATTGGGCTTGGAATGGGGACAATTTTTTGGACCTCTATACGCGTAATGAAAAGGATAGAATCTCTCCTTTTTCAGATAAGGTAAATTCAAATTTTCATGAAGGGCCGCTGTGTTTTAATGGAGACGAATCAAGAGTTTATTTTACACGAAACAACTTAGCCAAGGGAGAATTGCGAAAGGATATTGCTGGCATTCAAAATCTTAAGCTTTTTATGGCAGATGTGGATAATAATGGAAAATGGGGTAACATTCAAGAGTTAACAATCAATTCGAAAGAATATTCCATAGGTCACCCTGTTTTTAGTATGGATGGGAAAACGCTTTATTTCGTCTCCGATATGCCTGGAGGTTTTGGAGGTTCTGATATTTATAAGGCGCAAATTAAAGCAGACGGAAACTTAGGCACAGCAATAAATCTTGGTAATAAAATAAACACAGAAGGACAGGAAATGTTTCCATGGATTTCACAAGACGGTCAGCTTTTCTTTTCCTCAGATGGTCATATTGGCTTAGGCGGATTGGATATTTTTGTTGCAGAAATTAATGCTAAAGGCTCTATAAATGCAGTGAAACATGCTGGGCCCTTATTGAACAGCCAGCGGGATGATTTTGCATTTATCTTGAACAAAGATGGGAAAAATGGTTATTTTTCTTCCAACCGAGATGGTGGAATTGGTGATGATGATATTTACAGCTTTACTTTAATAAAACCTTTTGTGTTTGGACTAAAATTGAATGGTGTTTTATTGGACATTGAATCAAGTATAGCATTGGTTGGCGTGAAAGTTAATCTTTATGATACCGATGGAAACTTTCTTGCTACTACGAATACAGATGAAAATGGAGCGTATTCTTTTGATATTGAACGAGGCATAAGTTATTCACTTGATTTTCAAGCAGATGGATTTATTCCAAAATCCTATGTGCTAGATGCTTCTGAAAACAATTCTGGAACTATTGTTCAAAATGTATCGTTAATTAAAGCCCCAACAGTTGGTATTTCTTTTTTATTAGTAGATAGGGTTAGTAAAAAACCTTTGGAAAATGTAAAAATTAGGATTACCGATAAAAAAACAGGTAAGCTTGTTCTAGAACAAACAAATACTAAATCTGGAGAAATTGTAAAAGTTCTAGAAACGGCTAAAATTGGTGATGTATTAAGCTATTCAATTGAACTTGGAAAAGTAGGCTATTGTTCAAAAACCATTTCATATAACTCAACCATTTCAGAGTTAGGTATTGTTAATTTGTCAGAGGATTTGGAAGAATTAAAAATTGGCTCTGATTTGGCATTAATGATAAATATTAAACCGATACTTTTCGATCTTAACAAATACGATATCCGAAAAGATGCTCGGGTTGAATTGGATAAAATTGTTAAGGTGATGAATGAAAACGAAACCTTGGAAATTGAATTGGGATCACATACAGACTGCCGTTCAAGCTATGCATACAATGAAAAATTATCCGATGAACGAGCAAAAGAGTCCGCTGCTTACATAAAAGCAAGAATCAGTAAACCCGAAAGAATTTATGGAAAAGGGTATGGTGAAAACAAACTGAAAGTGAATTGTCCGTGCGAGGGTAACGTAAAATCTTCCTGTTCAGAAATAGAACACCAAAAAAATAGACGAACAGAGTTTGTTATCATTAAATACTAGGCAAATACGATTTACGCTATTATAAAATAACCGGATCTGCACAAAATGATTCGGTTATTTTGTTTATCACGCTTTCTTACTACTTTTACATTTCAATTAATGAAGCATGAAAAGAGTAAAAATTGCCGAGATATTAAGTCAACCGGAAATAGGAAAAGAAATCCTTGTCAAAGGGTGGGTGCGCGCATTTAGAAGCAACCGTTTTATTCAAGTAAACGATGGTTCAACAATCAATACCCTTCAAGCCGTTGTTGACTTTGAAAAATTCGATGAGGCAATTTTGAAAAAAATTACAACTGCTGCTGCTATTGGCCTAAAGGGAATTTTAATAGAATCACAAGGAATAGGTCAGGCTGTAGAGCTGCAAGTTTCAGAAATTGAAATCATTGGAGAAGCAAATCCGGATGACGTTCAAAGAACGGTAATGCAGCCAAAAAAACACAGTTTAGAGTTTCTAAGAGAACAAGCGCATCTGCGTTTTAGAACCAATACTTTTGGCGCAGTTTTCAGAATTCGGCATGCAGTAGCTTTTTCCATTCATAATTATTTCAACCAAAGAGGATTTTTCTATTTACATACGCCAATTATTACTGGCTCAGATGCGGAAGGCGCTGGAGAAATGTTTCGGGTTACGAATCTTGACCCTAAAAATCCACCTTTAAACGAAGACGGATCCGTAAATTTTAAAGAAGATTTTTTTGGTAAACCCGTTAATTTAACTGTTTCTGGTCAATTGGAAGCGGAATTGGCAGCTTTGGCACTCGGACAAGTTTATACATTCGGTCCAACCTTTAGAGCGGAAAATTCTAATACTTCACGACATCTTGCAGAATTTTGGATGATTGAACCGGAAGTTGCATTCAATGATTTGTTGGATAATATGAATTTAACAGAAGATTTCCTTAAGTATATCTGCCAATATGTGATGGAAAATTGTGCGGATGATTTGAAATTTTTAAACGATCGCGAAATCCAGGAGCAAGCCCAAAAACCCCAAAACGAACGCAATGAATTATCTTTGATTGAACGTTTACAGTTTGTGGTTAACAATGAATTCAAGCGCTTGACGTATACAGAAGCAATCGAGGTTTTGAAAAACTCCAATCACTATAAGAAAAAGAAATTTCAATACGATATTTCCTGGGGAATAGATTTGCAAAGCGAACACGAACGCTATTTGGTGGAGAAAGAATTTAAATGTCCAGTGATTTTGACGGATTATCCAGCAGAGATTAAAGCATTTTATATGCGCCAAAATGATGACGGAAAAACAGTAGCCGCAATGGATGTACTTTTTCCTGGAATCGGAGAAATAGTCGGGGGATCCCAACGGGAAGAGCGAATGGAAATTCTCAAGAAAAAATGCGCGGATTTCCAAATTGATGAGGAAGAATTGTGGTGGTACATGGATACGCGGAAATTTGGTTCTGTGCCGCATGCTGGATTTGGACTAGGATTTGAACGTATGGTAATGTTCGTTACGGGAATGACGAATATACGCGATGTAATTCCTTTCCCAAGAACTCCGCAAAACGCTGAGTTTTAATTTTAAACTACACATTCAACAAAAAAGTTGTATTTTTAAAAGAATGAAAGGTCGTTTTTTTAAGATTTATTTTTTTGAATTCTATTAACATGGCACTGAAGCAATATCTTGTACAAAAATTAGAACAACGTCTTTCTCCCCAGCAAATTCAGCTGATGAAGTTGTTGCAGGTTCCTACAATGGAATTAGACCAGCGGATTAAACAGGAAATGGAAGAAAATCCTGCGCTAGAAGAAGGTGCAGAAGAAGTAGAAGACGAATTCGACAACGAGGATGATTTTGACAAGGAAGACGATTTCGAAAACGATGAAAAAGAATTTGACATTTCAGATTACATAGACGAAGAAGGATCCGACTATAAAACCAAAGCAAATAACACCAGTAAGGATGACGAAGAACGCGTTATTCCATTATCTGGAGAACAATCGTTTCAAGAAAAATTAACAGAACAATTGCATCTGCTTTATTTGGATGAGCACCAATTCATGATTGCGGATATGCTAATTGGTAATTTGGATGAATCCGGTTATTTGAACCGGGAAATTGATGCCTTAGTGGACGATTTGGCTTTTTCTGCAAATATCCAGACTACCGAAAAAGAAATTGAAGAAGTATTAAGCGTTATTCAAGAATTAGATCCGGCAGGCGTTGGTGCCAGAGATTTACAGGAATGTTTGTTGATTCAGATTAATCGCAAACAGGATGGGGATATTACCCGCTATACTGCGAAAATAATTTTAGAGCAGTTTTTCGAAGAATTTACCAAAAAACACTACGATAAAATTCTGAAAAAACTGGAAATTGAAGACCAGGATCTTAAGGAAGCTATTGCTGAAATTCTTAAGCTCAATCCAAAACCAGGTGGCTCAATGAAGGAATCTTCTAAAAATCACCAGCAGATTATTCCAGATTTTATGATTACAGAATTTGAAGGACGACTCGAACTTACCCTGAATGGGCGTAATGCTCCTGAATTAAAGGTGAGTCGGGAATACGAACAAATGCTGAGAACGTATGCAGATGGTGCAAAAACGTCTAAATCAGATAAGGATGCTGTACTTTTCGTGAAACAAAAATTGGATGGTGCAAAGTGGTTCATTGATGCAATAAAACAACGACAAAACACCCTGTTATTGACCATGAATGCAATTATGAATTACCAAAAAAAATATTTTCTAACTGGAGACGAAACGAATTTAAGGCCAATGATCTTAAAGGATATTGCGGAAATCGTTAGTCTGGATATTTCTACTATTTCACGTGTGGCAAACAGTAAATATGTGCAAACTGGATATGGAATTTTTGCCTTGAAGTATTTCTTTTCGGAATCTCTTTCAACCGATTCTGGGGAAGAAGTTTCCACGAGAGAAGTGAAAAAAATCCTTTCTGAAGCCATAGAAGCGGAGAAAAAGAAGACACCTTTGACAGATGAGAAGTTGATGGATCTGTTGAAGGAAAAAGGGTATAATATTGCACGCCGAACGGTAGCAAAATACCGTGAACAATTAAATATTCCTGTTGCACGATTACGAAAAGAACTATGAAAATCGTTTCTGAAATTTTATCCTGGGTATTTTTACCACTCTTTATGCCAGTCTATGGCTTGCTGATTGCAATGTATGTGCCATCCAACCAAGATTATTTATTCAATGAAGATTCTTTGTTTTTTCTAAATGATTCAGCAAAATCTGCAATACTTTACCTCTTTCTGATTTTCAGTGTAATTGCTCCTGGTTTATCTTTTCTGTTGCTTAAAAAGCGAAATATCATAACTACAATTGATATGGAAAACCAACGGGAACGAAGTATTCCTATGTTTTTAATGCTAGCG
>CANJSS010000113.1 GCA_947476955.1 Flavobacteriales bacterium
CGCGAAGTGGAAGCCATTTGCGACAGGGTTTTGATTATCAATAAAGGTCAAATTGTCGCAGATAATACGGCTTCTGAATTGCAATCCGACCAATCGCACCAAACAGTTTATGCTGAGTTTGAAGGAACAGTTTCAAAAGCTTCATTGGCTAAAATCAACCATGTTCGAAAAGTTGAAAAAGTGATGAACGGTTGGTTGTTGGAGACAACAGACGATGTAGATCTTAGAAAAGTTATCGCACAATACGCCCAACAGAATAATTTATTGGTATTGACACTTAAAACAGAGGAAAAAACACTCGAAGAAGTATTTAAAGAATTAACGAAATAAGCATGCCAACAAATTTTATAGCAGAATTAACATGGAGAGGAATGGTGCACGACATCATGCCTGGAACAGAAGAAGCATTGAATAAAAAAGTTTCGTGCGGCTATATTGGCTTTGATCCAACAGCGGATTCTTTGCACGTTGGACATTTAGTTCAAATTATGACGCTCGTGCATTTTCAGCGTGCTGGACACAAACCCTTTGCTTTGGTTGGTGGCGCAACTGGAATGGTAGGTGATCCTTCCGGAAAGTCAAAAGAACGAAATTTGCTGGATGCAGAAACACTTAATCACAACGTGGCATGCGTAAAAGGACAATTGGAGAAATTCCTCGATTTCTCAAGTGCAGAGAATTCTGCTGAAATGGTCAATAATTACGATTGGTTCAAGGATATGAGTTTCCTAGATTTCATTCGCGATGTTGGCAAACACATTTCAGTAAATTATATGTTGTCCAAAGATTCTGTTAAATCTAGACTAGAAACAGGCATGTCGTTTACAGAATTTTCCTATCAATTGGTGCAAGGGTATGATTATTACCATTTGAACAAATATAAAAACTGTATCGTTCAGTTGGGCGGTTCCGACCAATGGGGAAATATTGTTACCGGAACAGAATTGATTCGCCGAAAATCTGGCAATGAAGCGTATGCCGTGACAACGCCGCTAATTAAAAAAGCGGACGGAACTAAATTCGGTAAAACAGAAGGTGGCAGCGTTTGGCTCGATCCAGAAAAAACTTCGCCTTACGCGTTTTATCAGTTTTGGCTAAACTCTAGCGATGAAGATTCCGCAAATTATATTCGAATTTTTACGTTGAAATCGAAGGAAGAGATAGCGTCGATAGAAGTAGAACACAATGAAATGCCGCATTTACGTATTTTACAAAAAGCGATTGCAGAAGATATTACCAAACGCGTGCATGGCGAAAAGGCGCTAGTTGTTGCACTTGCTGCATCAGCTATTTTATTTGGAAAATCAACTGCAGAAGATTTAAAAGCATTATCTGAAAAAGATTTTTTCACCATTTTTGAAGGCGTTCAGCAAGAGCATATTTCCAGTGCAATTTTCGGAGATGGAATCTCAATTGTAGAGGCACTTTCTGCAAAAACAGGCTTTCTTGCTTCCAATGGTGAAGCCCGAAGAGAATTGAAAGCAAATGCGATTTCTGTCAACAAAGAGAAAATTGGGGAAGACTTTATAATTCAAAAAGAACATCTGATTAACGGGAAATATGTGCTACTTGGAAAAGGCAAGAAACACAATTATATTTTAGTGGTAGATTAGTAATCTAGGAATAGTGGTTGGGTTATTCTCTGTTTTTTTGTTGGATTAATTAATATAAATTCAGAGAGCATGAAGAACGCATCCTAACAGACATAGTCAAAAGTGAATAAAATCAAAAAAGGAAAAATTGGGTTATTATTTTGGATCCTTACCAGTTTTTTAGGTTCCGTATGTGCAGTTGAAATACAAAGATATTATTTCAATAAAATTTATGGTTTACATATCACAAATTTAGAAGGGATTCTATTTTGGTTTATTATTATGCTTTTTGTGTTAATTGTCAGTTCTCCCTTAATACTTATAATTTATTTATTAGGTAGAAAAGAATTGAATTTACCCAACGTATTAATGATTGGATTGGGAATCAGTTTTATTTTATCCTATTTCATTACACGATATTTTACGGGAAGTTATTACGAGGCGTTTTACATAGTAGTTCCATATTTCCTTTTCGCTTTTATTTTCGCTTTTATATTCATTAAAAAGGAACACTCTATATAAACTGGACTAGCGCCATCCTTCAAATCTTGCTTCTCTTCCTTTCGGAAGTCACAGAAACAACGATAATATGAAACAAAATAATTTTATCTACGGTGTAATGATATATTCAAGAGTCGCGACGTTTCTGCCAAGCATCAAATCATGAGCAGAATTTAAACCGAAAAACCAGAGCCTACATTAATATTCAATTTTCCACAAAAATAATCCGTGAGCGGGAACAGATAAAGATGCTTTTTGGCGATTTTTGGATGTTGAAATGATTTTTAAATCCTCCGGTGTAAGTTTTCCAGTGCCAATATCCATCAATGTTCCAACAATTGCTCGCACCATATTTCGTAAAAAACGATCGGCAGAAATCTCAAAATAAATTCCTTCTTTGTCTTCCACCCATTTAGCGTCATAAACAGTGCAAATATTTGTTTTTACATCCGTGTGAAGTTTCGAAAAGGAGGTAAAATCTTGCTTTCCGATGAGGTATTTTGCAGCTTTATTCATTTCTGATACATTTAAATCACCAGGAAAATATAAGCTCGTTTCAGTTGTAAAGGCATTTTTTTTGGCGTGCACAAAATAACGGTAGGTGCGTTTTTTAGCATCAAATCGTGCATGCTTGTCGCTTTCAACTACTTCGATTGCATGCACAACAATTGAACTTGGGAGCATTCGGTTTAGTTTAAATAAAAACTGCGCTATTTCAAGAATTTCAACTAAGTCGACATGAAAAAAATACTGTTGCGCATGAACGCCACTATCCGTTCTGCCGCAACCGATTATCGATATGCTTTGATTGGAATGGATTTTAGATAATGCTTGTTCAATTTCTTCTTGCACAGACATTTGGTTTGGCTGACGCTGCCACCCGAAAAATGCCGTTCCTTTATAGGAAATTTCAAAGAAATACCGTCTCAACATGCCACAAAAGTAAAACAATATTTTGGCTTCATGTTCTGTCTGACTTTAACACTTTCATTTTTTTGTAGATTTACGCTTTGGTAAATAAAAACAAATGGTAATAGAATCGAAATGGCGTTTTTTATGGAATAGAAAAACAGTGGTAAGTATTCTGTTTTTGTTTGCCTTGGTTGCAAGTTTACAATCGCTTTTACAACAAAAAAAAACATGGGAAGAAGGTGGAAAAGAATACAACCGATATAATAATTACACCATTTTTGAGCGTTCGTTTCATCATCTGAAAAACCAAGAAGATCTTTACATTTTATTTCCTGAGGAACAGTGGGATTTGTATAAATACAGCCCAACGTTCTCCGTTTTCTTTGGCGTTTTTGCAATTTTTCCCGATGCAATCGGCCTTACGCTTTGGAACCTATTGAATTGTTTAATTGTTGTTCTTGGGATTTATTATTTGCCCAAAATCACGGAAAAACAAAAAGGTTTAATTCTATTATTGAGCATTTTTGAGATGCTAACTTCCTTGCAGAATTCACAATCCAATGGCCTAATGGCAGGTTTGTTACTACTCGCTTTCGGTTTATTGGAGCGAAAACACATCTTTTGGGCAACGTTATTACTTGTTTTTTCGGTTTACATCAAATTGTTTGGATTAGTTGGTTTTGCGCTTTTTCTGTTCTATCCTCAAAAAATAAAATTCATTTTATACAGTCTTTTTTGGGCTGTAGTTTTATTCCTGCTGCCGCTTTTATTTGTAGACATTCACCAATATACTTTTCTGTTTAAAAGTTGGGGAAATATGCTTTCAAATGATCATTCCGCTTCGTATGGTTTGTCTTTAATGGGTTGGCTTAATGCTTGGTTTGGATGGGCAGGAAACAAGTTGTTTGTTGTTGGACTTGGCGTACTTTTATTTTTAGTTCCGCTTCTCAGATTTAAACAATACGCCAATCCTCATTTTCGCTTGTTGATGCTAGTTTCAATTTTACTTTGGACGGTTATCTTTAACCATAAAGCGGAATCACCAACTTTTATCATCGCATTTTCTGGCGCAGCAATTTGGTTTTTTTCTGGAAACAAGTCGCCTTTAAATGTGATTCTATTTGTGATGGCTTTCATTCTTACAACCATTTCTCCTACAGATCTTTTTCCAAAAGTTGTGCGAAATGAATTTATAGAGCCCTTTCAGTTGAAGGTATTTCCTTGTATTCTGATTTGGTTTAAAGTGCTCTATGATTTAATGGTCATAGGCAGAAATAAGGAAAAAACAAATATCGGTTAAGAAAAATCCTAACCGATATCTTGTAAAAATCAATTACTTTGCTGGGAATTCGTTTTCTCAGATTAAAATTGTTTTATCTTATTCTATGAATAATACTTGTCCGTTTTGATAATCCACCGAATAATCAAAAACGATAGATTTACTTTGTAGAGTATTTAAGTTGAGATTCCATGTGATAATGCCATTTTTATCGTCAATTTTTCCTCCTTCTGCGTCGCCACGTTTCACTTTAATATCACTTACAACGGATATAGGAAACTGGTCCTTTATAATAATTGGTATGTTAGAACCGCCATTGTTTTTTATTTTCACTTCCCAAGTAACTTCAAATTTTTGGCGGGAGCCAATTGTTTTATTGGTGCTTTTTTCAGCTATTCGCTTGCGCTCGATTTGTATTTTAGAATCTTTTCCTAGTGAAAAGGATAGTGTGTCTTTTGTTGAATTTACGTCAATATATGTTTTTCCAATAAAAGTTCCATCAAAATATAAGTTGGATTCACCATTTAATAAATTTAATTTTTCCCAGCCAGAAATTTGAGCAGCCAAATAAACGGAAGGATCTATTTTTGGCACAGAATGGTATTCATAGCTTGCAGGAAGTTCGTAATTAGCA
Source organism: Flavobacteriales bacterium (assembly GCA_947476955.1). Lineage (GTDB taxonomy): Bacteria > Bacteroidota > Bacteroidia > Flavobacteriales_D > Crocinitomicaceae > M0103. The sequence goes on from CANJSS010000113.1 coordinate 4,919, forward strand.
ATTTGAACACGGCAATCAATGCCATCAGATGGGATGGTAAATTTGGATTGTATGGCATATTCCATCCGCAGGTCTTTTTGAACAGCAATAGAACTTGCAGTTGGTGCAGAAAAATAAAGCATATCTGCATTTCCTTTATTCTCAACCGAATCATAAGTATAAACTAATTTATCATCCCTTTTTGACTTTCTTTTTGAAAATACTCCTTCTACACTTCTTGAAGATAATCTGGCAAAATCTTGGCGCGTTGTGGATGCATTTGACGAGATCATAACTTCCTCCAGAACAATTGCTTCGCTTTCAATAAAGAACTTCAAATAAGGAGCTGTAATTGCTAATTGTCTGGGTGAATAGCCAACGTATGAAGCCACAACGTATTTTTCTCCTCGCGGAACAATGAGTTCAAATTTTCCATCAAAATCTGTTACTGCTCCAACATTTGGGTTGGATGGAAAGGAAATTTTCGCAAAAGGCAAAGGCTCACCCGTTGATGCATCAATAACTTCTCCGCGTAATTTCTCCCCAGAATAATCATTTTGCGGAATTTGTCTGGTATAAATTTGTTTTTGTGGGGGGTAATTTTGGTAGTTTAAATACCACGGATTTAAAAGCGGTTCTTTGGAATTATCATACGGGTCATTCGTGGAAAGCACTAAATCCACAGCATCCCATGAAATGCCAGATGTTTGATTGACTAAGGCTTTTGCTTCCAATCGAACGGGCTTTCCAATACCATCACTTCGCATGTCATAGTAGGGTTTCCAAGATGCATTCGGAGTGATATAGGAAAAATAAAATTCTCCCTTCGAAGCTTTTTCCACATCAATCTCAACAATTATTTCCGTGAAATTAATTACTGGTTTGCTGCGTTGGCTTATAATCTCTTGCTCCAATTGATTCATCTCCTTATTCAACTTTTCTAGGGCTTCATAAATAGCGGATTGCCGCGCTGTAATCTCAGTTAATTTTTGATGCATGAAAGTATATGCATCCTTTAATTCTGACATTTTTAAACCTTGCTCATTGCCCTTTAAATCGCGATTAGTCATCAAAAGATTTTTATCTAATGAAAGGATTTCATATTCATCCCGAAGCAGATTATCTGTGTCTTCTAGCTTTTTTCGTTTGGCATTCAAGGATGTGATTTCAGCATTGGATATTTTTAAATCTTCGTAGTTTTTTCGCGTGCGAACAGATAAAATTGTAAGTTCTCCTTTTGCTTTAACCTGCACAGAACTTGGATCTAAAAAGTCGGTCATTTTTTCAAAAACCAACTCTTGTTTGCCTGCCCGTAATTCTACCGATTTATAATGTTCGACCTGCGCTCCCTGAAAAAACACAGTCACTTTTTTTATTTCGGACGGCAACACTACAAACTTTTGACCAAAAGAGAATAGTGAAATAAAGCAAAAAATTAAAGATGTTTTCATACGGCTTATAAATTTAAATTAAAAAAAGCACCACATAGGTGATGCTTTTGGGATGCATATACAACCAGATTTCCATAACGTTCAAATCATTTCCCTTTAGGGTACATGAAATTAGTCATGTCGATATTAAAAATATCCATACTTGATTTTTGACCAATAATCTCAAAACTTGCCATTACCGCTTTTTGTAATTCCGGGTAATATTGAAAATGTGTGTCGTTATTTACCGTATTTACCATTATTCCAAGATTAATTGGTTCACCCCAAGTTGACCCTAAATTTTCCACTACGTAAATGTCCAATCCACCCATTCCTAAATGGCCATCTGAACTGAAAAATAAAAAACGACCGTCTCCAGTTATATATGGTGTAGTTTCTCGCCCAATTGTGTTTATTGAAAATGGAAGTGGTGTTGCCTCACCCCAATTTTTCCCTACTTTTTGAGAAACATAAATATCCGTAGAGCTTTTTTCTCCTTTTCTATCAGAAACAAAATAAAGTGTATTCATATCATTAGTCATGGTTGCGGATCCTTCGAAAAAACTCGTGTTAATCGTCTTGTCGTTGATTCGTTTAGGCGAAGACCATTTTCCTTTATTTGACATTTCAATCGTGAATAAGTCCGATCCTTTTGTCGATTTTTTTTCTGTGGCAGTCGTATTAACGGTCATCAAACCATTTTTGCCATCTTTTGAAATGAAGTTAATAGCATCAAATCCTGCTGTATTTATCCTTCCAAAATCGTTCGAAATACTGTCCCAGTTATTGATTTCAGGATTCCAAACGGCACGATATGTGTCTTCAAAAAATTCCTGATCATCTGGATTCATATTTCCTCCTTTTGTGTCATTTCTTCTTGACGTAAAGTAAATTGTTTTTCCGTTATCCGCCAAAATGGGTGAATAATCGTTGTATCCAGAATTAACAGCTGAAATAGCAACTCGATTTGACTTGATATTCCCCATTTGTTGCTCTTTGGCAAATTTACATTCCGCCAAATGAACTTCAAGGTTTAAAACTTTCACCTCACTAGCTGATAATTTCGATATTGCTTGCGTATAATTGATTATTGCGGAATCCAAGTCCCCAACTCTATGGTAGGTGCGACCAAGTAATTCATATAAATCTTTGTCAATTTCTGATTTCTCAATTTCTACTGCTTCCCGTGCATATTTCAATGCTAAACCATAATTATTCATGGAATATTGACATTGAGCAACCCAAAATGGTGCTTTCCAATTAAATGGGTCTTTTACAGTTGCCTGGCGGAAAATAATCAGCGCATCTCTTACTTTTCCTTCGTAATAAAGTGTTTTTGCTTTGTCAATTAATAAAATAGCTGCGGATTTATCTAAAATTTGCGTTACCGAATCTGGAGGAAATGTATTTGCTTTTGCAACAGTAGAACTGCACGATAAAACTAAAAATGCAAAGAAAAGAATTGATTTGTAGAAGAGAATTTTCATGATTTTGAATATGTGTTAATTACTTACTTATACAAATGAAAGCAATTTTTACCTTTTCTGAAAGTTTGAAAGCACAATTCTCAATGCTTTTATTTGTTCACAGGTGTTCTTATTTGTAAGCGTTGACTTTTCTGCTAGAATATCCTTGTTAGGAAAAGCTGGTATGGAAACATGTATACTCCAAGCATAAAAACGCATTCAACC
>CANJSS010000114.1 GCA_947476955.1 Flavobacteriales bacterium
AATTACGATCTACTCAAGGTTATACTTCCGCCAACATTTTCTCTCCTGCAGCAATCACATCATCGATTCCGCCTTTCAAGTTAAATGCTGCCTCTGGATATTTATCGTACACACCATCCAAAATTGCATTGAATGATTTTATAGTTTCTTGAATATCAACCAAAACCCCAGGTATTCCTGTAAATTGCTCTGCAACGTGGAATGGCTGCGACAAGAAACGTTGCACACGTCTTGCTCTGTGAACGATTAATTTATCTTCTTCCGATAATTCATCCATACCAAGTATTGCAATAATATCTTGTAATTCTTTGTAACGTTGTAGCGTTATTTTAACACGTTGTGCACAATCGTAATGCTCATCGCCAACGATTTCTGGTGTCAAAATTCTAGAAGTTGAATCCAAAGGATCCACGGCAGGATAAATACCTAATTCCGCGATCTTACGAGATAATACTGTTGTTGCATCCAAGTGAGCAAATGTATTTGCTGGCGCTGGATCCGTAAGGTCATCTGCAGGAACATAAACCGCTTGAACAGATGTAATTGATCCGTTTTTAGTGGATGTAATTCTCTCTTGCATCGCTCCCATTTCAGATGCTAATGTTGGTTGGTAACCTACAGCGGATGGCATTCGTCCAAGCAATGCAGAAACTTCTGAACCTGCTTGCGTGAATCGGAAAATGTTGTCCACAAAGAAAAGAATATCCTTTCCTTGTCCGTCACCTTCTCCATCACGGTAGTATTCTGCCATTGTCAAACCGGAAAGAGCAACACGCGCTCGCGCACCTGGCGGCTCATTCATTTGTCCGAAAACGAAAGTTGCTTTTGACTCCTTCATTTCTTCCAAATCAATTTTAGCAAGATCCCATCCACCTTCTTCCATAGAATGCATAAAGGCTTCGCCATATTTAATAATTCCGGATTCAAGCATTTCACGCAAAAGGTCATTTCCTTCTCTTGTGCGCTCTCCAACTCCTGCAAAAACAGAAAGTCCACCGTGTCCTTTAGCGATATTGTTGATCAACTCTTGAATTAAAACTGTTTTCCCAACACCAGCACCTCCAAACAAACCAATTTTTCCACCTTTAGAGTATGGTTCAATTAAGTCAATTACTTTAATACCTGTGTAAAGGATTTCGGAAGAAGTTGATAATTGGTCAAATCTCGGAGCTTCGCGGTGAATTGGCAATCCATCTGAATTATCTACTTCGTTGATTCCGTCAATTGCTTCACCAATTACGTTAAATAAACGTCCTTTAATTTTATCCCCAATAGGCATTTTGATTGCGCTTCCGGTAGATGTAACTTCCATTCCACGGCTAAAACCATCCGTTGAATCCATAGAGATTGTTCTAACTGAACTTTCACCAACATGGGATTGAACTTCAAGAACAACACGTGTACCATCCGATTTTCTAACTTCTAATGCATCAAATACATTTGGAAGCTCTACACCTTTTTCAAAGTTTACGTCAACTACAGGTCCAATAACCTGTGAAATATTACCTTTAATTCCCGACATTTGAGTGTCTTTTTTAAATATTAACTACTTTCAGTGAAACTGTCACTGCTCCGAATTTGGGTGCAAAGATAAACCAATTATACAAAGTCAAATCAAATCAGCACAACTTTTTTTCAACTTTTTTTTCACTGTTTTTTTGTCAATAATGCAAATGGCCGAAATTCTTTTTCAATAAATAACGAACGGGAAGATAAGAAAACAGAAAACTCAAAAGACTAACTAACGAAACAATAAGCAATCCGTCATTAAACGAAAGCTTTACCGGAAAAGGCTCGCCTCCTGAATTTGGCATTGTCAAATACCCGCCGTAAACTTGTGTCAAACAAATTCCATATCCAAGCAATAAACCAATCAAAATTCCTTTTCCAGCAATAAGAATTCCTTCTATAAAAAATATTTTGAAAACCATTTGTTGATCTGCGCCGAACCCAATCATTGTTTGGACATTTTCTTTTTTCTCAACAAAAAGCATGGTTAGCGATGCAATGAGATTAAAAGCAGCTAAAATGAATATGAAAACTAAAATTATGAGGACAATAACTTTTTCGGATTTACTCGTTTTATAGATTAATTCATTTTTTTCGTAGTTGGTCTTCACATCGAAATCTGTCCCAAGTTTTGCGCGAAGAATTTGTTTCACCTCTTCGTTGGACGCGTCGGATGCGACATCAATGTAAACAGCGGTAATCGCATCATTATAATTCAAAACTTCCTTCGCCAAATGAATTGGCAAAACAATCTTTTCTGCATTCACTTCCCGATTAAAATTCATCCTTCCAGAAACATTCACAATACTTGTGTGAAAAGGATTCGCTCCTAATCGAACCTTTGAATCGCGCTTTGGCGCATATAAAATCACCTGCTCGTAGCCCATTTTCTCAGGTATAAATCCGCCAAGTTTATCCAAAAGAGTAGCGCCAAGAATTCCAAATTCTCCACTTTTATCTGTCAAAACAGGTTTTCCGTCAACCATGTGTTCTGCCATTCGAGAAATTGTCAAAAATGAGCTATCCACTCCCACCAAACTGGCATTCACCCATTTTTTTTCGTGTTTCAATACCACAACTTCTTCAATTGCTCTGGAAACATTCTTCACGCCATCCACCTGCCAAAGCGCTGAAAAATCCAATTGATTTTCGGAAAAAGTTTTCCCTGCATTGGATCTTATTGTTATATCGGTATCAAAATCCGAATACAACTTTTCAATCATGGATTCGATTCCATTGAAAGCGGAAAGTAAAATCACTAAAGCGGCAGTAATAACTGCGATTCCTATTACGGAGATTCGTGTTATTAGATTAATAACACTCTTTTTTCCTTTAGATGAAAGGTATCTTTTCGCTATGTAATAGGAAACTCCGATGGTTTATTATTTTAGGTGTAACGTAAAATTATTTTTTCAATAACTTATCTATTTCCATCGCGTAATCCAACGAATCATCGATGAAAAATAATAATTCAGGAATTTTACGCATGTTCTTCAATCTCTTGCCAACATCTCCTCTGATTTTCCCAGTATTGATCTTAATATTTTCCAACACCTCTTTTTTGTCTGGACCAGCAAAAACACTCAAGTAACATCTTGCCAAGGAGAGATCCGATGTTACACGAATAGTAGTTACAGAAACCATTGCGCCTAAGCAAATTTCGCGAGCATTGCGTTGAAAAAAAGTAGATAATTCCTCTTGAATTACTCCTTCAATCTTATTTTGTCTAATTGAACTCATGGTGCAAAAGTAACAATTGTTCTTCCCCGAATGAAAAGTTAGAGAAACAAAAACTTATCTTTGGCCCGAATGAAGGATTTTTTAGAGATATATCGTTATACATTTACGTATAAAACAAAAGCAATTCTAGTTATTGTGAGTAACCTATTGTTCGTAGTGTTTAACTTACTTTCGTTAATTCTTTTTATTCCATTTTTACAGTTAATATTCAAGCCTGAAGTCAATGCAACCGCCTTAATTGAACCGAAATGGAACGGCGGATTTATTGAGTTTTTTGCCTATTCAAAAGACTATTATAATTTTTTAATGCAGAAAATGGTTAATGAAGACCCGAAGCAAGCTTTGTTGTTTGTCTGTATTTCTGTTTTTACAGCATTCTTTTTAAAAAATCTTTTCCGCTATGCCGCAATATGGTATCAATCTGAGCTTCGAATGGCGGTTGTGCGCGATATCCGAGACAAACTTTTTGTTAAAGCTTTAAATCTGCCACTTTCCTTCTATTCCGATGAACGAAAAGGAGATATTATGTCGCGAATGAACAGCGATGTTGGCGAAATCGAAATAGCAGTTGTCAGCATTCTGGAACTAATTTACCGGGAACCCATTGCAATTTTATTCTATGTTGGAACGCTAATCTATTTTAGTCCAACGCTGACGCTGATATCATTTGTATTATTACCGATTTCTGCACTGGTAATTTCACGCATTGGAAAAAGCTTAAAACGCACCGCTAAAAAGAGCCAGGAGCAAATGGGACACGTTTACTCTTCTATGGATGAAGGCTTGAGCGGAATCAGAATAATCAAGGCTTTTAATGCAATTGATCAAGTTGCAGCGAGATTTAAAGCGATAAATTTGGCACATCAGAAATTAGTAACTAAAGCGTTCCGAAAACGCGATTTATCGCCAGTTCTTAATGAAACATTGGGTGTTGCAGTTATGATGTGTCTGGTTTGGTTTGGCGGATCCATGATTTTGAATGTGCAAAACGATGAAAAACTAACCGGACAGGTATTCATTACTTTTATTATCGTTTTCTCCCAACTGCTTAGGCCAATTCAAGGGATTTCAACCAATATTGCTTTTCTGAACAAAGCAAAGGCATCGCAAGATAGAATTAACGAAATTCTCCATGCAGACGAAAAAATCCATGAACAAGAAAATCCCATTTCTCTAAGCGAGCTAAATCAAGGGATTCGCTATGAAAATGTTTCGTTCAAATACAAAGATGTATTTGTTCTAAAAAACATTGACTTATTCATACCGAAAGGAAAAACAATCGCATTGGTGGGTGAATCCGGAAGTGGAAAATCCACTTTGGGAGATCTTTTACCCCGCTTTTATGATGTAACGGAAGGGGCAATCTACTTTGATGAAATAAATATCAAGGATTGCTCCATCAAAGATTTACGCGGACACGTTGGGATTGTTTCCCAAGAATCTATATTGTTCAATACTTCCGTAAAGGAAAATATTGCTTTTGGAATGCCAAATGCCACCCAAGAAGCCATTGAAAATGCTGCTAAAATTTCAAATGCACACGATTTTATCTTGGAATTGGAGCAGGGCTATGAAACCAACATAGGAGAAAGAGGAAACAAACTTTCCGGTGGACAAAAACAACGCTTAAGTATTGCACGCGCAATTTTAAAGAATCCAACACTTTTGATTCTTGATGAAGCAACCTCCGCCTTGGACACCGAGTCCGAAAAGTTGGTGCAGGATGCATTGGATCATTTAATGAAAGACCGAACATCCATTATTATTGCGCACCGATTGAGTACTATTAGAAATGCGGATGAAATTGTTGTTTTATCCAAAGGAGAGATTAAAGAGCGGGGAACACATAGTGCATTAATGGAATTAAAAGGCTTGTATTATAACTTATCTTCCCTTCAAGGAATTAATTCCTAGCAACAGATTTTCAAACGCTCCAATTTTATTGGCCAATTTGTTTCTCATAGGGTAATAATTCTTATTCTCAAACCAAAACACTAATTTTTCTTGAAATCTGCAACAAATGATTAGGTAAGTTCGTTTAAAAGTATTAATTTGTAAAAGAAAAAGTAATTCTTTGTTTGGGACAACGAATACAAGTACTTTTACGTTTACTAATAAGTTGAAAACACTAAAATACATAGCGGCACTATTTTCACTCGGAGCATTCACAGCTTTCGGCCAATTAGTTACTAATCCTGGCGCAACACCAACCTCTTTAGTTCAAAATGTATTATTAGGAACTGGGGTTACAGTTTCCAATATTACGTATAATGGAAGTCCAAGCGCTATAAGTGAATTTACTGGTACAGGTTCAAATCTTGGATTGGCGAGTGGAATTGTGATGACAACAGGAACAACTTTCAATAATGGCGCAGGCCCACAAGGACCTAATAATGCTAGCTCATCGGGCGTAGATAATAATTTTGGAGGCTCAAATTTGTTATCTGGCATCATTGGTGGCACACAAACCTTTAATTCTGCAATACTGGAATTCGATTTTGTTCCTTATTCGGACACGGTGCGTTTCAAATACGTATTTGGTTCGGAAGAATATCCTGAATTCGCTCCGCCTGTTACATCTACCTATAATGATGTATTTGGTTTTTTTATTTCCGGCCCTGGAATTGCTGGGCTTCAAAACATTGCCAAACTGACAAATGGAGCAGTAGTTTCCATCAACAATGTGAATCCAGTGACCAATGCATCCTACTATAACGACAATGGAGATGGAAATTCTTCTCCACAAAATAGTTCACCTTTTTATATACAATACGATGGTTTTACAGATGTTTTGGAAGCGGTATCAAAAGTGCAGTGTGGACAAACCTATCATTTAATCATGGCAATTGCCGATGTCGGCGACGGAATTTATGATTCTGGTATTTTTCTAGAAGCAAATAGTTTGAGTTCTAAGACGCCAATAGATATTACGTATTCCTTATCTCAAGTAGCATTTTCGAATCCGAGTCTTATGGCGGAAGGCTGTGTAACGGCTACAGTAACTTTAGAACGCGGACAAAACAACCTAACTTCAGCATTAACAATTCCAATAAATGTTTCGGGAACAGCAACAGAAGGTGTGGATTATTCCGCCATTCCAAATTCAATTACGTTTTCTCCAGGACAATCTATTGTTCAGTTTACAATTGATGCATTTGCTGACGTGTTAACCGAAGGGCAGGAATCTATCACACTTGAATTTCCAATTGTGGACCCGTGTGGAAATGTTACCCCTATTGTAATAAATTTGGGAATTGCAGACGTTTTGCCGGTCGCAGTGGTTGTAGAAAGCTCTGCTGTAGTTTGTCCCGGAGACGATGTTGTTTTAAACGCTGTAGCATCAGGAGGAGTTGGCCCTTATGTTTACAGCTGGAATACTGGGGCAACAACGCCTTTCATATCGGTTTCTCCAACGAATACGCAGACATTTACCGTTTCTGTTACGGATAATTGTTTGAATGAAACTGCTACTGGTTCTGGAACGGTAAATGTTCCAATTTATGAGCCTTTAGTATTGAATGAGACGGCAGACCTTACTGAAATTTGCCCATATATACCAACACAATTGGAAGCAAATGCTAGTGGCGGAGCAGGTAGTTATACGTATCAGTGGCAAACAGCAGATGGCCCTTTAGGAAACCAAAGCACACAAGTAGTAACACCTTCCACTACTACAATTTACACGATAATTGTTACGGATTTGTGCGGAGAACAGCAAACTGCAACTATTCTATATACCATTACAAGCCCGCCTCTAATTATCTCACTTACTCCGGGTGTAGAAATTTGTCCTGGAGATAGCGCTATGGTTGGCGTTTCTGCAACTGGAGGTTTTGGACAATACTATTATTTATGGCCACAAACGGGTGAAATAACCCCGCAAATTTGGGTGAATCCATTGCAGACAACTAACTACCAAGTAATTGTATCGGACGAATGCCAAACGTTTACAGTTACTGGAAGTGCAACAATAACGGTTGTTGCCCCGATTGCTAATTTTGAAATTTCAAGCAACACCTTGTTTGATGATTTACCCATAACCTTTCAAAACACTACGCTAAATGGATTAACATATCAGTGGTATTTTGGCGACGGAAACGCTTCCAATCTGGTGCATCCAAACAATACCTATGGAACTTATGGAAATTATCTTGTCACTTTAATTGCAACGGATGAAAAGGGATGCAAAGACACTATTTCGAAACCAATTCTAATAGAAGAAGCATACTATATATATGTTCCCAATACATTCACACCAGACGGTTTTAGATTTAACAACACATTTAAAGCAAGTGCAATTGGAATAAAGGAAATTAAAATAAGAATTTATAACCGATGGGGACAACTGATCTATACCTCCGATGCATTAGATTTTGAATGGGATGGAACCTACAATGGGTATATAGTGCAAGACGGAACCTACATCTGGAAAATTAGCTATGTAACAAGATCCGGCAGAGAAGAAAAACTAGTTGGGCATGTAAATATAATCCGATGACTTCGACAAGCTCAGTCACCGACAAGCTCAGTCACCGACAAGCTCAGTCACCGACAAGCTCAGTCACCGGCAAGCTCAGTCACCGACAAGCTCAGTCACCGGCAAGCTCAGTCACCGGCAAGCTCAGTGCGGAAAAGAATTTTGAACGGTGACCGAGCTTGTCGAGGTCAGAGTGACTTTGTTCTTCCTCCATCAACAGGAACATTAATTCCATTGATATACGCCGCTGCTGGAGAAGCTAAAAATGCAAT
>CANJSS010000115.1 GCA_947476955.1 Flavobacteriales bacterium
ATTTATTTTTATCAGTAAAATAAGCAATAAATTATTCTATGAAAAAATTCAACCTTTAGTTTATAAAAGTGACGATAACATATTTTATGAAAAGTTAACAATGCACAATAAATGTTATTTATTGACTAAGACAGATTCAATGAATAATGTAAAGATTATAAATAAAACTTATGATAAAATAGGTTTCAAGGTTGCTGAGCATGATTACAAGAACATAATAACTACTTATTTTAAAGAAGTGCAAGATGAGCGTAACATTATTTCAAATGGAATTTGGAATGGTGATTTGATAAATTTGGCAGAAAGCAGTGAATTGGTTGCTTTAATTTCTTGGTATTTAAGCATAAGTAGTAATCAAATCGCATGTTCTAGTTTTGGTCAAATCAATACCATTACAACCATTAATTTAATGGAGAAATCCATAATTAAATATAATTATAACGGAATTTTTTTAAATGAAATCCCTCTAAAGATTGAAAATTTAAAAACCGAAAAATTGATATACGATTTCTTTTACGATAAGATCTATTTGTTTGGAATTCAAAATAATGCCAAAATTTTATTTTTTATTGATGATAAAATTGGAGAGGTAATTCCAGTAGCTGAATTAAACAATATACACTTTGACAATATAAGGATTTTAAACAATAAGGTTTATTTCTTAATAAAAAACGAAGCAGGATATTCCAAATTATTTTTCACAAATATGTTAGAATGAAAATTGGATTATTAATTTCAGAAGAAGGAGATCCATCCTGGCAAAAATTGTTTTTTTGGATTAAAAGTTTTGGGCATGAACCGATAGTTATTTACGATAAAGAATTAATTGATAATTTGGGGTTAATTCTATTGTTTGAAGATGGGAACCCAAGTTTTTGCATGAAAGATATTTATGGAAATTTAATTGACCTGGATAAAATTGACATATTTTTTCAACGCAAATGGAATGGCAATTTGTTCCATTCAATCAACTCCTTTGACAAGGCTTTTGAAAATCAAGAAATAATGGCTTTAAGGGATTTCATCTTGCATGATTTAAAAATTAAAGGGAAATTGGTTGGGTTTTGCACTAAAGATTCTAATAATAAGTTAATTCAATTATCTACTGCCCAAAGAATAGGTCTTAATATTCCAAAAACAGTTATTACTAATGCTAAAAAAAAATTGACGAACCGATTTATCAATAATAAGTTTATTATTAAAGCAATGGATGGTGTCTATTTAAATATTAATGAGAATAAAATATTGACTAATTACACAGAAAGAATAAAGTTGCCTGAAATTGAAACGGATTTTTTTTGCTCTATGTTTCAATTGGAGATTGAAAAAAAGACGGAGCTTAGAGTTTTTTATTTCCTTGGCAATTTTTACTCTGTTGCGTCAATTTCTAATGATATAAATGAAGAGGTGGATATTAGAATTTTAATTGCTGAAAATAAAGTTGAATATTATCCATTTGATTTACCCAAGTCAATAAAAGTAAAAATAGTTGAATTAATGATGGAATTAGATTTAGATATGGGATCTCTAGATTTTATTGTCGACAAAAGTGAAAATTATTATTTTATTGATTTAAATCCTTTTGGACAAATAAGTATGCTTTCGTCAACTTGTTTTCCTTATATAGAAAAAGATATAGTTACGAATTTAATTATTCAACATGAAAAAAAATCAAAAAACATTGTCAATTGAAAAATCTCGTCAAATTAAAACAGTTAATTCTAATTTGATTTTTGTTAAATCAAATACATTAAAAACATCGAAATACAATGTGAGTTCTTTTTACAAGATGGTTTTTTTTTCACAAATAAGTTATGATAACAAATAATTCAAATAGGATTTATTTTAAAGGTTACTGCAGGGGGATAATACTGATACAAGGTCAAGTTCAGTTTATTCCTGTAGATTTAATTGATTATATCAACGAAGAATCAAGAGAAATTAATATTGAGTATGAAAATTTTATTTCACAAAATCAATTAAAAGTTTTTAATTGCGACACAATTAATTTCAAATGGGATTCTTATAGCATAATTTCAAATGTAATTTATGAATTGTCAGATCATAATGACTTTAGAATAATTAATTTCATTCAAAACGTTTTGTTATGTAAATTGATAATTATAAAAATTAACGATTCGAATAGGCTAAATGTTCTACTAAAGTTTTTGAAAAGTGAAATATTCGTTGAAGTTTATTTAATTATCTATTTTACAATAGAAAATAAAGATTTTTTCAAGTCAATTATTAATTTTCCAAATGTCACTAAAATTTTTATAAATTCAGATAATTTTACCCTAAGTTCAAATAAAATTTATTTAAGAAGTATCCCAAATAAATATTCTGGAAATTTAATACACATAAATCCAAATTTCGAACTTATTTCTGAATCCCAATACCACCACACCTATTTCAATAGAAAACTATACATCGGACCAAATGGAGAAATAAAAAACGCACCAGAATGTGAAGAAACCTTTGGCAGCATAAAAGATTTAGACTCTGTAGAAGATTTAAAAGAAATTATTTCAACACCGGCATTCCAAAAATATTGGTTTGTGCATAAGGATTTGTGCGATGTTTGTAAGCATTGTGAGTTCAGGCATATGTGTGTCGATAATAGAATGCCATTTGAAAGGGCTGATAATCAATGGTACCATAAAATAGAATGCAACTATAATCCTTTTATTGCAAAATGGGAAGGAGATCCAGGTTATAGAACTCTTTCAGAATGTGGAGTAATCTCCAATGAAAATGAATTTTCTATTGACCATGATAGAATTGCTGAAATCAACAAAGAAATTTGGGAAGAAGAATGAAAAAATTCCCATTCTACAAACAACCTGACACCATGGACTGTGGCCCAACCTGTCTACGCATGGTTGCAAAACATCATGGGCGTTCAATTTCGCTTGAAAAACTAAGGAAAATTTCCGAAACCACCAGAGCGGGAAGTTCACTGCAAGGGATTAGTTTTGCAGCTGAGGCAATTGGTTTCAAAACGCTTGGGGTCAAAATAAATTTCGAAAATCTTCTTGAAAATGCGCCATTACCTTGCATCGTTTTTTGGAATGAACGGCATTTTGTTGTCGTATACAAAATAAGTAAAAACAAAGTTTACATTGCCGATCCCGCACATGGCTTGTTGGTTTATGAAAAACAAGAATTTATCAATAATTGGATAGGGAAACATGCTAACCAAAATACGGAAGATGGAATTGCATTGTTGCTTGAACCAACGCCACGGTTGAAAGAAACGGAAGACGATGATCAAACCGTTAAACAAGGTTTTGGTTTTTTATTTCAATACTTGACGGGTTATCGCCGTTTGATGATACAACTAGGATTAGGTTTGTTGGTTGTCAGTTTGTTGCAATTGATTTTCCCTTTCTTAACGCAAAGTGTTGTAGATATTGGAATTCAAAATAGGGACGTAAATTTCCTGTATCTAGTGTTGATTGGTCAGTTGTTTGTTTTTCTTGGTCGAACTTCTGTTGAAATAATTCGAGGTTGGATCTTGCTTCATTTGAGTACTCGAATTAATATTTCTTTGGTATCCGATTTTCTTATCAAACTAATGAAATTGCCCTTGGCGTTTTTCGATATTAAAATGACCGGAGATATCATGCAACGCATCGGAGACCATCAACGCATCGAGCATCTGCTTACCAACCAATCGTTAAATGTTCTTTTTTCGGTGATCAATTTCATCGTCTTTGGAATTGTCTTGGGTATTTACAATATTCCTGTGTTTTTGATTTTCCTAGGAGGAACAATTATCTACTTTGCCTGGGTTAGCTTCTTTATGAAAAAGCGAAAAGATTTAGACCATAAGCGCTTCTCACAAATGAGCGATGAGCGAATGAAAATCATGGAGCTGATTTCAGGCATGCAAGAAATAAAGCTGCACAATGCAGAACGCCAAAAACGTTGGGGTTGGGAAATGGTGCAAGTGCGCTTATTTAAACTTCAAATTAGCAGCTTGAGACTGGAACAATTGCAAAGTCAGGGTGCGTCTTTTATCAATGAATTGAAGAATATTCTCATTAGTTTTTTTACGGCTAAATTGGTGATTGATGGCCAACTAACCTTAGGGATGATGCTTTCGGTTTCCTATATTATTGGTCAATTAAACGGACCAATATCTCAATTTTTAGGATTTATTTTTTCTTTACAAGATGCTCGGATTTCATTGGAACGATTGGCAGAAATTCATAATAAAGAAGATGAAGAACCTGCAGGCGTTAATCGATTGAGTGATCTGCCTTCAGAATGTGATGTGGAATTGGAAAATGTAACTTTTCGATATGTTGGTTCAGAGGCCGAAGTTTTAAAAAACGTCAATCTTTTAATTCCCAAAAATAAAATCACGGCTATTGTTGGTGCGAGTGGAAGTGGTAAAACAACCTTAATGAAATTACTACTTCGCTTTTATGAACCTATCACCGGAAAAATTAAAGTTGGAAAAATTGATTTAAACAGCTTTACGCAATTCGTGTGGCGGGAAAATTGTGGCTCTGTAATGCAAGATGGGTTTTTATTTAGTGATACTATTGCCAACAATATTGCAGTTGGAGAAGATCGAGTGGATAAAGAAAAACTGCGAAAAGCGGTCCATATCGCCAATATTCAAGAATTCATTGAGAGTTTACCGCTGAGTTATAACACTAAAATTGGTGCTGAAGGAATGGGGATAAGTGGTGGACAAAAACAGCGTATTTTGATTGCACGAGCTGTTTATAAAAATCCACAATTCTTATTTTTTGATGAAGCGACAAGTTCTTTAGATGCTCAAAATGAAAATGTAATCATGCAAAATCTAAATGATTTTTTTCAAGGTCGAACAGCAGTTGTGATAGCACATCGTTTGAGTACAGTTAAAAATGCGGACCAAATAATTGTTATAGACAATGGTTCAATCATTGAAAAAGGTACACATCGTGAATTATTGGACTTGCGCGGTAGTTATTATAACTTGGTTAAAAATCAATTGGAGCTGGAAAAAATTGAAAGGGTATAAATTTTTAACCACTAGCGGTGCTAGGCTGAATTCTGATTTCATTTTGAATATGCCTCTGTGTGCTCCTTTTCTCTGTGGTTTAAAAGACAAATTAGAATAGAAAAGAATTAATTGAAATTAGAGAGAATTTTTCACCACAGAGGCACAGAGCTTGTTGGTGGTTTTATTTAAATTAAAATGTAAAATTGGAATGAACAATAATGAGCTAACAAAAACAATAATAGGGGCAGCAATTGAGGTCCATAGAAGCTTAGGGCCTGGTTTGCTAGAATCAACATATGAAGCTTGTTTGTTCTATGAAATAGAGCAAAGTGGACTTTACGTTGAAAAACAAGTTGAATTGCCTGTTAGATACAAAAATGTGCATTTGGAAATCGGCTATAAAATCGATTTAATTATAGAAAATCAGATAATTGTGGAATTGAAATCCGTTAAAGAATTACTTCCAATACACACGGCACAGCTAATAACATATTTAAAACTGTCAAAAAAATCAGTTGGACTATTGGTTAATTTCAATGAAGCAAAATTAATTGATGGTATAAAGAGAATTGTTAAGTAATAAACTTAAAATCTAAGACTTTTTAGACTATGGTTTGAAAAATGGTATAAAATTTATTCGAAGAAATGAAAGAAATAACAATTGAACTGAAAAGTGAGCCAATGAATGAAATGCTCTCGCATCCGCCTTCTTGGATTGTGAGAAGTGGAAATAGTTTGTTTTTTATATTACTGTTAATTGCTGGACTATTATCTTGGATTATCGAATATCCCGATGAAATTGAGGGCGAGGTTGTTTTAACAACTATCCAACCTCCAATTGAATTAACTAATCAACTTTATGTACAACTGAAAAAAATTACAGTTTTAGATCAAGAAGAGGTAAAAAAAGGCCAACAACTAGCTGAATTCGATAATAGAGCAAGTTCTACGGCTATTCAAAAAGCTCAAATTGAACTTAATGACATTTCTGAAATTCAGATATCTAATGGACTAATTCTCCCTAAACTTTCTTCCCTATTAAATTTAGGAACGCTACAAAATCAATGGTATGCTTTACAATTGAAAATGGAAGAATGGAATGGGCTTCAAAAGGACGATTTATTAAATATGCGTGTTCAATCAATGGAACATGAAATTACCTTTAGACAGCGGTTACAGACAATTTCAAGCAGAAAAATTAAATTATCAGAAAAGGATTTCACTTTGATTCAGGAGGAATTAGAAAGTAGCGAGCGCCTTGCTAAAGATGAGGTTATTTCCAAGCAAACTTTGTATCAAGACCGTAAGAGTGAAACGCAGGCGCAGCAGTCCGTTCAGAATCAGAAGGAGCAGTATGTACTGAATTTGATTCAATTGAATTCTCTTAAAAAAGAAATTAGCTTGTTGAAACATGACGTGCGAGTCCAAGAAGATAAAGCTAAATCCGATTTAAAACTTGCTATTGTTACGTTACAAAATAATCTTTTGGATTGGGAGAAAAATGCTATTTGGTTGGCACCCTGTGATGGGAAAGTGCTCTTTAATAAGCAACTTCAGATAAATAAATACTATGGTACAAATCAAGCTTCTATTGTAATTGTTCCCGAAGGAAAAGGTTACGTTGCATTTGCTATAATTTCTGCTGAAGGTGCTGGGAAAGTGAAAAAAGGTCAAAAAGCGAATATTGAATTACTGGATTTCCCGAAAATAGAATTTGGAAGCATTGAAGGTATTGTTTCACATATTTCACTAATCGACAAGGAAGGCAAGTACGAGGTAAAATTAAAACTACCAAAAAATCTCAAAACAAGCTTTAAAAAGAAGATTCCTTTAAGAGCCCAATTGAAAGGAAAAGTGAAAATAATAACGAAGAAAAAGAGACTGATAGAACGCCTTTTTGAGAAACTTATAGATTTGATGAAATGATAAAAACCTTGTTATATTCTATTTTACTTATTTGGAGAGGTATTGTGTTTTCTCAAGATACGTTGTCTCTTCAACAGTGCATTGATGCATCAAAGCAACATGTTCTTTTGTATGTAACAGAAAATAAAGTGGTGTTTCAGGCAGATTTAAATTTAAAATACAATAAATGGTCGCTTTTGCCTAGCTTAACAGGAAGCACTTCATTGAATACGTCTTTTGGGCGACGCGTAGACCCGTTTACAAATACTTTTGCTACAAATACGGTAAATTCGCAATCCTTTGGGTTAAGTACAAATGTTCCAGTTTTTAATGGTTTTAATTTCATCTATTCTCGAAACAAATTGGAAATAGATAAACAGAAAAATATAATTAGCTTAAAGCAACGTGTAAATGCGAATTCAATAAAAATCATTGAATTGTATTTGGAGCTATGTAAATTACAATTGCAAAAGGATTTAGCTAGATTGCGTATAGCGAAATACGAACAATTACAAGTCGTTCAAAAATCACTTTTAAAAGGCGGTAAAATTAATGCTGTTGACACCTTGAAAAGCTATAATTCACTTTTAACGGAAGAAAGCAATTTACTTAATCTGAACAAGCAAATAAATCAAAAAACGATTGATTTGAATTTTTGGATTGGGTTGCCGTTAACTTCAAAATACAATTATCAGAGCCAAAGTATTAATGCCTGTAAAGAAATCATAGATTTGTCTGAAGAATTTGATTTGGAGAATTTGAATTTAGAGATGAAGGCTCTTCAAGAACAATTAGGTATGGATCGATCTAGAATTTTGCCGGCACTTGCTGTTTCGGGTACTCTTGGCACAGGTTATTCGACAAACAATAAAGATTACGCAGTGCCAGGAAATCCGACTTTACCCTATAACGAACAGATTAACAAAAATCTTTACGAAGGAATTGGTGTCAATTTGAGCATTCCAATCTTTAACAAAGGCACATACTTAAAAGCACGCCAGCTGTCGGAATTGACTAAAACAGAACTAGACCAGCGAAAACAATTAAAAATACTTGAAATAGATAA
>CANJSS010000116.1 GCA_947476955.1 Flavobacteriales bacterium
CAACATAACTTAGCTTTGGTTAAAAAGTTTGTAGAATTAGGTATCCAAATGGATTTCTTTCCATATCCAATGCATAAACACAACGTGAGTGGAAAAGACAGGGTGCACTTAATGGAAAAAGTACTCACCTATATTATTGAAAATAATCAGTAGTGCATTTCTCGTTTTAAAGCGGATAAATCTTTGCTAAATAAGTTTTTTTAAAAGATCATCCAATCTCTTTTTAGTATATTTGACGCCATATTTAAGGAGTTACGAAGCATGTTGGAGATTACCGAAAAATCAAAGAAAAAATCAGATATTGTGACGAAAAAGATATTTTTAGAGGCTTTCAAATTGATGTGTACTGCCAAAACTTTGGCTGAAAAATACGAGGCAAATAAAGAAATTACGGCTAAATATGTGCACGCAACTTCTCGTGGACACGAAGCAATTCAGCTGGCCGTGGGGATGCAGTTAAAACCGCAAGATTGGATTTCTCCATATTACCGCGACGATAGCATTTTACTCGGTATCGGAATGCAGCCATATGAATTAATGCTGCAGGTTTTTGCTAAAAAAGAGGATCCTTTTTCTGGCGGAAGAACGTATTATTGCCATCCATCTTTGAAAAGAGAGGATATGCCAAAAATTCCTCACCAATCCTCTGCAACAGGAATGCAGGCGATTCCAACTACTGGAATTGCGATGGGAATTCAATACAAGGAAAGTCAAGGATTGGCTGAAGATTTTGGCGGACAAAATCCAGTTGTTGTTTGTTCGTTAGGAGATGCTTCTTGCACCGAAGGGGAAGTTTCAGAAGCCCTTCAAATGGCAGCGTTAAAGCAATTTCCAATTGTGTATTTGGTGCAAGATAATGGCTGGGATATTTCCGCAAATGCTGCTGAAACAAGGGCACAAGATATAACTTTCTATGCAAAAGGGTTTAACGGTATCGAAGTTAGAACTATTGATGGAAGTGATTTTCAACTTTCGTATGAAACGGTGGAAGAAGTTTTTGAAATCGTACGAAGGGAGCGCCGCCCATTTATTATTCATGCCAAAGTTCCCTTATTGGGTCACCATACTTCTGGCGTTCGAAAAGAATGGTATAGAGATGACCTGGAAGAAGCAGGAAAACAAGATCCATATCCAAAGTTGAAAACCGTAATTATTGCTAATGGTGTTGGACAAGAAGAAATAAATACAATCGAAGCAACAATTAGTCAGCATATAGATCTTGAATACGAAAAGGCGCTGAATGCAGAAGATCCTGATCCAAAATCAATTACGGATTTTATTTTTGCGCCAACTCCAATTACGGAAGAAAAAGGAGTGCGCGAACCGGAAGGGAAAAAGAAAACTGTAATGGTAGATTCTGCGCTTTTTGCTGTGCGTGAAATTATGAGTAAGCATCCAGAATCCTTGGTTTATGGCCAAGATGTTGGCGGGCGCTTGGGAGGTGTTTTTCGGGAAGCGGCAACGCTGGCGCAAACATTTGGCGATGCACGTGTTTTCAACACACCAATTCAAGAAGCATTTATTATCGGATCAACGGTTGGAATGTCTGCTGTTGGTTTGAAGCCAATTGTGGAAGTGCAATTTGCAGATTATATTTGGCCAGGACTAAATCAGTTATTTACGGAAGTTTCTCGTTCCTACTACCTTTCAAATGGCAAATGGCCGGTAAGTTGTATTATTCGAGTCCCAATTGGCGCGTATGGTTCTGGTGGACCATATCATTCTTCAAGTGTGGAATCGATACTTACAAATATTCGAGGAATAAAAGTCGCTTATCCTTCAACTGGAGCAGATTTAAAAGGTTTGATGAAAGCTGCATTTTACGATCCTAATCCAGTGGTAATGCTAGAGCATAAAGGGTTGTATTGGTCTAAAATTCCCGGAACGGATGGTGCAATGTCTATTGAACCAGATGAAGATTATATAATTCCTTTCGGTAAAGCGCGCGTTGTGCAGGAAGCAGCTTCAAATAAAATTTCAAATGGCGAATCTTGTGTCGTCATTACCTACGGACGAGGAGTTTATTGGTCGCTAGAAGCTGCCAAAGATTTTGATGGTTGTGTGGAAATAATAGATTTACGTACGCTCAATCCTTTGGATCATGATACAATTAATTCCGTTTCTAAAAAACACGGAAAAGTAATGCTGGTAACAGAAGAATCGGTTGAATCTACTTTTACATTAGCATTGGCTGGACGCATACAACGTGATAATTTTAGTGAATTGGATGCGCCAATTTCTATTGTTGGTTCGGTCGATACACCAGCAATTCCGCTCAATTCTATTTTGGAAGCAGAATTATTAACGAATGCAGAAAAAGTTAAAACCGCACTTTCAGAATTATTGAATTATTAGTCGTTATTTTAAATTAATCTACAGTCCAATGAAACTGTTTTTGAAGCAGCGGCATTTTTCGCCAGTCAATGGATTTAAAGTAATAGGTTGATTTGGAGCTTTTTGGCAATAAATCCAATGTCAATTGCTTCGTTTTTTTGGAATATTTGTAGTTAAAAAACGTTTTTTTATTGGAATAATCAATTATTATTA
Source organism: Flavobacteriales bacterium (assembly GCA_947476955.1). GTDB lineage: Bacteria > Bacteroidota > Bacteroidia > Flavobacteriales_D > Crocinitomicaceae > M0103. The sequence continues at coordinate 2,548 of CANJSS010000116.1, forward strand.
GTTCCTGCTTTTTAGGGTTCACTTCAAGTCTGTAGTCTTGCATTTGTAGCGCTTGATCTTGAAAGATGAGGTAGCCATCCCTGTGTATAAAAATATATTTAAGGGGATTCTCACTTGCAGGAATACGATCGTTTCCAATTAAACTATAATCCATTTTATACGCACCATGCAGAAGTGGTCGCTGGAAATTATCATCGTTAAAGTTTTGAGTTTTACAATATGGAGAAATTGTTTCAATCCATATTATTCCAATAAATACCAGCTTAATTTTTCGTGTTAACTTGAAATTAGAATCGAAAAAATTATATTGAACAACCGAAGGGTTTATTTTCTCTGTTGGATTACTTAATAATTGCCAAAAATTACTCCATATTGGTGCGAATAGAAAAAGAGAAAGTAGAAGTAGAAAGGAAGAAAATAATTTTACGGAAATATCAAAACTATAATTAATCGCAACCACTTGGATAAAAACGCCAATTGCAATTAAAACGCCAAGGTTTCTAGTTTTGCTAAATAATAATAAAATTCCTGGAATTATTTCTAAAAGTCCCATAAAAATAGAGTAGGAGTGCGAACTTCCCATGGTTGACCAAAATAAAATATCTTTATCCAAATCCCCAACTCGAGTGAAAAGAATATTCGGTTCTGGCAAATAAAACTGGCATTTGAAAACTTTATCAAAACCATATTTCAAGAGAATCCACGCCAAGTAGTAAGTCGCAATAATTCGAATAAAATAGATGAATTTATTTTTGTTTAGTTTGCTGATTCGAGACAAATCAATCCAAATTAAAAGTATTAAGCTAACTATAAAAAGTATCAGCAGAAGCAAATAAAGTCCTAACGAATCGGAGGAGAAATCATGTAATATGTCTGTCGCTCCAAAATACGAAGACGTAATTCTTATTAATTCTCCAAACACAAATTGCGTAATTTCAACTTGAATTTTTCCAAATAGAAATGTAAATGGAATAAATAGTATTCCAAGCAATACAAAAATTGAAAGTGTTAATTCTAGTAATAAATAAGAGCGTTGTTGCAAGAGAGAAGACTTTTAAAATTTGAAGTTACATATTGCATCAAAAAGAGAAAGTATGAAGAGTAGAAACAGCGATTTTGGTCGTTTCTTAGCGCTTGTATCTGAACCTATTTCCGTTTTGCTTTTTGTCGCCAAATCAGCTGTCTTTGAAGGGCGTAATTTAGAAATTTCCTTTTGAAAAGCACTGTCAAAGCCAATAAATACGATACTATCAATTGGATTGGAAAAGTAATATTCATCCTGTAGAGTTTGTTTAATTACACTCAAACTATTCGTGGAGGTGAATACCGGATGGTCATAAACCGTATCTCTACCAGCCGACCAAAGTTGTTTTTCTGATTTATCTCCTCTATCATATTCTTCCCAATTACAGGTTTCGCTAGTAACCATTATTGCCCTATTTTTAGAGAGTAAAATAACGCTATCTAAATTAGAATTACGCACAAAACGTTGAGGAGCTACTCCGAAATTTGATAGTATAATAGCCGATTTTGTGTTTTTGAGCGCACGTGCGAAGGTTCTATTTGAGCCACTGTGACTTTTATGTGCAATTAATCTTGTTTGACTATGACTTACCGCAGAATTGAGGAAAATCAGACTGAATAAAAAATGTGAAATTTTCATAAATGTAGTTTTTCATTGCTACTACATTTCAATCCACTATTCGTTCAATTGGCTTTTGAGTTTTTCAAAAAAAAATCGATGAATTCGCGATTATTCCGAATCTGGCTCAATATGAATGAGTATATCCGTTACTTCGGGTAAATCAATTTTTAATTTATCTTTCACGGAATGTGCAATTGAATGCCCTTCCACAACACTTAATTTTCCGTTGACAATAACATGTAAATCCACGATATAGTTCATCCCCATTTTTCTGACAAAGCATTTTTCCGTTCCAAGAACTCCCTCGATTGTAACACTACTTTTTCGAATTTGATCAATCAAATCGTCGTGTAAATGTTCGTCCATTATTTCACCAAGTGCAGGACGGAAAATTAGATATGCATTGTACACAATAAATAATGAGGCAATTAGTGCAGCCCAATCATCCGCTGCTTCATAACCTTTTCCCATATAAATCGCTATGGAAATTCCAATAAAAGCCATCAAGGAAGTTATTGCATCGCTGCGGTGGTGCCAAGCATCCGCTTTGAGTGACGTGCTCTTTGTTTCGTTACTCTTTTTATTTACGTATTGAAAAGAAATTTCTTTAAAAATAATAATGAGTCCTAATACAATTAAGGTAAAAGGTTCTGGCTTACTTTGTGGTTTTTGAATGTTGTGTATGCTTTCAATAAAAATTACCGTTGCGGAAATCAATAAAAATCCAACCACCGCAAACGTAATGAGTGGTTCCGCTTTACCATGTCCATATGGATGATTTTCATCTGGCGGTCGAGAAGCATATTTTAGCCCAAACAATACAAGAATAGAACTGAAGATATCTGTCGTTGATTCAATAGCATCAGCAATCAAAGCGTAAGAATTCCCAAAAAAACCTGTAATTCCTTTAGCAATAGCTAAAAAGGTATTTCCTAAAATGCTAATATATGTAGCCTGGATGGCTTTCTGACTGTTATTTTTTGGTGCTTTCATTCTGTTACAAACCTACATTTTATTTTACCATAATTCACTAATTGAGTATTAACATTTTTAAGCGGATAAATCTGCTGATTTATTACTCAAAGCGAAATAAATCATCGTAATTTTATGCAAAATACAGTTTATGAAATTAGTCATTCCAAAATCAGTAAAAGAAATAGCAAAATTAATTGATTGCGAATTTATAGGTGATCCAAATCATATAGTAAGTGGCATCAATGAAATTCATGTCGTTACGTCGGGTGATTTAGTTTTTGTGGACCATCCAAAGTATTACCAGAAAGCATTAAATAGCGCTGCTACAACAATATTAATCGACCAAAAAGTAGAATGTCCTGAAGGGAAAGCACTGATTATTTCCAAAGCTCCTTTTGATGATTTTAATCGATTGACACGTTATTTTTCTCCTTACAAACCTCAAAACTATCCAATTGGTGATAATTGTGAAATCGATTCTTCCGCAATAATTTATCCAAATGTGTTCATTGGACACCGCGTGAAAATTGGTAAAAATGTAACTATTCATCCTGGTGCATGCATTTTAGACGATTCCACGTTGGATGAAAATGTTATCGTTGGGCCAAATTCAGTTATCGGGCATTATGCGTTTTATTACAAGAAAAAGCAAACTGGATACGAACGGATGCATTCTTGCGGAGGCGTTCACTTGCAGAAAGATGTCGAAATTGGAGCTTTATGTACAATTGATTCCGGTGTCACTGGGATTACAACAATTGGTGAGGGGACAAAAATTGACAACCAAGTTCATATTGGACATGACACAGTAGTTGGAAAACAGTGTTTAATGGCAGCGAATGTTGGAATTGCTGGCTGTGTTCGAATTGAAGATAAAGTTACTATTTGGGGACAAGTTGGATGTGCGAGCGATGTGACAATTGGAGAAGGTGCAATAATTTTAGCGCAATCCGGAATTTCCAAAAGTTTGGATGGTGGCAAAACGTATTTCGGAAGTCCTTGTTCGGATGTGAAAGAAAAATTTAGAGAAATGGCCGCTTTGCGCCGCCTACCTCAAATTTTGGATAAATTGTAATGCGGGATAAACAGGTAAAGAACTTAGAGAATCTAATAAAAGTTAAGGATTTCAAATTAAATTCTTTACTGGAAATCACGACCGCAATAAATTCCAATTATGGGGTGGATCAATTGATTCGTATTTATGCGTTTATTTTAAAAGAGCAACTGGGATTCCAACGTTTTATCTTGTTTAACGAACAAGAAGATTGGAATTGTCTTTTAAAGGTTGGATTCAAAGGAAAAGTTAAGGATATTGATGTCAAACGAGATTTATTTCGCTTCAAAGAAATTACCGTTATTGAATCTTCCCAATCCAAGTTACTAGCAGAATTTGATGTTGTAATTCCGGTATACCACAAAGAAAAAGCGCTTGCTTATTTATTACTTTCTGGAATTAAGAATGCTGTAACCGATACCTCCGAAAATAGAGCAGATCGGAGTTTTGTACAAACATTGACAAATATTATTGTTGTTGCGATTGAAAACAAGCGCATGGCAAAGCAAAGTATCGTTCAGGAACGAATCAAAAAGGAATTGGAAGTTGCATCTGAAATGCAGAAATTATTATTTCCTTCAGATCTTCCTTCCAACCGAAGAATGGATATCTCTGCCAAATATACGCCAAGGCATGAGGTTGGTGGAGATTATTACGATTTTATTCCTTTAGGAGATGATGAGTATATAATTTGTATCGCAGACGTTTCCGGAAAAGGAATTGGAGCAGCAATGCTGATGGCAAACTTTCAGGCAACTATTCGTACCTTATTTAATTACCAGCGGTTTGAAATGGAATTCCTAATGGAGGAATTGAATAAAAAAGTCATGAAAAGCGCCAAAGGAGAAAAGTTCATCACCTTTTTCATCGCACATTACAATGCAACTTCCCGAGAATTGAAATATGTCAATGCAGGGCATAACCACCCATTTATAACAAATGGTAGAAAGGTAGAAATGCTTTCGGAAGGCTGCATTGGACTTGGAATGTTAGATGAATTGCCTTTTATACATATTGGAAAAAAAATATTAAAACCAAATACTACAATTGTACTTTATACGGATGGAATTGTGGAATTGGAAAACGACAAGGAAGAGTATTTTGGTACTGAAAAACTGGTGAAATTGGTTCACAGTTATTACCCACTAAAAATGGAAGATATGAATAATTTGATTTTCTCGAAACTGGATGAGTGGCGAGGAGATCTTAATTTAGTGGACGATACTGCAATCTTTAGTTGCCGATTTTTTTAACTACCGAATGAGATACATTTTTCCAAATTCCTTCTTGAAGTGCGCATCTGCACCAGATTCCAAATGCTTGATGTTTTCTCCGTTGATTTGAGCCTTAACAGTATATAAATATACGCCGTTTGCTAATGGATCTCCAAACTCATCCTTTCCATCCCAAGCATATTCCGATATATTCCTCCCAATTTGAATTGTTCCCAACTCATCTTCGGTTATTTCTCTAACTACTCTTCC
>CANJSS010000117.1 GCA_947476955.1 Flavobacteriales bacterium
CACGAATCAATAAAAATACAACCTTGACTTTCTTAGGCATCGGCGCTATAGACGAATTCAGTTTTGCCTCACCCAAAACAGCAACACCTGAAAAGATATACATCATCAACAGCAGTCCAATGGTGAATCAGTGGAGCTATACTTTTGGCACTTCATTGAAACGCATTACAAAACGTGGATTCTGGAATCTCAGCCTGAGTCGTAATTCACTTAACAACCAGGCAGATAAATATCTAAACAATAATAATCCGACTGATGCCGATCTCACATTTAGGATCAGAAGTGTGGAAACCGAAAACAAACTAAGATGGGATGCCACCACCAACTTTGATAAAATCACATTAACCTATGGTGTCGTATCTCAATACGTTTCATTTACCAATGATTTGTTCCAAATTTTCCGTGCTACCGGAACAGACAGCATAGGAAACAACATACCTGCCATCACAATTTCTAATAAAAGCGATTTGAACTTTGTAAGATATGGTGGTTTCATTCAAGCAGGCAGCCAATTTTTTAATAACAGATTATCTTTGAGTACAGGTATACGAATTGATGGAAACACACTCAAGAATAGTGAATCCAATCCACTTAATCAATGGAGTCCTAGAATCAGTTCTAGTTACGCCATGAGTTCAAAAATAAAATGGAATGCCAGTTTTGGAATTTACCAGCGTCTGCCAAGCTATACCCAATTGGCATTCACGAACCCTACAAATGGAAACCCAAATCCAGGTAAATACATCCAATGCACACATTATGTATCAGGATTTGAATACCTTCCCAAAAGCACCACACGCTTTACTCTAGAAGGTTTTTACAAATCTTACAGCAACTATCCTGTAAGCATACTCGAAGGAATTAGTCTGGCAAACAAAGGCACTGAATTTGGGGCGATAGGAAACGAGTCCATTCAACAAACGGGTACAGGTCGTGCTTATGGAATAGAATTTTTCGCACAACAAAAACTAACGAAAAAACTTTTCGGTGTATTCAGCTATACTTTATACTGGAGTGAGTTTACCGGAAAAACAAAAATACTAGCGCCTGCCAGTTGGGACAACAGAAATTTAATAAGTCTAACTGCAGGCTATAAGTTTGGAAAAAACTGGGAGTTGGGAATAAAATTCAGATATCAAGGAGCCGCTCCCTTTACACCATATGATGAAGCAGCCAGCCAAGGCAACTATCTCACTCTTGGAACCGGCGTTTTTGATTTCACGAGACTCAATACAGAAAGATTCCCGGCTTTTCATTCCGGCGATTTGCGTGTTGACAAAAAATGGAATTTCAAAAAAATTACTTTTGATCTTTTCCTAGATGTTCAAAATTTCTATGGTTCAAAATCTATCGGTGTGGATTCATATACCTTTAAAAGAACCGCTGACAACAATGCTTTTGAAACTACAGACAATCAACCCATTCAAACAAATGGAAGCAATGCAATACCTGTACTTCTGAAAAATAAAGATGGAAATGTATTGCCTACGATTGGTTTTATTGTTGAATTTTAAGAGGCGTTTTTTGGTCTGAACTACATTGACTGAAATTGAATTCTATGTTAGCAACCAACAATAGCATTATAGTTGCATCTTTGGATATTTCAATAAAGACTTTATCTGAAAAGATGCAACTCTATTTGTGTTTAAGTTGTAAATTTATTTTTTAAAGTATTTTATAAATTTCGAGAATAATGCAGAAAACACTAGCAATTTTATTTCTTACTCTTCAGTCATATTGGTCTTTTGGACAAACCGAAAAGTTAACCTATAAAACCATTTCAGATAGTTTTGAGGTAAACTTTAACTCTGACAATTTTGATGCCATTTTTGCTAACTTTTCTATAGAAATGCAAAAGGCATTACCTCTTGCAAAAACTAAAGATTTTTTAAGAGGACTAAAGCAACAAGCAGGAAAAATAACTAAACGTGAATTTGTGAAATATGAACAAACCTATGCTTCTTATAAGACAAATTTTGAAAGAGCATTATTTGCGGTTAACATTTCGATTGATGATAATTTCCAAATCAATGGTTTGTTTGTTAAGCCGTTTAAAGCCGACGACCTTCCAATAATTAGAAGAAATACAACCAAACTCATAATGCCTTTTAATGAAGAATGGACAGTTGTTTGGGGTGGCGACACTAAAGAACAAAATTATCACGTAGAAAACGAAGCTCAAAAAAATGCTTTTGACATTTTGATTAAAGACAATAAAGGAATTTCCTATAAAAATGATGGTAAAACTAATGAAGATTATTACGCTTTCGGAAAAGAACTAATTGCACCTTGCGAAGGAGAAGTTGTACTTGTTGTTGACGGAGTTAAAGATAATTTACCAGGGACTTTAAACCCTACTTATATTCCTGGAAATACTGTAATTATAAAAACAGCAAATAATGAATATCTATTTTTTGCTCATTTCAAACAGTATTCAATAATTGTGAAGCAAGGACAAATAGTAAAGCAAGGACAACCTATAGGCTTATGTGGAAATTCGGGAAACTCTTCAGAACCACATTTGCACTTCCACATTCAAAACGCGGAAGATATGAATATAGCAACAGGCGCAAAATGTTACTTTGATAAAATTCAAGTAAATGGACAAGTAAAAATGGACTATTCGCCAATCCAAAATGACAAAGTAAAAAATATTAAATAAAATCTGTGCATCATTTTTAAAAAAATAAACCACGACTTCCTGCAATTTTACACGAATTTCAACCCTTTAATTCCCTGTTAGTAATAAACTCAATCATCGCATTATAGTTGCATCTTTCATCTGTAAGAGGCAAACAAAGAAAGCCTTATAGAAAAGTGAGGCTTTGTTTCTTACAAATCTTTCACAAACCAAAAATCTGTTTGGGGCGTTGAACCCAGCGGGAAATCATTCTCAACTCCTGAATTCAAGAAACCATGTTTTTCGTAAAAACCTCGGGCGCGGAAGTTATATTCCCAAACTGATAAATACATCACCTCAAAACTATTTTTACGGGCGAAATCAATAGCGAAATTCATAAGTTCATTCGCCACACCCGTACCATGAAATTCTTTTAATACATACAATCGAACCAGCTCAATACATTTCCGATTTTTAAATGAATCTAATGGACAAGCATGTTTTGCATTGAGGCGCATATAACCTTTCGAGATTCCATCTTCTTCAAAAAAAAAGAAATTATCAGCTTCATCTAGCAACTCTAACGCAACTTGTGTTGAATTGAAATACAACTCTAAAATGCCACTCATATCTTCCCTCGAACAAGTATTGCCAAAGGTGTCGTCAAAGGTCTTTCTGCCAATGCGCTGCAATAGCGTAACATCATTCAAATCACCACGTCTTATCATTTAGCAAATTTATTAAGTTTAGCTTACATAAAACATGACTTTATAGCTGCGTCTTTCGTCATTAAGGGTAGTTAGAAAGGAAAAAGTTTACAGACGTGAATATTTATAAGCTTTTTTACCCCTACTGGCAGCAACCCTGTTAACCATCTTAAAAAAGATTGCGAAATTTCCCATTTCAGTAATGTTGGCAAAATAATAATTTCATAATTGCTTGCTATTATCCAAAACTTTGAAATATGTATATTGCATCAAAAAAATTAGCTAACCCTTGTATTGAAATTTCTAATATAAAATGATTACTACATCTCCAAAATCTGGCAAAGTGCTCATTGCAAGCATGATTGGAACCATGATTGAATACTTTGATTTTTATATCTATTCTACTGCAGCTGTTCTCGTTTTTCCAAAACTCTTCTTTCCTATGTCGAGCCCTGCAGCCGCAACACTAGAATCGCTGGCCACCTTCGCGCTGGCTTTTTTTGCCCGACCGCTAGGGGCTGCGCTTTTTGGACACTTCGGTGATCGCATCGGACGAAAAGCCACATTAGTGGCAGCACTAATGACGATGGGACCATCAACCGTTGCAATCGGCTTATTACCGGGATATGCATCAATAGGTGTTTTTGCCCCACTTCTACTTGCCATATTTAGATTTGGGCAAGGCCTTGGCTTGGGAGGTGAATGGGGAGGTGCTGTTTTAATGGCAACAGAATATGCGCCTGAAAAAAAGAAAGCATGGTATGGTATGTTTCCGCAACTTGGTGCACCACTGGGTTTTATTTTATCCAATGGCTCTTTTTTATTACTAAGTAACTATCTTACCAATGAAGAATTTCTATCTTGGGGTTGGCGAATACCTTTCATCGCGAGTGCTATATTAGTTTTTGTAGGCCTCTACGTTCGGCTGAATATTGAAGAAACCCCCGAATTCAAAAAAGTAATTGAATCCAAAGAGCAAGTGAAGTTCCCGATGCTTACTGTCATTAAAAAACATACTAAAATGCTTATTCTAGGCAGCCTGGCAGCTACCACAACTTTTGTTATCTTCTATCTAATGACCGTTTTTACTTTAAGTTGGGGAACAACACATCTAGGTTATCAAAAAGAATCTTTTCTTTTGGCTCAACTCGTAGCAATCCTTTTTTTCGGAATTGGCATTCCTGTTTCATCACTTTTGGCAGATAAAATAGGAACTTTTAGAATACTTATTATAGCGACTTTGTTGATTTTTGTTTTTGGACTAGCCTTCAAACCATTGTTTATATCTGGAAATCTTGTGCTCACTACGTGCTTCCTTTCACTTGGACTTCTAGTGATGGGATTTACATATGGCCCACTCGGCACAGCACTCTCTAATATTTTTCCAACAGCTGTACGCTACTCTGGATCTTCATTAGCCTTTACTTTTGCAGGAATATTGGGAGCATCTGTAGCGCCATATATTGCCACATATTTGGCGACTTCTTACGGTCTGGAATTTGTTGGCTACTACCTTTGCGGAGCAGCTTTGATAAGTCTTATCGCGTTCCTCTTAATAAAAAAAACAATTGATCAACATTAGTTTTAGGAAGTATGAAACAAATGCCGAAAGTGTATTCATACACAAATTTATGTCTCGACAAAATATATGGAATAATTCAGAAAGATATCAGCTAAATAATAATTTTCTTCTTCTCCATAATAATACAACAATGCCTAAAAAAATATTCTTGTTATCCAGCTGTCTGCTATTTTATCTATCGTTGAATAAATCAGGAAATTCTTGTCAAATTTTTCTTCGATTTGTTCTTGTTTCAATTTTACTTTACTGCAAACAATTTAGTTGTGTTACGTATGCTCAAAATAATGAATCAAGAGTTCTTGAAATAAAAAAAATGTATTCTGAAGTAAAAGCTTTAGAGACAAACATTAAAATTATAAATTGTGAAAGAAATTCAATCAATCAGAAAGATAAAATTGGCCCGCCAAACGAAAACTATAATCAAACTTTTGAAAATTGTCATTTGCCATTAGAATATTCATATTTACGGTCAAATCGATTAGCTTGGGAGTTCGGCTCCGAAACATTTGTATATAAGAAAAACAATAAAATATTCTTTATTTGGTCAACTTATGGAACGGTTTGTCAATCTCTTGAATACCGTATTTATTTCAATGAAAATCAAAAGCCAATCAAATTCTTAAAAAAAATAAATTCGGATTGCTCTGGTGAAGAAAAAGAAAATGTGAATTTATTAGTAAAAGAAATAAAAGTACAAAATCAGATTTTGAGTTATATAAAATATCAATTTGACATTTGGAAAAACATCTATCTGCCATTTTAATATTAATGTTTCTTTATATGCTTTTTTAAGAAGACAACTAATTGAACACTAAGGAAATAACAACAGATAAAAAACCATTTTGTACAAAAAGTGCTACAAAGCAAATTTATCTGTCGTATCCAATGATCTAACGTTAGAAGTTAAAAAAAATTCCAATGTGTTTTTATAATTCTCCAAGCTGTTGTTCTATTTTTTTATCACACATAGCCTGATTTTCTTTCGAAATAGAATTATTAGTTTCTAAATCAAATTATAATAAGCAGCAAAATTTGTCTATAAATTTTTCTAACCTATGTTTGCAAAATATTTATAATCAAAAACACATATTTATGAAAAAGTTTTTTCTTTTATCGGTTTTAATATCGATGGTTTTTATCAGTTGTAAAAAAGATAGCAACAAAGCACCTTGTACATTAAGTTCATCTTCTTTAGTTGGTAACTACAAAATCACATCATACCTAACGACAATGAATGGTCAAACAATTGATTTGTTCTCCGATACTTCATTCAGTCCGATTTGTCAAAGAGATAACATCTTCACAATTAGCGCTAACGGAACAATGACACAGTCTGAAGGGGCTATCAGCTGCGACCCACCTTCTAGCGGAGGTATTGGAAATTGGGCACTTAATGGCACAAACTTTACACTTTCTACCGACAGCACATCACCAGTTGAGTCTTATACTATTTCGGACTTTTCTTGTACTTCATTTAAATTGAATTTAGCCGACTCTAGCTCTTCTATGGCAATAACAATGACGAGACAATAACCTCTCAATACAATTATCACTTTAGGGGCCTTTCGGCCCCTTTTTTGTGCTTTTAATCTAAGGATTGAATCTGCAAAGAGGCACTGACAATATCCTTAAATGCTTATTGATGAATTAGGGGAGTCTCTCCTTGAGTTAATTCTTCTGTTCTTTAGATTTGGTCTTTCAATCTATTCGGTTCATCTACTATTAATGAAATTATTAAATTCGGTTTTTGCTAATGTATTTTCAAATAGCGCGGTATGTCCTCCAGGGATTTCTACAAATTGACTGTTCTGACAAGTTGTACAGTTTAAAACTTCTTGCTTAAAACTTGGCCACGAATACAATTGAATAGAAGAATCATCTAGTCCTTGAACAAACAAAATATCTGACTTGAATCCGTTGGTAAAATTAAGTAATGACCGTTCAAAATAAGCACTTGAATTGACAGTAGTTAATCCATAAACATTTTTTAATTTTAAACAGGTAGTGCTAGGTTGAGCTTGGCCATTTTCTTCAAGCTCGCATCTATAAACAAGATTGAGCGGTCCTGGCGAATTAGCAATTACACCATTTGTTTGATGCATAGTATTTAAACGAGTAACTAAATAGCCCCCTTGAGAGTGTCCGGCTAAAAAAACTTTTCCTACAGTAATTCCGAATTCTTGATTTGCTTTATTTTTTATCCATAATAATGCTGCTTCTGCTTGCATTATATTGTCTCCGAAAAGTATATTCTCTTGAGGGTGTGCAACACTTACTATCATCATATTCTTTCTATCCAGAATACTTTTGAAATTATCAAGTGTTGTGTTTGCAGCTGTTATTATTTCACTGTCAGATTGAACGGTGCCGTGAAATACTAAAAGTACATCAAGATTATTAATGGCGGGCTTATCAATTATAATATCAACACTAATATTATTGTATGTGATATTCTTTGTTATTCTATAGGCAGTTGGAGATTCAACTTGCTTGTCCTTTTTACAAGAGAAAAGAAATAGTATTATGATTGGTATATAAAACAATTTCATAAAATTCTAATTTTATCAATAGACATCAAATACAAACATTGGTTTAATTAAGTTGGGTAAACTTACCGCTAAACAATTGGCATTTTATAATTTGGTTTACCAAAATACAATAATTGTTTTAGTTTCTTTTGGTTGTATGCCGGAATTGTAAATTTAAAAACGGG
>CANJSS010000118.1 GCA_947476955.1 Flavobacteriales bacterium
ACCATCCTCGGCAGTAAAAACTAAATCAATCGATTCTTCTTGCTCGAATAAAGCTGTATAGCCCTCTAGAACTATTTTGTGGTCCTCAGAAATAGCAAGTTTTATTTTTTTTAAACTCAATCGGTATTCTATTTAATTAAAGATAATTTCTTAAATTTTCAAAATTTGGCGTGAACATGCTAATTCTTCAGGAAATTCAATTCTCCTCTCCGCATTTGATTGTATGCGCGAGAAATATACGCCAATACAATCCGCATTGCATCAAATGCTACTTCTGTTTCTGCACTAATTTCCTTTCCTTTCAATCGCAACAATAATTTCATATACATTGCCTGAAACAATACATCTATAGTATTGTTATCTTTTAAATTAGATTTCTCTTTGAATTCTTCAATAAATGGAAAAGCGGCTTCAAAAAGCGTTTTATACTTTTCATCATTTGCCAAATTCATCAAGGTATTATGCAAATAGGAAATTTCCACCAAAACATCTTTCAGGTCGTGAAGATGTCCTATTTTCTCAATCTTTTGAGATTGCATCTGTGTTATCAAACCGCTATACCAAGCTCTGTATTGCTCTAAAAATGAATGATCTGGTAATTGCGGACGAACGTATTTTTCCATTATCACTTCCAAATCAAAATTATACGCACGGATCAGATCTTCTATTTGATACATGTACAAAATGTATTCAGCTATGTTTTCGCTTTTCTTTTGTTGGGAGATAAACATTTTTTATTTTAAGTCTTTTTCTATTTCCGATTGTTTTTCATTCAGAAACGCAGTAAATTCCTTCGTTACATCCATAGCAGAACTGATGTAATTTATTTGACCACCTTGACCATGGATTAACAATAAATCAATGCCGTTTTCTTCGCTGAATTGTTTTCCAAATACCTCTATTTTCTTTCCAATCACCTCTAGCTTTTCCATAGTTTCTTTTTCTAGTTTTCCGCCTTCCTCTTGCTGGTATTGCATTAGTGAAGCTTCCATTTGCTGGGCTTTTTGCTGAATTTGCATTTGGTCATTCTCGGATAACATGCCGCTTCTCAAACGTTCGTTGTTTCGGAGAATATAATTCTGGTATTCATTTTGGCGGCGTTGTACTTCTTTTTGAAATTTTTCTTGTTTTTTTGTAACAATTGCCTCTTCATGCTTGAAATAATCGAAATAAACTTTAAGGCTATCGCTACTGTAATAGGCGATTTTTAGACCTTTCATATCCCGTTTCTCAACTTTAGGAGTAGTATTCTCTTTCGATAGTTCTTTTTTCCCTTTTCCACAAGATGCTACTGCAAAAAGAATGGCTGCACCAACAAGAATAATTTTATTCATTTTTTTACTTTTTTTTAAATTTTACCAACTTGATTATAACACAGAATTGATTCTGTTTTTAAATGCACTTTCCCAATCGCTGCGCATTTCCAAAAATCGTTTCAAACAATTACTTAATAATTCTGGTGTAACCATATTTTCTATTTCGTCCAATGCAGCAATATCTGACTCCCCTATTTTAAAGGATTGTTCAAATTGACCCAATTCTATTTTTAAAATGTATTTAGCATTGTAATTCAGAATTTGAATCTTATATCTTTCGTGCGGAATCTCTTTAACTGTTCTCATAGGAAGCTACAAAATTAATAGAATTAACAAATTGAACTTCGTTAAAAATAAAAAAAAGCGCCTTTTAAGGTGCTTTAGTTTGTCTAATGCCAAAATTAATTAGATCGCAATAGAAATATCTGGGTCAATATATTCTTTGAATTCAAAAGGCACTTTCACCATATAGGCATAATCTTGTCCAACTTCATACATGTCTTCGTCTGTTTGACGATAGTACCATTCTACATGTGCAAATTTGCCCTTGTCGACTAATTCATTTAACTTATACAATAAAAAAAGAATGCGCTTGGAGGAAGAAATATTGAAATACTCCAAGTCAATTTTCACTGTAGTATTTGGGCTAGGGTCAAGCAGATAGGATTCGAACCAACTTAAAACAGGAAGCCAAAATTCGTCTGGTTGATCTGGAATGGAACGGCCTTTTATCTCCATCAACCCATTATGTTTTGAGAATAGAACATACGGCGTATGTGGTGTTGGTTGAATTAGCAAATCCTGCATCTATAGTTTAATTTACACTGCAATTTGCATATTTTTTTTTAATTGGCCTTAACTATTTCTACTAATAATGGAATTGAATAGACGAATTGATTCCTACGGCGACGAATAATATTGATTAATAAGAACTTAGAGTAATTCTTGTTTTTAGCACTAAAATAAATCGAAAAAAGCTGAATTTTACCCTCAAAAAACAGTGCCAGTTCCATACATTATTCCAAACGCTTTCACGCCAAGCGAATAATTCACCCCAAAATACATCACAAAATTTTCACCGCGACAAATTTTAATTCGCGAAGCTATAATTGGTGCAAAACGAACTGTATTAGAAGTGCTGAAAATCATACTTACTAGAGGTCCCATTTCCAATTCTACTTTTGATTTTTTGTCTATTTGAAAATCCATTACCTTGAAAATAAGTCCCGTTCCAATTGTAGGTGATGCTTTTTCGGAAATTAAATTACCATTAACCAAAAACTGCTTGCTTTCTTTTGCAATATTTAAGAAAACAGGAATTCTCATTACCTTTTTAGGTCGGAATTCAGAGAAAAACAACGCAGAACTCGTAGCAAGAACAACAGATTCATTCTGGAGAATTTCGTTTTGCTGACTGGTTGAAATAAATAATAAATTTTGTCCAAAACTCAATTCAAAATTACTTTTTAAATCTGCTGTATCTTTTCCCGTACTAAAAAAACTAAATCTTGATTTTTTAGATATAGAATCCGATTTTTCATCTTGGGAAAAAACAAATGTGGCCAGGGAAATTTGAATTAAAATAAGGTTTAAAATTTTCATTTTTTTTCGTTTAGTTATTGATAAATTCAAAATTTTAAATGCAATTTTTACAATTTCATACTACTAACTTTCAAGTTTATAAAATTGAATTACGCCATTTTCAAAGTAAATCTAACTTTAATTTTGTAAATTTAAGTTGAAAATGATTCATCAAAACTAAAAATAGTTTACTTTCATCCAAATTGAATCTATACTAAATTTGATTTAATTAGTTTTATTTTCATTATAAATCCATTCCTATTGATAGATTTAGCATTTAAAAACACTAAAAATCCCGAAATTGGTAAAATACTGATTTCTGATCCCTTTTTAGATGAGGATTATTTTCGAAGATCTGTCATCTTATTGTGCGACCATAATGAGGATGGAACTTTTGGTTTTGTGCTCAACAATTACCTTGAATTGGGAATGCATGAAATAGATGAAGATTTTCCAAATGTGCAAACAAAAATTAGCGTTGGGGGTCCTGTTGATACTGAAAGTTTATTCTTTATTCACTCCATTGGCGATGCAATTGAAGGAAGTTACGAAATAAAAAAGGGGATTTATTTTGGTGGAAATTATGAACAAGCAGCAGAACTAATCCGACAAAACCCTCAATACAGTAAATTAGTTCGATTTTTTTTAGGCTATTCCGGTTGGGGTAAAAACCAACTGGCTGAAGAACTCAAGAAAAATTCTTGGATTGTTGCGGATAATATAAGCTCTAGTGATATTTTAGACACAAATAAGCCGCAGTTTTGGAATTACTGCATGGAGAAACAAGGTGAGAAATTCAAAACAATATCTAAATTTCCAATAAACCCGAATAATAATTAAGCAGGAGGTTTTCTAATCATTTGATGAAGAATCTTTTAGACTTTTGGGAATAAATATGCTTATTCAGACCAACTCTTAATTCTGGGTTTTCAACGCATTAAATTCAGATTTCTAATGTATATTTGTTACCACTAAAAACAGAAATAATAATGTCATTCCTTGCTCCTCTCGCCGAACGCATGCGTCCAAAATCATTGGATGAATACATTGGGCAAGATCATTTATTGAAAGAAGGGGCTTCACTGCGTAGAGCATTAGATTCTGGTTTGATTCCATCCATGCTATTTTGGGGCCCTCCAGGAGTTGGGAAAACTACTTTAGCACAACTAATTGCGAGTCATTTAAAACGACCAATTTACACTTTGTCTGCAATTTCATCCGGCGTGAAAGATGTTCGCGAAATAATTTCACGCGTTGAACAAGGAGGTATGTTTCAGCAAAAAGGAACCATTTTATTTATTGATGAAATTCACCGGTTTTCTAAAGCTCAGCAAGATTCATTATTGGGTGCTGTGGAAAAAGGAATTGTAACTTTGATTGGCGCGACTACGGAAAACCCATCTTTTGAAGTTATTTCAGCGCTACTTTCTCGCTGTCAGGTATACACTTTGGGTCACCATACTAAAAAAGATTTATTGGAATTACTGCAACGTTCTATTCGAGAAGATCAAGTTTTAAAAGAGAAGAATATTTTATTAGAAGAAACATCTGCTTTGCTTGCAATTTCAGGTGGGGATGCTAGGAAATTATTGAACATTTTTGAAATAATAATTGGTACTTTCCAAGAAGATAAAATTATTAAAATCAACGATCAAATAGTACAAGACTGCGCACAACAAAGCCTTGCAATGTATGATAAGGATGGTGAACAACACTACGATATTATTTCTGCATTTATAAAATCGATTCGTGGAAGCGATCCAAATGCTGCGATTTATTGGTTGGCTCGTATGGTAGAAGGTGGCGAAGACCCAAAATTTATAGCACGTAGATTAATTATTTCCTCCTCAGAAGATATTGGTATAGCAAACCCAAATGCATTATTAATTGCGACAAGCTGCTTTCAAGCAGTTGAAACAGTTGGATTTCCAGAAGCAAGAATTATTCTTGCGCAATGTACTATCTATTTGGCGACCTCACCGAAAGGAAATGCAGCGTATATGGCGATAAATAAAGCACAAGAAGAAGTTAGAAATTCCGGAAATCTTGGTGTTCCTATTGCTCTACGAAATGCGCCAACCGCGCTAATGAAAGAACTTGGTTACGGGAAAAATTATTTATATTCACACGACTATCCAGGGAATTTTACACAACAAGAATTCCTTCCGGATGAACTTATTGGAACGCCATTTTTTAAGGCTGGCAGCTCTAAAAAAGAGCAGGAAACAGAAGGAATAATCACAAAATTGTGGGGTGAAAAATACAATTGATGGCTTCAAAACTTGCATATTATTTAATCATTCTTCCTATATCCTACTTACCCCTTCGCATTTTATATTTATTCTCTGATAGCCTGTTTCTTTTGCTAATTTCGGTTATACCATATAGAAATAACATAATCGAGGCTAATTTAAAAAAATCGTTTCCCGAAAAATCTAAAAAAGAACTGAAGCGACTAAAACGAAAATTTTACCGGCATTTTTGTGATTTATTAGCAGAAGGAATTAAGAATTTAACCATTTCTGAAAAAGAATTAACAGTCCGTTTTACCGTTAAAAACCCAGAAATAGTAGAAAATTTATATAAAAAAAATAAAAGTATAATACTTGTTTCTGGTCATTACAACAACTGGGAATGGTTAATTACAGCGCAAAACTTCCTTTTTTCTCACCAAGCAATGGGAATTGGAATGCCAATGACTAATAAATTTTGGGATAGAAAAATCAATGAAAGACGCACTCGCTTTGGCATGAAGGTAATGCATGCGAAAAATTTTAAAGCTGAAATTAAAGCAAATCTTCACAATCCTATTGCAATACTTACACTGGCTGATCAATCGCCCGGAAATTCCAGAAAAAGCTATTGGATTGATTTTTTAAACCAAAAAACTGCTGTACTTTTTGGTGCAGAGCAAATGGCACATGAATTTGATTTTGCGGTTGTATTTTTCACACTAAACAAAGTGAAGCGTGGACATTATCAAATGGAACTTAAAGTAGTTTCAGAAGAACCGCGCGAATGCAACTGGGGGGAAATAACGGAAAAGCATGTGCAGCTCCTCGAAAATGTAATTATTAAAGAACCAAGTTTTTGGCTTTGGTCGCATAACAGATGGAAACGCGAAATTCCGCACGATTTAGTACAATTAAAAGATGAACAACATGCAAAATTTAACCGGACTTTTAAAAATAAGTAGTCTAATTCTCATTTTTAATTCTTCCGCCATTGCTCAAGAAAACAGTTATGTACGAATAAACAAATCGGCACGAAAAATTCAATATTCATTAGAACTTTGTTATTCTCGCTCTATACTTGTCAAAGACAGCATGGTGTATACCGCAAATTCAAATGGCGCTTTGTATGCAACAAATTTAAAAACGGAAAAATCTACAAACCTTCTGTTAAACAACAAGTTTGAAGAAATGCGAGATATAGAATTTAGCGGTCAAGAAATTTTGGGAATGCAAAGCGGAACATACGGAGTGCTTGCAAAAACAAACTCTGAGGAATTAATTGAATATATTATTCCTAAATCAGGTATGTGGATGGGTACTTTCTTGGATGGAATGGATATTTTAAGCAATACAGGTTTTATTATGGGAGACCCAAAAAAAGGATTTTTCTCACTTTATTACAGTGAAAACGCAGGACTAGAATGGAAAGAATGTGAAGGAAAAGTTGCGGCAATGGAAGGGGAAGCTGGCTTCGCAGCAAGTGGAACCAACGTACAAGTATTAAATGATAGTACATTTCTTTTTGTATCCGGCGGAAGAAAAAGCAGATTTTTTAAAACAACAAATAAAGGAAAAACATGGCAAATTACTTCCGTGCCATACATGACTAGCCTGTCTAGCGGTGCATTTTCAATTCAAATGTTTTCCGAACAAGTTGGGGTAATTGTTGGTGGAGATTATAACAATCCAGATTTGAGATTAAATATTTCTTTTTTCACGGATGATGGCGGTAAATTTTGGATCAATTCCCAAATACAACCGCGAGGCTATCGCTCCTGCGTAATCGAGGCAAAAGGAGTTTTTTACACCTGTGGAACAAATGGTTTGGATTTTTCAAAAGACTTTGGAAACACTTGGGAACCGTTTGCAAATGGTAACTTCTATGCTCTTTTTTCCGACGGGAAAAATTTATACGCCACAACAGAAAATGGAAGTTTTAAAATTTTCGATTTAATTAATTTCTAAAAACTATGAACGAATTAATCGAAAATGTAAAGTTACACGTGCAAGAAATCTTTCAAAACGATGCAACGGGTCACGATTGGTTTCATATTGAACGGGTTCATGCAATGGCTTGTCAGTTGCAAGAAAAAGAAGGCGGAAATAGATTGGTAATTGAGCTGTCTGCATTATTACATGATATTTCTGATCACAAAATGAATGGTGGTAAACTAAACCATGGCGGAACGGTTGCCTTTGAACTGTTGAAAAAGTTAAATTGCACTACTGAAATTGCGCTGGCCGTAAAAGAAATTGTGGATGGCGTATCTTATAAAGGTGCAAATGTTCCAGATGAAATGACAAGCTTGGAAGGAAAGATTGTGCAAGATGCCGATCGCTTAGATGCAATTGGGGCAATTGGAATTGCTCGGACTTTTGCATTTGGGGGAAATAAAAATAGAGCAATTTATTTGCCAGATTTAAAGCCTATAATGCATGCGTCATTTGAAGAATATGCTACCGCAAAAAGCCATACAATAA
>CANJSS010000119.1 GCA_947476955.1 Flavobacteriales bacterium
CCACTGGTGCACTACCTAGTCCTTTTATTGCGCCAAGTCCAAAACGTATCGCGCCTTCTTTGTTGACTGTAAACTGGTAATTGGATTCGTTTACATCTGGACCTAAAACCTGGACTCCCATTCGTTTGCATTCTTCCATGAAAAAAGATACTTGCTTAATATCATTCATGTTATTGGAAAGAACGGAAGCCATGTATTCACCCGGATAATTAGCTTTTAAATAAGCTGTTTGGTATGCAATCCAAGCATAGCAAGTGGAATGTGATTTATTGAAAGCATAAGAAGCGAATGCCTCCCAATCTTTCCAGATTTTTTCCAAGCTTTCAGTGTTGTGTCCTTTTTCACCACCCTGTGCCAAAAACAAAGGTTTCATTTTGTCCAACATTGGGCGATCCTTCTTTCCCATTGCTTTTCGCAAGGTATCGGCTTCGCCTTTTGTAAAACCAGCTAATTTCTGGGAAAGTAACATTACTTGTTCTTGGTAGACCGTAATTCCGTATGTTTCACTTAAAAATTCTTCACAATCATCTACATCGTAAACGATTGTTTCTTCCCCATGTTTTCGTTTGATAAACGATGGGATGTACTCCAAAGGTCCTGGACGGTACAAGGCATTCATTGCAATTAAATCTGCAAAAACAGTCGGTTTTAGCTCCCGCATATATTTTTGCATTCCAGCGGATTCATACTGAAATATACCAACTGTTTCGCCACGTTGAAATAATTCATAGGTTTTTGTATCGTCTTCCGGGAAGGTATCTGGATCCAATTCAATTCCTTTTATTTCGCGGACATTTCTTACTGCATCTTTAATGAGTGTAAGGGTTTTTAATCCCAAGAAATCCATTTTTAACAAGCCTGCAGATTCCGCAACCGAATTATCGTATTGTGTGCAGTACATATTCGAATCCTTGGCCGTTGCAACAGGCACATAATTGGTAATATCATCGGGCGTAATTATCACACCGCAGGCATGGATTCCTGTATTTCGAACAGAACCTTCAAGATCTCGTGCCCGATTCAAAACCCGAGAAGCTAAATCCTCACCAGATGCGATTACGCGTAATTCCTTTGCACGTGAAATATCATCTTGATTATTTTTTAGTTTGTCGGCAAGCTCTGCATCGTTCATGTTGAATAATTTCTTCAACGAAATATCGGTTACCAATTTTGCTATTCTATCCGCGTCAGGCAGCGGTAGATCTAAAACGCGAGCTGTATCTCGAATAGATGATTTTGCAGCCATTGTGCCGTAAGTAATGATTTGTGCAACTTGGTTGGCTCCATATTTATTAATAACCCAATCAATTACGCGGCTTCGTCCTTCGTCGTCAAAATCAATATCAATATCTGGCATAGAAACACGATCTGGATTCAAAAAACGCTCAAAAAGTAAGTCGAATTTGATTGGATCAACATTGGTGATTTTTATACAGTAAGCAACTGCAGAACCTGCGGCAGATCCGCGACCTGGACCAACAGAAACGCCCATATCTCTAGCTGCCTGACAGAAATCCTGAACAATTAAAAAATAACCGGGATAGCCAGTTTTCTCTATCGTTGCCAATTCAAATTCCAATCGTTCACGAATTTCTTCCGAGATTTCTCCATATCTTTTTTCAGCACCAACATAGGTAAGGTGTTTTAAATAATTATTTTCACCTCGTTTTCCGCCATCTAAAGCGTCTTGCGGATCCTGAAAATCTTCCGGAATATCAAAAGCGGGCAACAGCACTTCTCTTGCCAATGGGTATTGTTCGCATTTATCAATAATTTCTCCAATGTTATCTATTGCTTCGGGAAGATCCAAAAACAATTCCTTCATTTCTTGGGACGTTTTGAAATAGTATTCTTCATTTTCAAGGCCATACCTAAAGCCTCTTCCACGGCCTTTTGGAGTAGATACAAGTTCGTTATCTTTTACACACAACAAAACATCATGTGATTCCGCATCTTTTTTATCTAAATAATAGGTATTGTTTGTTGCAACAAGTTTTATTTGGTGCTTTTGGGAGAACTTTATTAAAGTTGGAATTACCCTTTCTTCATTTTCCTGACCGTGGCGCATTATTTCTAAGTAAAGATCTTGACCAAAATGCTCTTTCCACCAAAGTAATGCTTCCTCGGCTTGAATTTCGCCAAGATTTAAAACCATACTTGGAACCTCACCATAAAGATTTCCGGTCAAAACGATTAGGTTTTCCTTGTACTGTTCAATAACTTTTTTGTCAATTCTAGGAACATAGTACATTCCTTTTGTATACGCAATGGAAGCCAATTTAATCAGATTGTGGTATCCTTTTTTATTTTTTGCCAAGAATACAACTTGGTAACCATTATCTTTAACTGATTTGTCTTCTAAATTTTTACATACGTTGAATTCGCAGCCAATAATTGGCAATAAATCCTTTTTTGTGAATTCCTCTCCGTTTTCAAGTGCTAATTTACGTTCCGCACCTAATGCTTTGTTGTACGTTGCAACTGCTTTCTCAAAATGAAATGCCGCCATCATATTGCCTGTATCCGTCAAAGCGACAGCTGGCATATTATATTCCGCCGCTTTAGCAACTAATCCGCTAACATTTATCGTAGACTGAAGAATGGAAAACTGCGTATGGTTGTGTAAATGCGCAAACCTACTTTCCGACAATTGCGCCAAAATTGTTTCCTTATTTCCAGAAAGTGTTGCAGATTTTATTTTAGAGGCAGCTTTTATTTTTTGACTTACTTCTTTTAAATTGAAATGTTTTAGTCCAATCGATTGAATTGGTGCTGGATTGAAAGCCACAAAATCCTCCAAATAGTGTTCCTCCTGCTGCAAGAGTGTTGCGGAAAAATACCCCCTGCGAAGTAACTCTAGAAAACAACGTGTAGTGGCTTCCACATCTGCTGTTGCATTGTGCGCTTCGGAAAAAGGTACTTGAAACAAATAGGAATGAAGTTCTGTCAAGGTTGGTAATTTGAATCTTCCACCCCTACCTCCCGGCAATTTACACAAACTAGCAGTAACCTCTGTACAAGTGTCTAAAACAGGCATTTCGCCCATTTCAGTTTTAATTTCTTTCCTTATGTATTCACATCCGAGAACATTTAAATCAAATCCTACATTTTGTCCAACGACGAATTTTGCTTTTGCTAGTGCTTGGTTAAACAACTGTAATACATCCGCCAAGGATTCTCCATGTTGCGTAGCTAATTCGGTTGAAATTCCATGAATTTTTTCGGCATCATATGGAATATCGAAACCTTCTGGTCGAATCAGGAAGTCTTTATTTTCAATCAGTTGACCCATGTCATCGTGCAATTGCCACGCTAATTGAATCACCCTTGGCCAATTGCCTGTGTCTGTAATTGGAGCTTTCCAATCACGCGGTAAACCGGTCGTTTCGGTGTCAAAAATTATATACATGAATCTTGAAAATTGAGAGGAATAAAGTTACAAAAAAAGGTGGGGCTTAAAAATGAAATTTATTAACAATTGATTTTTTCTGGTCTTTGAGTGCACGTTTACTCGAGTATTGTGGTAAATATAAATTGAGATTTGAGTGTTGGATTTTGGGGTGGTTAAAATTGATTAACAAAAAAAACCGTCTCGGAAATTTCCAAAACGGTTTTTTAAACCTAAAGCTAGTCGCTATTTAGTTCTTTATTGGTGCGCCAGAATTGTTTACTGGAGCGCCTGATTCCGGAGCTGGCAAAACATTTCCTTTGATATAAATAATTTTCTCCGCTGCATTTACTGCGTTTGAAGTAATTGTAACATTTTTATTGATTACACCTTGTCTAGAAGTATCGTACTTAACTTTAATAGAAGCTTTTGCTCCTGGAGCGATTGGTTCTTTCGGCCATTCTGGAACGGTACAACCACAAGATCCTTTTGCATTTGAAATTATCAAAGGTGCATTTCCTGTGTTCTTAAATTCAAAAGTACACGTTCCGTCTGCACCATTTTTAATTGTTCCATAGTCGTGCGTTTCTTTTGAGAAATCGATTTTAGCACCACTTGTCGTTTGTGCATTTACTGTATTCATTGCAAAAGCAGCAGTCAATACGATCATTAAAGAGAAAATTACTTTTTTCATAGGGTTCATTTTTAAATTTATCAAAATTGTTTAAATATTTGTTGATTTTCAAATTCAAATATAGAACAAGAACTTTGTTGATGCGAAGGTTTAACAGATTGTTAACGTTTTTTTTAAGCTTTCGGTTCAACAAATACTTTGAATCGAATTTTTTCACTTTTGTTTTTTGTATTCGTCTGCAAGATTACTTCCCTATTTTGCTGAAAAGATTTTCCTTCAGAATCGAATATGACTTTTACTATTCCTGTTTTTCCAGGGTCAATTGGTTTTTCAGGCAAAATGACTTTGGTGCAGGAACACTGTACTTTGTAGTCAAAAATTAACAAAGGAGAATTTCCTGAATTGGTAATACTATAGGAGTGTTCCAAAATCGCTCCTTCCGTACAATCTGGAAATTTGTGTAGCGACTTCTTTAAACTAAATTCCGCCTCCTGACTTATGCCAAGGGCGGAATTTAAAAATAGTATACATCCTACTAAAAGGAATTTCATTTTAGTTATTTGTTGGAGCTCCAGAATTGTTAACTGGTGCGCTTCCTTCCGGAGCTGGTAAAACATTGCCTTTGATTCGAATGGTCTTAGATGGCTCATTTACAGCGTTGGAAGTAATGATGACACTTTTATTGATTGGACCAGGTCGTTTCGTATCGTATTTTACTTTAATAGTAGCTTTTGCGCCAGGAGCAATTGGTTCTTTGGGCCATTCTGGAACGGTACATCCGCATGATCCTTTCGCATTGGAAATTATCAATGGTGCGTTTCCTGTGTTTTTGAATTCAAATGAACATGAACCATCGCCACCATATTTCACAGTACCATAGTCGTGTGTTTCTTTCGTGAAATCAATTTTAGCTCCATTTTCTATTTGAGCATACATTTTGTTCATCGCGATTGCTGCAACAAACATAATTAAGACGGAGAATACTAACTTTTTCATATTTTTGAATTTTTGATTTTACTATTTGATCAAATTTAAAGCAAGAAAGGTACCAAAAATATTATTTAACACAATGTTAACTTACTATTTCTGACTGATTGCACTCATTTTATACTCTATGAATTCATCAAAAGTCATATCCAAATGCTTGAGGCGGTCTTTTATTCCATCTCGTTTATCCTTTTCCATCGTTGGATTTTCCTTTAACAGTAATTCGTAATAATATCGAATTTTTTGTGTGTCTCTCGGTTGAATAAAGATATCATACGTACTACCCTGACTTTCTAAAACCATTGCTCTGTTAATATAATTCGGATAATTATTCAACAAGGTATCCGCAAATTGCACGGCTTTTTCATGAATTCCCAACCCAGAATATTTCATGTGCACTTTATCCAAACATTCTGCAGCATAACCATCCTTTGGATAACTATGGTAATAATCTAAAAGCCTATTGATTAATTCAAAATGCGTTAAGTTTGGAATTTGTTTGATGGTGTTTAAATTTGCTTGCAAACCGCGCAAGGAATCCTCCATCACCTTAATTTTGGAAACCAATTCTTCTTTGGTCGATTTGTCTGTTTTGTTCTCCGAATTGCCACAGGAATAAATTCCAATGAACAGTGTAACTGCAATAAATACTTTTTTAATATGCATACTTTTCTTCTTAAATGTCTTGTATCCGTTCAAAACTACCTACCTTTTTTAACAATAGGAAATTTCATTTTATAGTCAACTTTTACTTCACCTTTTGAAATATTTTGTAACCTTTTTGTCAATAATCTTCTTTTTAAAGGGGATAAATGATCGGTAAACAAAATCCCATCGATATGGTCGTATTCGTGTTGAATGATTCGTGCAGCATAACCTTCAAATGCTTCTTCGTGAAAATCCCAATTTTCATCGTAGTACGAAACTTGAATTTTTTCCTTTCTAAAAACTTCTTCGCGAATTTTTGGAATAGACAAGCAACCTTCTTGGAAGCCCCATTCTTCTCCACTTTCTTCTTCTATAATTGGATTGATAAACACTTTTTTGAAGTTCTCAATTCCCACTGCTTTCGGATCAGGAGTGTCTTCTTCGTCCTCCTCATCTTTTTCCGCGAAAGGACTTCCATCCACAACAAACATTCGAATTGATTTTCCAATTTGAGGTGCAGCTAATCCAACACCAGATGCGTGGTACATCGTTTCGTACATGTCTTTTATTAGTTTATGCAAATCGGGAAATTCATTTGTAATTTCCTCCGCTTCTTTTTTTAAAACCGGATCGCCATAAGCCACAATTGGTAATATCATTCTTAAAAAATTTTATACAAAATTAAATTATTCAGTGAAAGAAGCCGCAATGTTAACGTATTTTATACTTCTAAAACAGCCGAGTTTAATGTTGGTTCATATAAGATTGTAAAATAATAGCTGCACTGATACTATCCAACGCTCCTTTTGCCTGGCGTTGTTTTTTCTTTAATCCTCCATCAATCATAGATTGCATAGCCATTTTTGACGTAAATCGCTCGTCAACTAATTCAATTTTTTGTAACGGAAATTCTTTTTCCAAAGCCTCTTTCAACAGATAAACATTTTGTGTTATGTGCGTGTCTTCATTGTTCATCCTTTTTGGTTCACCTAAAACAATGGTGTCGACTTTATTTTTGAGGGTCAAATCTTTCAAGAAATCCATTAATTCAGTTGATTCAATAGTAGTTAATGGGGAAGCAATAATCTGCAATTCATCCGTCATTGCTATTCCTGTTCGCTTCAATCCAAAATCCAATGCTACAATTCTACCCATATCTGCAAAGATAGTTTAGAAAATGATTCCACGACAATGATTATCTTTGTATAAAATTTGAACTATGAGATCTAGAATAGAAGCAGCTTGGGAAAATAGAGAACTCTTGAGCCAAGCGGAAACAATTGAGGCAATAAACCAGGTAATTGAAGATATCGATAAAGGACTTTTGCGTGTTGCGGAGCCAACAGATTCCGGAGAATGGATTGTAAACGAGTGGGTAAAAAAAGCAGTCGTAATGTACTTTCCAATTCGAAAAATGGAGACAATTGAAGTTGGACCGTTTGAATTTCACGATAAAATGGCATTAAAAACCAATTACAAGAAATTAGGCGTTCGTGTTGTTCCACCTGCTGTTGCGCGTTATGGTTGTTTCATTGCTTCGGGCGTAATTCTAATGCCTTCTTATGTAAATATTGGTGCTTTTGTAGATTCTGGAACAATGGTGGATACTTGGGCAACGGTTGGATCGTGCGCGCAAATAGGTAAAAACGTTCATTTGAGCGGTGGCGTCGGAATTGGCGGCGTTTTGGAACCATTACAAGCTGCGCCGGTAATTATCGAAGATGACGCTTTTATCGGATCAAGATGTATTGTTGTAGAAGGCGTTCGCGTTGGAAAACAAGCTGTTTTAGGGGCAAATGTAGTTTTGACTAAATCAACAAAAATAATTGATGTTTCAGGCACCGAACCGATAGAATTTCGGGGATACGTTCCGGAAAGATCAGTTGTAATTCCAG
>CANJSS010000120.1 GCA_947476955.1 Flavobacteriales bacterium
TAATTTTCACATCATCAATGAAGAATGCAAAATTATCTGTGCAATTGTGGTGTCTGAAAGCAACATAAACATTATTCATGTTTGCAACAGAAGAAATATCTACATATCGTCCCAAAAGACCAGCTGCAGCTATCGTTTCTGTATAAACCGGAGTTGCTGCAACTAATGTTGCAACCAATGTTGCTGGAGTTGCTTGAACTACATATACAGAATAGTTTTCAGCCAACCATGCTGGATCAACAGCAGCTCGCACCCAAGATAAAGTAGCTGTTGTTTGACCTGTCAAATTGATTGCTGGTGTAACGGCCCAATTGTCTGGAGTTAAAGCTGCAACAGTTGCATTGTCATAAGAAAAAGACGCGAATGCATCTCCTTGTGCGGCAAAAGCGGCTAAATTAATTAAAGACCAGTTAAAACCATCTTGATCCGCATCTACAATTGCCCATGCAGAAAAATCAGTTGAATCTGACGCAGAATAAGAAATGATTTGAGCGTTAGTTGTTGCTGCAGCGCATACGACTGCAATTGAAAGTAAAATTTTTTTCATAGTAATTAAATTTAGTTAAACATGAGCAAATATAACTAAAAAACTAACTTCCAAAAAAAACATATTGAAATATCTGCACACCAAATTGTTCAAATGGAGGTTAATATGATTTTATTTCGAAGTAATTTTATCTTTCCTTTCACTTCCAATTGTTTCAACAGCCTCGAAATTACAACCCGGGAAGAATGAAGATCCTCAGAAATTTTCTGATGGGTCCTATTAATTTCCAAATTTCCGAGGAGTTTCGCTTGATCAACTAAGTATTTCAATAATCTTTCATCCAGACGCATAAATGCTATCGCATCAACTGTTTCCATCAATTCGGTAAACCTTATGTGGTAATTTTGCAGAATATATTCTCTCCAAGACTTGTACTTATGCATCCAGGTTTCCATCATTTCAGCCGGAATAAATAAGAGAATAGAATTCTCCATACTTGTAGCTTTTATTTCGCTTGCCGCATTTCGAACGCAGCATTGAAGTGACATAGCGCAAGTATCACCTTCTTCAATATAATAAAGTAAAAGCTCTTCTCCTGCATCATTTTCCCTAGAAACTTTTACAGACCCTCGCAATACAATCGGAATCATTTGCATTGCATCGCCAACATTTAAAATCACCTCATCTAATTGCACTTCCCGCATTTGTCCAACATGAATAATTTCTTCTAAAAGGGCTTCTTCGAAAAGATAACCCAATGCCTTTTTGATGATTTGAATAGTTGATTCCTCAATTTCTAGCCGTGTCATTTTAAAAAATATAAATTTTATTTATATGTTATCCATAAATATACAGTCATAAAAGTTCCGGAGCAAAAAAATACAAAAATTATTTTCTCTAATTTCCTTTATTTAAAAGCCATAACATTACCTATTCAACTATTTCTAAATAATAAAAAACGCATCAAATAAAAAAAGAATGTTTTAACTACTTTTTTTACTTATTTTTAACTTCGAGAATTTTAAACTACTAATTATGAGAAAAATAATACCATTAATTTTTTTAAGCTTTATTTCATTTCAAGCAAACTCACAATGCACCACAACAAATGCAACTTCTTGTCTTTGTGAAGATGGTTCCTCAAATTGCCTTTTATTACCGGATATCACAGCTTCCTGGAAGGGAGTTATCAACGGCGGATATACTGAATATCCTCAGATTGGAGCTGGAACGAATTATGCTGGACAGGGCTCTGATAATGGTAGATTAAGAGTTACAGGTTCTACGCCAAATATAGGTCATGGTTCATTTACGGTAAGAGGTCAAGATGACTTTGGAAATAGAACATTTCTTTGTGGAAATGATACCGTTTTTAATGTGCCATCAACGGGTCAATTTACATGTCCAAATGGTTACCAAAATCCAAAGCAACTTATTACTCAAAGAATTTACCATAAAAATGGAAACGCAATGAGTTATGAAGACCATTATGCCGGAAGTGTTACTTACCATCCTTCTCATGGTCATAATCACGTTGATGATTGGGCTGTTATGACCTTAAGAATTCAAACAACAGATCCAAATCCATTAAATTGGCCAATTGTAGGAACAGGAGCAAAAATTGGTTTTTGTTTAATGGACTATGGACAATGTGGAACACCTGGTAGTACTTATGATGGTCATTGTAGAGATAATAATACTGTTTATTTAGGAGGGACAACATTAAACAATGCCGATTTTCCAAACTGGAATCTAGGTGGTGGAAATTATAATTGTTCGGTTGTTGAACAAGGAATTTCTTCTGGTTGGACAGATGTTTACAGTAAATATTTAGATGGAATGTGGATTAATGTTCCTGCAAATACATGTAACGGTGATTACTATATAGTTTTAGAAGTTGACAAAAACAATATTTTCCTAGAAGAAAATGATGACAATAATTTTACCGCCGTTCCAGTTACTTTAACGCAGCAATTGCCTTCAGGATCTTTGGCTTTGCCTGTGATTACTTCTAACAATTCTAATAACTTGTGTGATGGACAATCCATAACATTAACTGCAACAGCTGGAAGTTCTTTCCTTTGGTCTAATGGTGAAACAACTCAGTCAATTACAGTATCGCAACCTGATTCATATACTTGTGAGGTAACAAATTATTGTGGAGTTAGCACATCCTTGCCATTTATAGTTAACAATATTGCACCTAATGTACCTACTGTAATTGGAGATACAGTATGTATTTCAGGTTCAGTTGTTTTAAACGCAACTTCAAGTGGAAATATAACATGGTATGACAGTAATAATATTTATGTTGGAAATGGAAACACCTTTACAACGCCTGTATTAAATGCATCTACAACTTATTTTGTTCAGAACACAGATTCATACCTTGATTCAATTCATGCAGAGCCATATACAAATGGTATTGGTGGCGGTGGATATGTAACTACTGAACAATACGAAGTATTTAACAGTTACACCAATTTCACATTAGAGTCCGTATTTTTGTATTCTCAGTCTGCTGGAAATGTAACGATAGAATTGCAAGATCAAAATGCAGTTGTTTTAGCAACAACCACTGTAGCTGTTCCTGCTGGGTCAAGTCGTGCAACATTGAATTTCAATGTTCCAATTGACTCAAATTTGAGACTTGTAGGAAAAAATATCACAACTTCAGGATTATACAGAAACAATAATAGTGCAACTTACCCTTATGAATTAACGGGGATACTTTCTATTTTTGGTGCATCAGCTGGAGCTTCATATTATTACTACTTCTATGATTGGAAAATTTTAACCTCTAACAGCACGTGTTCAAGTGCTTTGGTTCCAGTTGAAGCAGTTGTTTTATCGTGTGCTGCAATTGGAGAAAATATTCCATTCAAAAAATCCATTAAAATTGCACCGAATCCAAACAGTGGGAAATTCAATATTGAGTTTGAAACAAATTATTCAGGAACATTAAAAGCCGAAATCTTAAACTTATTAGGTCAAGTTGTTTGTTCAGAGAATATTGATCATTCAATAGGATCAAACACGTGGCAAATGGATCAAAGTACTTTATCTAAAGGTGTATATTTATTCAATATTTTCTTCGAAGGAAAAAATTATACATCTAGAATGATAATCGACTAATTATAAAATGTTTAAAAAAATAAAAGTTCTATTTCTTCCACTGTATTTATGCAGTGGAAGTTTTTTTTATGGTCAAATTACGGAGTGGGAAATTTATGATGAATCAAATTCATTCTTACCCAATAACACAATACGTTGTTTATTAGTGGATAGAACAAATGAACTTTGGATTGGAACAGACCATGGTTTAGTGCACCTGTCAAATGGTATATGGGAAATTTTCAATACGAATAACTCCGGATTAACAGATGATTATATTCGTGCATTAGCCGTTGATGATAATAATGATATTTGGATAGGCACAACTTTGGGTGGTTTGTTAAAATATGACGGTTCAAATTGGCAAGTCTTTTCTACATTAAATTCTAATATACCTGACAATTTTATCCGTGCTATATCTATCGATACTGCCGGAAATAAATGGGTCGGCACTGCGGAAGGATTAACTATGTTTGATGACACCAATTGGCAAACCTGGACGATTGTAAATTCTGGAATTTTGTCTAATAACATAACTTCAATAGGAATTGATAGTCAAAACAATAAATATATTGGCACAATCAATGGCGGGCTGATATATATTGTTAACGGAATTCTTCAAAATTACACAATTCTAAATGCTGGTGTTCCAGATAATTCTGTTGCTACAGTTCAAATAGATGAGCTGGGAAAACCGTGGTACGCGAGTCCAGCGCAGGGATTATTTACGGATACAGGTAACCAAACTTGGTTATTGCAAAATAGTAGTAATTCAGGATTAGCATCTAATAGTTTAACAACAATGATTATTGATGATTCACAGAACTTCTATCTTGGAACGCACCAAAATGGATTATCTGTGAAAAGGTATAATTCCCTTTGGGAAAATTACACTATTTCTAATTCAGGAATTCCTGAGAATCACATATTATCGCTTGCAAAAGATTCGAACAATTATATTTGGATTGGCACCTATTCAAAAGGTCTTGTGAGATTATTGGAAGGTCAATTAGACTTAAAGCAAGTGCAAAAGGATGAAAAAATTGAGGTATATCCAAATCCTGCTCAATCGAGTGATCAACTAAATTTTAATCGGATTTTAATTCATCCAACTATTCAGATTTTTTCCTCTGAGGGTAAATTAATTTCATCAAAAAAAGAGGATAAAAATATATCGAATGCTACTTTACCGCTATTAAATAGCGGTAATTACATTCTAAAAATAATTGAAAACGATAAAGTAGAAAATGTACATTTAGTCCTATTCTAAATATCCTATCTGTAAGGTCACATTTACCCATAAAAATACATAGCCTAAATCATGTTTTCAATTGCATTTAATCATATTCCATACTAGGCAATAGTAGTTTCTTTGTTAAGCTGTTTAGTCACATTTTTTTGAGACTAATAAATTTAACATATAAACACATGGAAATAATTGCTCCAACAACCGAACAATTAATACAAGAATTTGAATTAAAAATTGCATCGGACACAAAAATTGAAGCGCGCGATTGGATGCCGGATGCTTATCGGGAAAATTTAATTCGTCAAATTTCACAACACGCACACTCAGAGGTTATTGGAATGCAGCCGGAAGGAAACTGGATAACTAGGGCACCCTCGCTGCGCAGTAAAAAAATATTGCTTGCAAAAATTCAAGATGAAGGAGGCCATGGTTTGTATTTGTATAGTGCTGCCGAAACATTGGGAATGAGTAGAGAAGAATTTATTGCGCTTTTACACGCTGGTAAAGCAAAATACGCATCGGTTTTCAATTATCCGGCATTGAACTGGGCTGACATGGGAGCAATTGGGTGGTTAGTAGATGGAGCAGCAATTACAAATCAAGTTTCATTGCAACGTACCTCATATGGCCCATACGCCAGAGCTATGGTGCGCATATGCAAGGAGGAATCGTTTCACCAACGACAAGGATATGAAATTATGTGGCGCATGATGGAGGGAACAGAAGATCAACGCACAATGGCGCAAGACGCACTTAATCGCTGGTGGTGGCCGGCCTTGATGATGTTTGGTCCGCACGATTCCGATTCAACACATTCAAGTTTAGCCTTGAAATGGAAAATAAAACGAGAATCCAACGACCAACTTCGTGAAAAGTTTATTCAAAAAACGATACCTCAAGCGGAATTGATTGGTCTTAATATTCCTGACCCAGCTTTAAAATTACAGCCGGATGGAACTTATTTGCATGGCGAAATAAATTGGGAAGAATTTTGGGCCGTTGTAGGTGGAAATGGACCGTGTAACCAACAACGCTTGGATCACCATAT
This sequence comes from Flavobacteriales bacterium, assembly GCA_947476955.1. Taxonomy (GTDB): domain Bacteria; phylum Bacteroidota; class Bacteroidia; order Flavobacteriales_D; family Crocinitomicaceae; genus M0103. The sequence goes on from CANJSS010000120.1 coordinate 5,899, forward strand.
TAAAGCACATGCGGATGGGAAATGGGTGCGAGAAACAGCATATGCAGCAAGTTTAAAACATTAACTAAAAAATAAAATGAATAAAATAGCACTTCAGAAAGTATTACTGTTGCAACAAGAATCTCTTATTCGCGATTTCCAAGAAAGAATTGAATGTTCAAATACTATGTCAGACTTGGACGAAACAGACACACTAGATCCGGAAGATTTTTCGCACCAAACAGAAGCTGGAGAGTTAAAAACCGTATTTGAACAAAAATTAAGTAAAGCACAAGCCGATTTGGAGGTATTGCGAAAAATTGATTTTTCCAAAAAAAACATTGCAGAATCGGGAGCTCTAATTACCACGGAAAAATTTCATTTCTTCCTTGGATTTGCAACAATTCCATTTGATTTCGAAAACAAAAAAATTGTTGGGATTTCAATTGATTCGCCTATTTATCGTTTAATTAAAGGAAAAGAAAAAGGCGATTCATTTTCCTATTCTTCCAACAACTACCAAATTTTAAATATTCATTAACGCTTAAAAGAAATGGAAAATAGCGATAACCAAGGACAATTATGGGAAGTATTCCTACAGTCCAAACCAGGTCAAGCATTTAAACACGTTGGAAGCCTCCATGCTTTTGACAAAAATTTGGCAATTGAGAATGCCCGAGATGTTTATACAAGAAGAGGAGAAGGCACTGGTCTTTGGGTAGTTCCGAGTGAAGAGATAATTGCAGTTTCGATAAATGAAGCGGAATATTTTTTCGAACCAGCTGATACGAAAATTTACCGTCATCCAACATTTTATACATTACCTGAAGGTGTAAAACAGATGTAAATCAAATTTCAGGAAAGAAAACTCAAAGGCGCTGCACTGAGTTGGACTTCCTGGGTACGGCGAAGGGGCGAATGAGCTGCAATATAATATTTGGGAAGGTATTTTATAGATTGACAAGTTTTAATATTTAAACGAATTAATGAATAAATAAATTCATTTACAACCCTCTGGATTTAAGAGTTTCGGTACTTATAATTTTAATAACCCTGTCCAAATAATCACGTTATCCCTGCCCTGAGCTAGACGCACCCACGATCCTGGAGCTTGTCGAGTGGCCGAAGTATAAAATAGTATAATAACACAAATCATGAAAGAAAAACAAAAATACTACCTGCAAATTGCAGACAATGCTTTGATTCTGAGTCATCGTTTAAGTGAATACTCAAGTAAAGGACCATTTTTGGAGGAAGATCTTGCCACAACGAATATTGCATTGGACTTGATTGGGATTGCAGAATCTATCTTTGAAGAAGCAGCAAAAAAAATTGGAAAAAATAGAACTGGCGATGATTTAGCATTTCGCAGAGCGGAAAACGAATATTTTAATTGTACCCTAGTTGAACAACCAAATACAGATTTTGCATTTATTCTTGTTAGACAATTTTTTACAGATGCCTTTCATTTTTACTTTTTCTCAGAATTGACAAAAAGCAAGGATAATTTTTTAGCAGCTGTCGCTACCAAGTCACTTAAAGAAATAACGTACCACTTGCGAAGAAGCTCTGAATGGATGATTCGCTTAGGTGATGGAACACCGCTTGCCA
>CANJSS010000121.1 GCA_947476955.1 Flavobacteriales bacterium
CGAACCACATAAAACCATAGATTACTTCTCAAACTTTATTATTGTTAAATATTGTAAATAAACTAAATGAACATGCTCATATTTTTTAGATCAATGAATATTTTTGAATTTATTTACTTATGATTAGCTGATTTAAAAGTAAATGTAGCTATTTCGACAGTCAAGCCCTATTGTTAAGACTTAAAATTTATCATTCTTAATATCTGAACAATTTCATATTTTCTAAGGCTTGTCCTTTGCATTTTATTTAGAGGTATCAACAAAAAAGGAAATAATTTAAATATTTTTTAATTATGCTTGCATAGTTAAATTATTCTTTTTACATTGCTTCAACATTAAGAGTTCCAAACCTCTTTTGACAGTTGTTCAAAGAATTGGAAGCCAACCGATCTGACAAGGCACGGTGGAAAAAAGATGTGAGGCCAGGGCCTAAAAATAAATGTACACCCTGCTTTTTATTTTCTCTTAGTGATAAATTATTTAACCTTTAAATAATGAAATCATGAAATATTTATTTTCCCGTTACGGCGGTTCTTCGTTTATAATAGGCAAGGGCAGAGCTAGTGACGAAAAGCTACCAGAAGATCAATCGTTGGATAATTTACTGGATCATCATGCAACTGAAATTATCGAAAAATTATTTTTTATTTCATCCTATGATGCGTGTCCAAAATTTATGGGAGCTTATCAAAGACTGCCGCCAAAATCGGTGAAGATTGGAAGTGTTGAACACGATTTTTTCGAAGTTTTTATGCAAGATGATTTTCGAGTGACAACGGAAATTTATACCACTATTCATGACTTTTCAAATGTATATGCACTTTTTATTCGAACGTCTGGTGAATACTTAAAATCAGTTTTTGAAGGCTATAAACCTTCCTATGATTATGTCCAAACCACATTTTTCCGGGATGTTTCTCCACAAGATCTTCGGTTAAATCCAAAACTGATGGAAATCATGTTACTTATCCTCTTTTACAAAATGGGGATCAATGAAACTGATTTTAATTTTCAACCCTCCAAAACTTTTTTGGGAAAACGAATTTCAAAGAAATTTATAGAAAATGTAAATGCTTTGTCAGCGGGGATTAAATCTGATGCGGATTTGAAAAAGCTTTTAGAGCAATATTGAAAATAATAAAAAGTTCGCTGTAACTTTTCAAAAAACAGAACTTATAGATTAAACATTAAGAGTTCCAAACCTCTTTTGACAGTTGTTCAAAGAATTGGAAGCCAACCGATCCTTCGGCAAGCTCAGGATATCGCCCCTTCAATTAGAGAAAGGGACTGACCAAAAGAGCAAACGAAATGCAGGGCACGGTGGAAAAATAGATGCGAGGCGAGGGCCTAAAAACAAATGCAAAATCCTCCTTTAGATTCTCTTAGTGATGAATTGTTTAACGTTTAAATAATGAAATCATGAAAAATAGATTTTGTATTTCAAGTGCAGCACCATGGAAGAAGAGATAAATCCACCGTGGTTGACACGCAATAAATTTGGTGTTCCTGAACCAATTGACGAACAATGTGAAAACAAAACGTGCACCTGTGCAAAAGACAGGTGCGCTTTTGATGATGTCTTCTTTTTTGAAGTTGCTTGCTATGACGTTTACAGAAGTAACATGTTGAAAGCTCGAGCGAAAGAAAAAAAGGGAACAGAAAATTTACAAAACTTAAAAAAATAACGAAGATGAAAAATACTCCATTAAACAATCAGAACGAATTTTCAGAAATGAGCAGTCACCAATTAGTAAAACGCAGCAACCAAGAACTTAGAAATCCTGGTTGGACAAAATCAATAGGTGTTTTTTACTTAAAAAAATCGAAACATGAGTAACCTAGATCTATTTCCCCTGAGCGCTGAGAAACGTGCTCAGGGTTATGGAACTTTTCCATACGTAATCGTTCGTATTCAGGGAGCTGTATACATGCAATTTCCTATCCACTTTTATTTGGATTCAATTCCAGATAAACCGGGATTGCGCGTGCGTGTAGATTCGCTAATGGATGAGAAACAAAATTTCAACGACTTATTCAATGTGGTTCGGCAGTTTCATAAACAAATCAACCCTATTGAAAATAAGGCATTTAAAATGTGCTTGGTGCTTTCGCCTAATGTTTGTCATTTCTTTGAAGACAATACATTCAATTTTTCAGACGAAATACCCGAAGGAGGAAGTTTAATAGACGCTAATTATAAGATACTCGCCATGAATTCGGTACATTACATAATCAATTAACCAGCAGAAATATGAAAAAAAAGATGTTAACGGTAATTCTAGTTGTTACTAGTTTTATGCTAAATGCCCAACAAGGCATTATTACGGTAAAAGATAAGAAAGCAGATGTGCCTGTTGCACAATGGTATGTTATGGCCGGGAAAGAATTTACGAATCATGCATTCTTTTATGCAAGCGATTCTAGCACTTTGGATGAACTCAAAGAAATACTAAAAAAAGAGGATCAAGATATTGATTTTCCAAAAGGAATAGATAAGGATGGCGATCAATTTTGGGTTATTTCACATGAAAATGATTTCGTATCCCATGTTTATTTAACCAAGTATGGAGATGCTGACATGGATATGATTACCATTATCACCGAATAGGATACCATTCTAGAAAGTTTCTAAATAAAAAGTGTAACAGGTTCAATTTACGTCAAAAACAATCCTACTCGTACAGGTACGTTTCCTGTTTTCAAAGTGGAATTGTACTTTTTTTGTTACCTCTTGAATTTCTAGGAACGCAGATTTTAGAACCTCTTCTATCGCAGGAATGACAACTTGGTTTTGCATATTCTTTAATTTTTAGAGTTTAACACTAATCGATTAAGATGGCTTCTTCACTTCGAAAATTCGTTTAAAAATCTTCCCATTTCAATGTATTTTTCCTGAAGAATAGTTGCTTCTTTAAATTTATTTTCTTTTCTGAGTATTTCACAGGTGGCTTTCAGTTCATTGTACTGGTCGTAAAGTTGGTTGCAAACCTCCAATTTATAGTCAATATCACTTGTTTTGAACTCGAGTAATACATTTTTTATTTTCAGTTTTTCATCATAATTAGAAAGTTGGTCTTCCAATTTATCAAAATGGTTTTCTAATTCTGTTTTCAATTCTAGCAGACGGGCATAAGCGTTCTTCTGTTTTTCCCTTGCGTCAGCAGCTTTTTCATATTGACTCATTTTTATGAGATTGCTTTTTTCTGCTTCGATTTTCACCAGCTCAACTTTCACCAATAAAACGTCGTGATGAAGTTCGTTCAGTTCTAATTCCTTTATATGTTTTAGTTTTCCTTGTTCAAATGATTTCATACGGACAAGAAACTCCTCTATTGTGTTACTTGTTTCGTAGCATCTTGGGGCAAAATCCAATACAAGTTCTTTCTCAAAATGTGTTAAGGCAATAGCTTTGATTGCTATGTAATTTGGGTAATTTTTGTCTTTCATTATTTTAATTAGTTTAATTATTAGAACGTTTAACATCTATTGGATGCGGAACGGTCATCCATTTTTGATAAGATACATCGAAGAAATTGAAGTAATTTCCTGGAGCGAGTTTTTCAATTATATCGATGGAAGTAGTATTGTCTGGTAAGACAGGGAAAAAAAGTGAATAGGATATAGTTTGCCTCTTCCAATACGTAATTGTATTAGGTTTCAAAGGGATTCCAACTGCTTTGATTAGGCCATATTTGATTGTGGAATCTTTGGATTGGATGTAGCACATTGGTTCCATTGCTACCCACCAACCATCCTGTGGAATCTGGTACAAGAAATCTATTCGCGTAAATTCATTAGACAATTTTATGCTTTTTACACGGAGTTGTTTTAAATGATCTAACCCTCCTGGATTGAAAAGTCGTCTAATAGTTTTTTTTTGGATCTCAATTTTTGTCTCTTCGGGAATGTCAATATTTATTTCCATCTGCTTGATTTTAATTAGAAGAACGATGCATATCCGCTGGGTGAGGAATGGACATCCATTCGGAAAAGCAAACATTAAAAAAATTGAAATAGGTGCCGCGTTCTAATTTCTCTATAATATCAATGCGTTTCGTGTCTTTCGGAAGTGCAGGGAATATAAGACTATAACAATACGTTTCTCCTTGTCTTTTGAAATAATGTTTCAATGGTGCAAATGGAATTCCATAAGCTTTTATTAATTTATATTTTATTTCTGAACCAACAGGAGAAATAAAACTATTTGGATCTATTTGTATCCAACCACCATTTTCGTAAACCATTGAAGACCGATAAATGAAATCAATCCGGGTATAATTATCCGTAATTTCAATACTTTTAACCCGATGATCTAGATTGTGATCTATCGCTGCTGGGTTATACAATTTAATACTCTTCGTTTCTGTTTCACGAATAACCTCTTGTAATTTTTCGATTTTTATTTCCATGTTCCGTTTATATTTTAGACAAAATAAACATACCTAAACGGAATAGATATACGGAATGAAAAATAATGTGTATTTTTACAAAAAAAACGACTGATGGGTATAAATAGAAATGCATATATCCGATAGAAGGCGAATTTCAGGTAGATACATTGGGTATTCAAATCTTTTCACAAATTGCGACAAGATGTGTGACAGAACAGTGTAAAAATTTCAATAAAATGCGTTAAAAATAAAAACTTTTTTTGTCGCAAATATTTACTAAATTTGCGACAGAATTAAAAATTATAATTAAGTGCAAAGTATTGAAAAACAAATAGAAAAGTCAATAAAAAGCAAACCAAAAGGAACTTTGGTTTTGCCTGACGATTATGTGAGTTATGGAGCCTCAAAAGCCATTCAAAAATCCTTGGAACGCTTAGCGGATAAACAAGTTATTGTAAGAGTGGCACAAGGTATTTATGTACGACCAAAAATAAGTAAATTAATAGGAACTTTGGTTCCATCCGCCGAAGAGGTGGCAGAAGCCATTACCAAACGTGACCGAATAAGAACAGTACCTGCAGGAAGCTATGCTTTAAATGTATTGGGTCTAAGTACGCAAGTACCAATGAATATTGTGTTGCTTACGGATGGTTCACCAAGAGAAATAAGAGTTGGCAAACGAAAAATAAAGTTCAAAAAGACCACCCCAAAAAATCTTTTGGCAAAAGGCAAAATCAGCCGATTGGTCATTCAGGCATTAAAAGAAATTGGTAACGGTAAAGTAAGCGCACAAGAAGAAACCAAGATAATTGAACTACTAAAAAAGGAAGAAGTAAAAGACCTAAAACACGATATTGCACTAGCACCAGCTTGGGTTCAAAAAATAATGATTAAAGCAATAAGCGATGGCAAAAATTAATTTTTATACAACAGATAAAGCAGAGAAAGAAGCTGTTTTCAATGCCATCGCTGCTGAAAATGGTATGACGCCTTTTGCAGTAGAAAAAGATTGGTGGGTAAGTCGCACTTTAGAAATCATTTTTCAAATGAGCATAGCCAAACATTTGGTTTTCAAAGGTGGTACGTCATTGAGCAAAGCGTGGAAATTGATAAACAGATTTTCTGAAGATATTGATTTAGCAATCGATAAAGCGTTTTTTAAAGGGTACAGTGGCGAAATTTCAAAATCTAAAATTTCCAAACTAAGAAAAGAAGCAGGGAATTATACCACAGGAACATTCTTCGAAGAATTACAAGAAGAATTTAAAGCAAAGGGTTTTAATGACCTAGATTTTATAGTTATAGATGCAGAGGATAGCGACCAAGACCCAAGAGTTATTGAAATATACTACCCAAATAGTATCAAATCTCAATCGGAATATGTATTGCCAAGAGTACAAATAGAAGTAAGTTGTAGATCATTGAGAGAACCATTTACCGTTAAATCATTTGGTGCATTGGTAGATGAAGTATATGCAGATAAAGATTTTGCCGAACCATTATTTGATGTACCCACGGTAAATCCGGAACGAACCTGTTTAGAGAAATTATTTCTATTACACGAAGAATTCCATCGTCCAGCAGAAAAAATGCGAGTAGATAGATTAAGTCGCCATCTCTATGATATATACCATCTAACTACAGCAGGAATTGCAGAAAAGGCAATAAACGACAAAGAATTATATGAAACCATAGTAGCACACCGATATAAGTTTTCAAGAGTGGGCGAAGTAGATTACAACCTACACAGCCCAAAAACTTTAAATCCAATTCCCGTTGCAGACAAAATGGAGGAATGGAAATCGGATTACGCCAAAATGAAGGAAGATATGATCTACGAAGAGAACAAACCCTCTTTTGAAGACTTAATAAATAATTTAAATGAATTAAAAATCAAACTGCAAGCTTTGAAGTGGCCATTTGAACTTACATTTTCAAATACTAATTGAAAATTAAGCCTTGACAGAAGAATAGCAAATAGTCCATGTAAATATCTATTAAGGTTTCCCTTTCTGTCTTTATTCTAATTAAAGGATTAAAAAACACGTTTCTTGCTACTTGGTATTTAATGTCTTCAATATCAATAATTTCTACTTTTTCAACTTGTATAACTGCGCTTTTTTTTAATTTATTCTACAAAATAAACATACCTAAACGGAATAGATATACGGAATGAAAAATAATGTGTATTTTTACAAAAAAAACGACTGATGGGTATAAATAGAAATGCATATATACGTTACAAAGCGATTGACTTGCGTTTGCGGAATCGGTATCGTCCTGCTCCAAATATGCAAGATTTGATAGATGCGTGTAGCGATGCAATTGCGTATAAGCCTTCCATTGAAACGATTCAAAAGGATATAAAAATGATGCGAGAAGATCCTCCAAAAGGATTTGCTGCACCAATTAAATTTTGCCGCAGGAAACTGGTTTATGAATATACCGATCCTGATTTTTCAATTGATAAAATTGGTTTAAACGATGCCGATATTGAAGGAATAAAAAAAGCACTGGAAGTAATCAATAGTATTGGTACATCTAGAGTAAGTCAGCAGTTTGCTCATTCCATGGGAAAGGTTTTGTCTGCTTACAATGAGGAGTTTGATGGTTCAGAAAATGCACGTAAAATTATTCAAACGGATCAAATTCCATTGTACAGAGGGATGGAACATTTTGATATTTTGTATCGAGCGTGTAGTGAAGAGATTCCAGTTTCTGTGATCCATTATTCCTATGATAAAATGAGTTTCAATGCAACGGTCATTCATCCAAGAATATTAAAAGAATTTGAGAATCGGTGGTATGTGGTTGGATTTTCAGAAGATCATGACTGCATTAGAACATTTGGTCTAGACCGATTATATGATCCAGTTTTAATGAAGCAAAAATTCATCCAGGTAAATCAGGAAAAAGAGGAATTGTACCTGAAAGACGTATATGGTGTTTATCCGTTTGGGGATGAAAAAAAGCAAACGATTCTCATTAGAGCAAGTTCATTAGTAATCAATTATTTGATGGCATATCCAATCCATTCCAGTCAAAAAGTTAAAAATAGAGGAGAATATGGAGACGGAGA